>JAFGRC010000166.1 GCA_016935355.1 Bacteroidales bacterium
TGCTCAGCAGAAACCGTATAAAATATATCAGATCGCTGAAAATTAAAAGGTACAGGGATCTTAACGGACAGTTCGTTGCGGAGGGAGATAAGATTATTCAAGATTGTATCAGTCAGCAATCTCCTCAAATTGAACAGTTGATTGCGACCTCAGGATGGCTGGCAAATCATGCAATAAAGCCGGAAGGCAACATTAAGGAAATTACAGAAGTCAGCAACAGGGAATTTGATCAGATCAGTTCTCTGGACAGCCCTTCCGGCGTGATGGCCGTTATCAATGTACCAAAAATCGCATGCTCCGGAATATATGCACAGGAAGGAATTTCTCTGGTGCTTGATAACATTCAGGACCCGGGAAATCTCGGTACCATTATCCGCACTGCATCCTGGTTTGGCATCAGCATGATATTCTGCAGTCCGGATTGCGCCGACTGTTACAATCCGAAAGTCGTGCAGGCTTCCATGGGGGCTGTCCTTCAAAGCATTGTTTGTTATATACCCTTGCCTGAACTGTTGAAGAAGCATGCGAATAATCCGGATTTTAAAATATACGGGACTTTTATGTCCGGTGATTCAATCTGGGAGAAACAACCTTGCAGGAATGCTTTGATCGTATTTGGAAATGAATCAAAAGGCATTTCAACAGACCTCCTGCCTTTTATTGATGTCCGGTTGCACATACCTTCCCGGATCAGGTTAAAAATTTCTTCGGCCGAATCTTTGAATGTTGCTGCTGCCGCGGCAATTGTATGTGCGGTTTTCACCCGGTGAAGGAAATGTTGGCTATAACCGGCAATCAGTAAACCTTTTTGCTGCAAGTTTGTTACAACTACCAGTAATCATTAATATATATCTTAATTATGAACAAGAGGACATTTATAAAATCCATTGCACTGGTAACAGCCGGTATTTCTGCCTACGGTCTGACATCAAACCTGAAAGCATCAGATCGTATAGGAAGAGTCGTGCGACTAAACGGTGAATTTACCCTTCCCGAACTCCCGTACGCATATAATGCACTGGAACCATATATTGATGCTCAAACTATGGAACTGCATCATTCAAAGCACCATGCATCCTATACCCGGAATTTTAATACCGCTGTGCAGGAGCTGGGACTGACAGGCAAATCTGCACCGGAAATATTATCTGAAATATCAAAATATCCTAAATCCATACGCAATAATGGAGGGGGATACCTGAATCACAATTTATTCTGGAACATGCTGGCACCCGCAAACGGAAAAATGCCTGAAGGAGCCCTGCTTGCTGCACTGAAAGAAAATTTTGGTTCGGTTGATAACTTTAAGAAAGAATTTAGTACAGCAGCAGGAACATTGTTTGGTTCCGGCTGGGTCTGGCTCATTGCTGCTGACGGCAGACTGAAAATCACTTCTACTTCCAACCAGGACAGTCCTTTGATGGATATTGCTGAGGAAAAGGGACATCCATTGCTTTGCATTGATGTCTGGGAGCATGCCTATTACCTTAAATACCAGAACCGCCGGACCGAATATATCGATGCTTTCTGGAATGTGGTGAACTGGGATTTCGTGAGCCAGCTTTTAGAACAAGATTTCGTGTAACGATTAATTAACGCTTAATGTCTTTGTTTGAATGCTTCTGATAACTTTCCTTCTTATTGTTGGGATCCCTTAATTGGGGATGCTTTTGGAATGGCAATTGACAGGATCCATAATAAAATCCATGCAGGCACATAGGATCTGACATAATCCTTCACAAAGTCTGATCCTTTATCATGGACTGCTCAATGCGGCGGTTTATGCGTGTTGTTGCTTTGCGCATCCCGGAAATGATCACGGGATTGTCATATGTATCAAGCTTAACCTCATCTTCCCACAAATACAGTGCCCGGGTTGGAAAGGATTTTTTGCGGTATACGATCTCTGAATCGGATTCCCTTTTCTTGATATAATCAAGTCCCTGGAAAGCTTCATCAAAATAGACTTTGTTGTCGTCAAATCTGCCGTTTATGTACCGCTTTACTTTCCTGAAGCCGATAACAGGATATAGAAGGGAATATGCAAGGAGAAGTGCAATTATGATAATGGTCTGCTTTTGCCTGAAAAGCTCCTGAAATGATTCTGACACGGTTTTCCCTTCCGCGATCAACGGCAGGATGATCAGAAGCAGAATCAAAAAGAAAACCGCATACAACAGAAATTTTATAAACCTGCGAACGTATTGAATCATAATGTCTTTGATTGAGTTATTAAGATCATGAAATTATACCAAGTCCATGAGACTTCCAAATATAAGGTGACAATCTTCATATATTAATTTTCCTTATTGCATTAGCTTTGCGCCGGATTATGCATTTAATCCATAATTTTACAGCAATGTTAACGTTTACGAATTTTAACGTTTCGATAAATATAATGTGTTTAATCAACTAATATGTAATATGGAATTTTTAGACCAGCCATTCTTTGAATTCATGTTGATCCCTTTGTTCATCTTTGTTTTGAGGATATGCGATGTGACACTGGATACGATGCGTATTATTTTTGTATCCAAAGGTTATAAGTTAATTGCCCCGGTTATTGGTTTCTTTGAAGTATTGATCTGGGTTATTGCCATCAGCAGGATCTTTGAAAACCTGAACAACTGGTATTGTTATATCGCTTACGCTGCAGGTTTTGCAATGGGTAATTTTGTGGGTATGTTACTGGATGAGAAACTGGCCATCGGACATGAACTGATCAGAATCATTACCCGGGTAGATGCTCTGGACCTTATTTCTACCTTAAGACATGAGGGATTTGGTGTAACTTCTGTGAAAGCAACAGGAATGCAGGGTGAAGTTGGCATCTTATATGTGATCATAAACAGAAAGAGGCTCAAGCATGTCGTGGATTTGATACAACAATATAATCCAAAGGCATTTTTTACCATTGAAGATATTAATTTTGTAAACAAATCGGCTGATCCGTTCTACATTACCACATCAAAAAGAAGAAACTTCTTTTCACTTGTCAGAAGGTAAGTATAAATATATCTTATTGTTGCTGGTATGTTGCTAGATTCTATTGTTGCTGAGTGAGAAAATTTCTCTGATCAAATCTGCGTATTTTTCAGCCAGTATTTTTCTTCTCAGTTTCAGGGTGGGTGAGAGTTCGCCCGTATCCTGATTCCATTCTTCATGTACCAGCCTGAAACGTTTTATTTGTTCGGTTTGTCCCATATGTTTATTGATCTCCGAAACTTCTTTCTGATACCGTGCAATAACATCAGGATTTTGGATCAACTCCTTGTTATCCTGGAAGCTGATATTGTGCATGGATGACCAGTTGTGCAGAAAAGGAAAGTCCGGAGAGATGATGGCACTTGCAAACTTCTGATTCTCGCCGATCACCATCACCTGTTCAATAAACATGGATTCTTTCAGCTTGTTTTCAATTATCTGGGGTGCGATATATTTTCCGCTTGAAAGCTTGAACATTTCTTTTTTCCGGTCGGTTATTTTCAGGTATCTGTCCTCAACCAGCATCCCGATATCTCCGGTATGCAACCAGCCCTCTTTGTCGATTACTTCACGGGTTAAGCCTGGGTGATTATAATAGCCGAGCATTATATTGGGACCCTTGCAAAGGATTTCACCATCATCCGCGATCCTGATTTCAACTCCAGGAATGGCAGGCCCCACGGTACCCACTCTCAGGTCGCCCGTTTCAGGCTTTCTGTTTGCTGCTATTACAGGGGAAGATTCTGTCAGACCATAACCTTCCACGACCGGAATACCTGCAGCATTAAAGATAATAGCCAGCCGTGGCTGCAGGGCAGCTCCTCCTACGACAATCAACTGAACCTTACCGCCAAGTGCTTCCCTCCATTTACTGAAAACCAGCTTGTCAGCCAATTTCAGTCTGATCTTATATAATGCGCTGTTGCCACCCGGAATCCTGTATTTCATACCCAGGTTCACGGCCCAGAAGAAAATCCGTTTTTTAATCCCGGTAAGTTCCCTTCCTTTACTGATGATCTTATCGTAAGTCCTTTCAAGCAATCTGGGCACGGAAATAAAAAGATGCGGCTGAACCTCCTTAAGGTTTTCTGCTATTGTACCCAGATTTTCAGCATAGTAAACGCTTATCCCGACACTCTGGAAGTAATAATTGATGGTCCGTTCAAAGACATGGCTGATCGGAAGAAAGCTTAAGGTACGGTGCGTGTGGTTAAAGTCGTAAACCTCTGAAATGGTCTTCACATTGCTCATGATGTTACTGTGTGACAGCATGACGCCTTTTGGATTTCCGGTTGTGCCCGATGTATAGATCAGCGTAACCATCTCATGAATACCTGTTTCATCTTCCAATTTCTTCAGAGTCTGAGCATGTTTACCGATATTTTGCCTGCCCAGGTCCGGTATTTCCTCCCAGTTTCTTACATTATCAATTTTATTGTAACTGAAAATCCCTTTGATGGAGTTGACTTTACGGGCAATCGGATTGATTTTTTCATACAGGGCCTTATCTGATACGATCAGTAATTTTGGTTTGCAGTCGTTTAATATATAACTGTAATCGCTCACACTGATCGTCGGATATACCGGAACATGAACCATACCGGCCCGGCTTAATGCCATATCCATAAAATTCCACTCCGGACGGTTGTTGGAGATGGTAACAACCCGGTCACCTTTCTGCAACCCGAGTTCCATGAGTCCGCAGCTGGTGCTTTCAACCCGTTCGAGGTATTCTTTTACGGAATACTTGATCCACTGACCTTTTACTTTGCAAGCCAGGATATCTTCTTTTTCAGGACAGATCGTCATAAGATTTGCGAGGATGTCAAAGGTTCGTTCAGTTTTCATCAGCTTATGTTTATATCATTCAAATATAAGTATTTTGCCTGAAATTAAAAGAGCCCGGCGGCGCAGACACAAAAAAACTCCCGCCGGACAATATCCTGAAAGAATATATCCTTTGGGAGCAGCATGCAATCTACCTAACCCATTATGCACTTAAAAAATAAACTGTAAATCTTGCTTTTAACGGTAAATCCTGTTATTATCAAGACCCTCCAGGATCATAAATACCCTGTTGCAAGTTCGTTTTTTTGCTTGATTTTGTATAAACATAAATAAAACTGTTGATAACAGTTTGAGAAATCACAACAGAACCATCAATTCCTTCGTTATTTTTGCATAAACGCAACAGAGCATGGTATTGAGAATCTTACCGGTGACCATATTTCTTACCTGTTTGAATCTGCAGGGTCAATCCTCAAATTCCGGCCGCAGAGTTGAATACTTTCAGAAGTATTATGTGCTGGCAATTGAAGAAATGATCCGCAGCGGAATTCCTGCAAGTATCACACTGGCACAGGGTGCTCTGGAATCAGGTGACGGTAACAGCCGGCTTGCGCGTCAGGCAAACAATCATTTTGGCATCAAGTGTCATGATGACTGGAATGGAAGGACCATCAAGCATGATGATGACAGCAGAAATGAATGTTTCCGAAGCTATAATTCAGTTGAGGATTCTTACCGTGATCATTCTGACTTTCTGAACGGCCGGCAACGCTATGCATTTTTGTTTGAGCTGGAGCCAACCGATTACAAAGGATGGGCAAGGGGTTTAAAGAATGCAGGTTATGCTACCAGCAGGGATTACGCCAGTGCGCTCATCAAAATCATTGAAGATTATAATCTGCAGCAATACGATCTGATTGCTTTAAACGATCGCGGTTTCAGAGGTTCCTCCCATATTTCTTCATCTTCGCTGGCTCAAAGACAAATCATGGAAAATAACAGGGTAAAATATATCATTACAAAGGAAGGAGATAATTTTCCATCCCTGGCAAATGACCTTGAAAAAATGTTGTGGGAACTTCCGAGGTACAATGATCTTACACCCTATGATTCCCTGGGCGCAGGACGTATAATTTATCTGCAGCCAAAGCGGAACAAGGCCGAAATGGGCAACAAAACCCATATAGTAAAAAGCGGGGAAACCATGTTCGACATTTCGCAGTTGTACGCCGTTAAGCTTGACCGGTTGTATGATCTGAACCGGATGCCATACGGGACGGAACCTGAGGCCGGCGCTGTACTCCAGTTACGAAAAGCCCTGAAAATAAAGGAACCAGCTGGTGAGGCGGATGAACCCGACATCAGGGTAACTGAGGATGAGGTTGAAATGGAGTTTGATTTGGGATTGTGATTCCCGGAACCGGAGACCATGGGAAAATGAAAAAAGTGTAATTTACATATGAACATCACTATAAAGAAAGTTATATTCGTTCAGTAAAACCTGTGTGAAGTTATGTGTCAGTGACGGCAAAATCTTTTGGATGGGGCCTCAGTAGAATCTGTAAGAGCTGATGTTTTTGAATCCCCGTAAAAACTCCCTGATTTCAAGTCTTTTTTTCCCTTCAAGCTGAAGATCCTTTATTGAAATAAATCCGTCTTTTGTCGCGACCAGCAGATATTCCTTTTCATCAGTTTCTGTCATACCAGGAAGTTTGTTGTGTGAACGATGGACCTTCTCACAGGAAAATATTTTAATTTGAAGTCGTCTGCGCTCTTCACATGAGATTTCGGACCATGCTCCTGGAAAAGGACTCAGACCGCGGATGAAATTGAACACCTTGTCGGTGACGGAATGCCAGTTGATCTGACAGTCACACTTGAATATTTTGGGCGCAGCCTTCAATGTTGCAGTTCCATTCAGTTCCCTCTGGGAAACCGGTTCTATTTCATGCTTTACAATAGCGTCAATGGTTTTAACAACAATTTCGGCACCCATAATCATCAGGCGGTCATGTAACATGCCGGCTGTTTCATCATCTCCGATGGATGTCTCTTTCCTGATCAGGACGGATCCTTTGTCAATTTCATGATTGATGAAGAATGTGGTGACACCGGTACGGGTCTCGCCATTTATGATCGCCCAGTTTATGGGAGCTGGCCCCCGGTAATCGGGAAGCAGGGAAGCATGAAGGTTGAAAGTTCCCAGGACAGGCATGCTCCAGACTTCTTCGGGCAGCATCCGGAAAGCAACCACGACCTGTAAATCGGATTTAAGCTGTCTCAGTTCTTCAAGAAATGCCGGATCCTTGAGCTTCAAGGGCTGCAATAATTTCAGATCATGGCGTAATGCAAATTGCTTTACGGGTGAAAACCTGATTTTTTGCCCCCTCCCGGCAGGCTTGTCAGGTGCGGTTATTACACCAACTACAGGGTATCCATCATTAAGGATCGCTTTTAATGACTCAACCGCAAATTCCGGAGTCCCCAGAAATACAATTCGTGGACCGTTTGGATGCATGTGTCACTTTTCGTTGACAATTTTAAAATCCTCATCTTCCAATAACTCTAAAAGATGACCCATTTTGTTCTTTTTCGTTTTCAGATAGAAAACATTATGTTCATTGGGTGATATCATTAAAGGTATGTTATCAACGACCTGTATCCCGTATCCTTCAAGTCCCGCCCGTTTCACAGGATTGTTCGTGATGAGGCGGATCTTTCCAAGTCCCAGTTCATGCAATATACTGGCTCCGACACCATAATCCCTTTCATCTTCTTCAAATCCCAGATCCAGATTTGCCTCAACCGTATCACGTCCCTGTTCCTGTAGTCTATATGCCATGATCTTATTAAACAGACCAATGCCTCTTCCTTCCTGATTCATATAAACAATGACACCCTGACCTTCCTTTTCTATCATTCTCATGGCCTCATGCAGCTGGGAACCGCAATCACACCTGTATGATCCAAAGACATCACCGGTAAGACATGATGAGTGGACACGCACCATCACCGGATCTTCTTTGGTCCATTTACCTTTGACCAGCGCCAGATGTTCAAGTCCATTGGATTTCTGAATAAAGGGGATAACAGTAAAATCTCCATATTTGGTGGGAAGTCTGGCCTTTTCACCTTTGAATACAATGCTTTCGTGTTCAAGCAAATGGGCAATAAGACTATTAATGGTAATGATTTTAAGATCGTGCATTTTTGCCATTTCAATCAATTGGGGAAGACGTGCCATGGAGCCATCTTCATTCATGATCTCCACCAATGCTCCTCCCTGTTTCAGACCTGCCAGACGGGCCAGGTCAATAGTCGCTTCCGTATGGCCGGGCCTGCGCAACACACCCTTTGCCTTAGCCTTTAATGGAAACACATGTCCGGGTCGCCCAAGATCTTCGGGTTTTGTTTTGGGATTCACGAGTGCTCTTATGGTTTTAGCCCTGTCGGATGCAGAAATCCCGGTCGTGCAACCATGACCAAGCAGGTCAACAGAAACCGTAAAAGGTGTGCCGTGGATGGAAGTGTTGGAATCAACCATCAATTCGAGTTCCAGTTCTTCGCAACGCGACTCAGGAATGGGTGCACATATCAGTCCCCTGCCATAGGTCGCCATAAAATTTACAATTTCAGAAGTGATCAGCTCGGCTGCACAAATAAAATCCCCTTCATTTTCGCGATCCTCATCGTCCACAACAATAACCACTTTTCCTGTCCTGATCTCTTCGATTGCTTCCTCAACAGTATTCAACTCACTTAACAAATTATCCTTCAATTTTTCAGCCATGCCAGCATTTTTACTAAGAAAAACCAAAAAAACAAAATTATAATTTGTTGACAATATTATGCTATAGAATGATCATGAAAAGGGTAAAAAACTATTTTGATTTGGTCCATGAACAGCTATGAACGTTTTGCCTTGGGCCAGTTGGTACTGTATTTCCCCTGGAGGTAATGACATATTCCTGCTATTGCAGCATAATTCATAATGAAAAGATAATAAGGCATGAAAATAAATGCCTGCTTCAGGGTTACATTTTTTAACAATGCTCCTGCTGCTACTGTCAGATAGAAAACAAACTGAATGAACAGCAGAAGTTGAAACAGCGGTGTGCTATAATCAGGAATGATCACAATGGCTGTACCGGATGCCAGCATCAGTATGAACCCAAACGGTACCAGCGTCCAACGAAGCACTTTATGGGAAATATATTTGAATGACAATAATCCGTATTTAAAAAGGTTCAGCAAGGCAGGCTCACGGCGAAGAAACTGGATGGCCCCGGTCGCAATTCTTATTTTTCTCTTTAATTCTTCCGGGATCGAAAAGGAGGCTGATTCCAGACTCCAGGCCCCGGGTGCATATTTGATCATGTGGCCTGCTGCTGCGATCTGCATGGAGATTGTGAAGTCATCCAGAAGCGTGTCCTCTCGCACTTCTTTGTAAAGACTGCGACGTACGGCAAAAAGTTCACCAACAGCACCAAGAACCGAACCGGTTTCAGACTCAAACGACTTAATGGTTGATTCATACTTCCAGTAAAGCCCTTCACCTGCACTAACGGCTTTTTGCCGTTCTGAACCTGCAATTCTTTTCTCTCCCGCAACACAACCGACTTTCTGATCTTCGAAATAACCGACAATCTCACGGATGGCTTCCGGGTTAAGCATGGTGTTTGCATCAGAAAAAATAACGAACGGAGATTTTACAATCTTCATACAACGGTTGATTGCATGAATTTTTCCCTTACGGATGTTTTCATGCAGGATCATGATGCCGTCGTATTTCTTCAGAATATCCTGACTGCCATCAGTGGATCCGTCCGTTACCCAGATGATTTGCAGTTTTTCTTGAGGATAATTCAGCTCCATGCAGTTTTGTACTTTGGCATCTATGCAGTCAGCTTCATTATAAGCCGGTATGATCATCGAGACCGGGGGTTCGAATGTATTGCTAAGATCTTTTCTTCCCGGGAATAACAGTTTTTTCAGAAACGCAAGCATAAAAATTATACATGGGTACCCTAAATATGCATAGAATATTATGAATAGAAAAAACCAGAAAATCACTTTAAGGATCATGGTATATGCTTTTGATAAAAGTCAACCAAAGTTCTTGTGATCCGGATATTGTCATAATTGCTACGGATCATCCCGATGGCATTTCTGCTGATCCTTTCGCAAAGTTCACTACTGTTTATAAGCCTTTCGGTCTGCCACATAAAATCGCCGACACTGTCTGCCAGCAGAATGTTCTCATCCGGTACAATCCTGATCCCTTCAGCAGCCTTGGTCGTTGCAACTACAGGTTTACCGGCTGCCATGGCTTCAATTATTTTAACACGCATGCCGCTTCCGGAAAACAGCGGAACGACCATAATGTCTTGTGATTCCATAAATTCCCTGGCATCTTCCACTTCACCGCGGTAAATAATGTTGCGATGCTTCAGTTTGCTGATGATCCATCGTGGTGCATTGCGACCGGCGACATAAAATACTATGTCCGGATATTTTCTTACCAGCTGCGGAAAAACGTTCAATGCAAACCAGGTCAGGCCCTGCTGGTTCGGCATCCAGTCGAGCGATCCCAAAAAGAACAATGAGCGATTCCAGCCGGTTCGTTTCATTTGCAGAAGGTTCTCAGTATTGCAGCCGCTTTGACAAACCATGACCGGTTTCTGATTCCCCATGATGTGAAATGTTCTTTGATCATTATCGGTTATCGGGACCAGCAGATCATAGCGGTTCGTATACTTGCTTTCAAATTTTTCAAGCCTTTTCGATAAATTTTGCAGGTACATTCTTTTAAACGCATTCCCGGTATTTTTTGAGATTCCCGACCAGATTTCATGTTCTATGTTATGGCTGCGCAATGCAACAACCGCATTGGTATGGGAACGTATGGTATCAAGGTAAGGCAACAGGTACGATCCTTCCAGTTGAATGATATCAAATGAATTTGACCGGAGGATCGTTATGAGCTTCGTTCTGAAATCCTCCGACACAAAACGTTCAGCAATATAAGGTTCTTTTGAGCATAGGAGGTTTATGATCAGAGACGACCATCTAATTCCTGTATTTACTTTAACGGTGACGAGCCTTATCTGATGCGTCGTCACCGGCGGATCGCCGGCTGGTATATTGTGTTTTGAAGCAGTCATGCAAAGCATCGTAATATCATGTCCGAGTCTTGCAAAGGAGTGTGCAAGGTTTAATATGGCTAAGGATCCGCCGTCACGGGGAGGGTAAGGCATTTTATTGCATAACTGCAGAATTCTCATATATGATCTTCAAAATCAATATTCATGATGGATCTGTCTAGCAAGGTGATCATTCCGAAAGAAAGATCAGCAATAACCTGCAGTTTTTTTCTGAGTTTTCTGACCACAATGATATACTGGATGAATCGCACTATGAATACCGGAAAGATTATGATCGAAAAGATTCTGAACTTCTTGCTGCTGAAATACCTGTGGTTGGTTTTGTATTGCAGCGCAGGAAACTCACCGATGCGCTTCTGAAAATATGGGACCCTGAACCAGTTGCTGAGTAAGATCTCATGAAACAGGCCATTATAATGTACGCCAAGTTCTATCAGATAATCATAGCTTTTGTTTTCCATTATTTTGCGGATAATTTTCCCGGGTGAGCAGTCATTTATGAGTTTTTCCCTGCAATCCCCGGCCAGTTCACCGATATACCGGAAGCTATTTTGAAGTTCAGTTTTTTGAATGAACACATAATCGAATTTACCGGTAAGATATGCTTTCTTTTCTATCATTTGATTTTTTCTCAGACCAAGCTGTGAGCGGATCCAGTTGTAATAAGTGTCCAGATTCAGAATTGCCGAATCATTGGTGGCTTCATATGTCAGAAAAACACCAGCAATGATCAGAATAAAAGAAGAAAGCCACATTCCCTGAAAACTCGTCAATATGCTTTCCCGGGCGAATTTTTCCCCCGATAATGAAATGATATAATATAAGATAAACAACAACGTGGAAATCACCGTTGGCATTCCCAGTCCGCCTTTTCTTATAATGGCACCCAAAGGTGCCCCGATAAACAAAAAAATCAGGCAGGCAAAAGAAAGTGTGAATTTCCTGTGCCATTCAATTTCATGCCTGCGCAATAATTTGGTTTCGTGATCAATGGTTGAACTGGTGCTGAGTATATAGTTCATCGTGGATGATGCGTTGGATAGTGCCTGTTCAAGAATCATGTATCTGTCTGTGATAGTGTAAGTATTCAGGAGAATATCGATGCCCGTAACCTGTTTAACGGGCCAGAAAACAGTATCTTTTGGCATGGGTGTCGCTTTTTCCGTCCCTGCAGGTGACTCCGCTGAGCGGCTTATACTTTGCTGTGAAGCGAATGTACTGCTGATCCTTTGCGGCGATCCCGGGAAGCCGAAGCTCATTGTTGTAGCTGATAGGGTTGTAAGATTGCTATGTCCGTCAGCTTTTAATGCAAAGAAATTGTTTTGAAGCAGCACATCATAATAGTCTTGCGTCCGTTGCGATATTTCTTTGTTCAGGGAATCCTGTGTGTGCTTCAACTGGGAAGCATTCAGCATTTGATATGAATTGCGGAAGATGCTTTCATCACTGCGCATAAGCTCAAATCCAAGCATTTCAATTACAATACGCTGTTCCCTGAAAATGTCCGTTCTGTGCGGGTATGTTTTATCAGGCGGTCTTTTGTCATCTTCAAGTTCCGAATAAACGGAACCATTCCATAAAGTTATGATCAGATTTCTCCGGTCAGCCGTCATTTGCATATGACCCGAATCAGCTATGATCACACTTACATTTCCGCGCCGGTCCGTGTGGTCATATATTTTAATATCATAAAGCTGATTGGTGGCAGGATCCTTTTTGCCAACCCTGATGCTGTAATTGTCAATCCCGTTATAAAAAATCCCTTCGGTTATCTGAAATTCGGGCCTCTGTTGTCTTACGTCATAGAGGAGGGATTTCATTTTGAGATTGGTCACCGGGAGCACATTGTTTGAAAAAATGAAAGCACCTGCTGAAATAAACATGGCAAGTATGATTACGGGCATCATGATCTGCCTCAGCGAAATTCCTGATGATTTCATGGCAGTGAGCTCATAATGTTCTCCCATGCCTCCGAATGTCATTAATGAGGAAAGAAGAACAGACAGGGGAAGTGCCAGAGGGACCAGACTGGCGGATGCATAGGTGAGGAGTTCTGCAATGATATTCATGCCAAGGCCTTTTCCCACCAGTTCGTCGATGTATTTCCACAGAAACTGCATCAGCAGGAGAAACATCACAATAAAGAAGGTCATTACAAATGGACCCAGAAATGATGTAATTACAAGTCTGTGTATCCGCCTCACAAGAGAATGGATTAAAGAATATCAGTCTTTAAAACGAATACAAAGCTACTATATTTTTATCAAGGATACAGGAAGTCAGAGGCCAATAATATGTTTGAGTTTTGCAATTTGCGAGTTCCACAATTCAATGGTACTTTCCTTGTCCTCCTCATCAGTGAAATCGGTAATAATCAATGCGGCTTCACCGGTCAGCTCATCCACATTAATCCGGAATTCAAACCATTGAGTATCATTATCCTCTTCGTCAAGCCAACGGAAACGGATGTATTTATTTTCCTTTTTCTGGACAATTTCAGCTTTCTGTTCCATGTTGTCCCAAAAGAAAGAAAACACGGGACCGTTGATATTCACATCGTCTGCAAACCATTCCGCTAATCCACCCGGTGTGCTCAATCGGGGAAAAAGAACTTTTGGCGAGGAATTCAACGTATACTCAAGAACGATCTTTTTTTTCATCAGCGCTCACAAATCAGTTTTTTCTGTCTGTGCAATATATGAAAAATGTTTAATCAACCCATCATTAGGGTGTTTTTTTCTTTCAAAACAATGACCATATGATGTTGTAAATAAAGTAAAAATTTTAACTTTGCAATCCTCCAAAACACACCCTTTGCTCTTGCTCATACTCATACCCCCACTCATACCCCCACTCATGCTCCCACTCATGCCCTCACACCCACACCCACACCCACACCCACACCCA
>JAFGRC010000167.1 GCA_016935355.1 Bacteroidales bacterium
CCCATGGGCGGATGGTCACATGCAAGGGATCTGAGGTATGTCGGACAACTGAGCAGGCAGTGGCATACCAATGAAAAAATGAAAGAAACATGGGCTCTTGCCGAGCAGGCCGGAATTAATTTTGTCAACCTGGTAGAATTTCAATACCCGATATTCAATGAATATAAAAAGGAAACCGGGAGCACAATGATTAATGTCTGTCAGTGTTCTATCGGAAGGGAAGATGACAGGCTTGCTCCGCTCAAAAAGGCAGTTGACGATGGTGCTGATATGATTTACATCCAGGGAGAAAATACCGATAATCTTGCAAGAAGCAATGCACTGGACGTATTGTTCCAGGCTCTTGAATTTACCCATAGTCAGGGAATGCTTTTTGGTGTGGGATCGCATTCACTGCAAACTGTCATTGATTCCAGAAATTTAGGTGTAAAACCTGATTTTTATTACAAAACTTTCCATCATGACAATTACTGGTCGGCAAGTCCGAGAGAACAAAGAGCGGAATATCCGCAACGGTCATCTGGTTCAAGATCTACCGTATTGCCAGGATCACCTGATGCGCCCAGGGTGGATCATGATTCGCTTAATGATAATATCTGGGACATGTTCCCTGAAAAAACCATTGAGACTTTCAAATCCATTGATGTTCCCTTCTTTGGCTTTAAGGTAATGGCTGCCGGCGCCATCACTCCACAGGACGGAATAAGATGGGCATTTGAAAATGGTGCGGATTTCGTTTGTGCAGGCATGTATGATTTCCAGATTGTAGATGATGTCAATATCACAATTGATGTCCTGAGCGAGCTTATAGCAAGTGCGGAAAAACGTGAAAGGCCGTGGTACGCATAAACATTTGTTTTTTAAGCATATAGAATAAGATTACATTCAGATACAGGTCCGGTTTAACTGGTATTCATGATAACACCAGCTTTAACCGGACCAACGTTATTTGTAAACGCAAATTTAGAAAATGTAATATATTAAAATTTGAAAGTTAAACCATCCGGCTTCTGCCATAGAGTTACATGTCCATGATTTTGCTGCTTTGATTTCTGTCCACAATGCGTTTGATAAATTTTTTATCGTATTGGTTTATGGTTTAATAATGATCATTCCGGTTGATTGGTTTATAATTTTTTAACATTTAAAATATAGGGAATTCAGGTTGCAAAACGTATTAAACATGTAATTATCTATATATGAAAATATGAGAAAAAATATTTTGTCTTTGTGGACACTTACTATTGTGAGGATCATTATTGGTTGGCATTTTCTATATGAAGGGTTTGTAAAGCTTACCGACGGAACATGGACGGCAGCTCCTTATCTGGCTGGTTCGAGATGGATTTTCAGTAGTGTTTTTCAGGCGATTGCAGACAGTAATGTTTTAATGAACATAACAGATCTGATAAACGTGTGGGGACTGACATTGATCGGACTTGCTCTGATTTTAGGTATATATACACGAATTGCTGCATTTTGTGGGGCTTTACTGATGTTGTTGTATTTTGTTGCGTATCCTCCGTTTTTAGGCTTTATGCAGGGGATTGTTACTGAAGGAGCTTATCTATGGGTGAACAGAAACCTGATTGAACTGGTTGTACTGCTTGCAATGGGATTTTTACCTAAAGGGATGATGTATGGTTTGGATCACCTTTTTGTGGTCTGGAATGAAGCCAAAATACACAAACCAATTCCAAAGGAAACAGATTTTAGTCTGGAAACGGGAGGATTGAAAACTACAGGAGTAAACCGGCGGGATGTTTTAAGAGACTTGGTTTCATTACCCGTTCTCGGTGCATTTGCTTATGCGCTTTATAGAAAAAAGAAATTCAATAGTTGGGAAGAGAAATTTCTGAATACTGCCAGTGCATCAACCACTGACGCGACATCAGGTGCTACGTTATTAAGTTTTGAATTCACATCCCTGAAAAACCTTCAGGCTCAATGCCCGAAAGGCAAAATAGGAAATCTTGAACTGAGTCGGTTAATTGCAGGAGGTAATCTTATTGGCGGTTGGGCGCATTCACGGGATCTTCTTTATGTTTCAAAACTTGTAAAAGCATATCACAGCGATGACAAAGTAATCCAGACTTTATCGATAGCTGAAAAATGCGGTATTAATGCACTTCTCTGCAATCCCTCCTTGGCACGGATCATTCACAAATATTGGAATGAGACGGACGGCAAGATACAGTTTATTTCTGATTGCCAGTTGAGAATGGACTTTGTTGAAGGAGCAAAAAGATCAGTTGAGTTAAAAGCAGCAGCAGCCCTATTGCGGGGGCGAGATCACGGACAGGGTCACTCAGGAAGGCAATTTCGACGTCATCAGAGAAGGTCTGGATATTCTACGCAATGCCGGAATACCTGCGGGAATTGGCGCACATCGCATAGAATCAATTGAAGCCTGCGTAAAAGAAGGCATTATTCCTGACTTCTGGATGAAAACTGTGCACAGCTGGAATTACTGGTCGGCTATGGCAGACGTGCCTGAAAAAGAATGGAAGGACAACGTCTTTGACTATAATCCAACACGAACCATTGAGTTTATGAACAACCTGGAACAACCATGGATTGGATTCAAAGTACTTGCTGCTGGTTCCATCAAACCAGAAGATGGCTTTAAATATGCTTTTGAAAACGGGGCAGACTTTATAACGGTTGGTATGTATGATTTTCAGATCGTTGACAATGTAAATCTAATTAATTCGGTATTACCAGAGGCGAAAAACAGAAAACGGCCCTGGTTTGGCTGATGTTCTTACTGACAAATTTTGTGTTGTAATCAAACGTAACAATTGTATAATTCTGTTATTCATTAACTTGTACTATGCATGCCTTCTAAAAATGCCCTAAAAACTCACAGATCTTTCTCATTTTAAACGAAACTTTCCTGCAATGCAAAAAGTTAAAGTTTAATATCTACTTATATCTGGTCATCACTGCATGTTTATATGATCATTGAGAATTACGTGAGACAAAAAACATCTGCAGTTTTTCCTCGAAAAATATCTATATATTATTAACAATCAATTTTTTATAACTTTTTCACCAAATCCTAAATTAACGGAGCGATCGCACTGACTATCCCGAACCGAAGGGAGTAAATTAACGGAGCGATCTCACTGCCTGTCCCGAACCGAAGGGAGTACTCCATTAAAAACTTTGTTTGGATGATCAACGAAAATCATTTATTTTTGTTATTACTCTTAAACTATATCGTAATAAAACCTTAAGCTATGAAAACAAAAACCATCCTTACTATTTTGACTTTGTTGCTGATCCTTGGATCAAATTTGTTCGCACAGGATAAAACAAAAGCACTGAACGAAACCACCATGACCTGGTACGGTATTGATTTTTCTCTGGCAAAATTCACCCTGATCACTGAGGATCCGGTGGCAATTGTCAATCAGTATTTTAATGCAATAAACCTGTTGGTGCCCAATGAACCGGAAAAATATGACCTGAAAAAGTATTTCAACAAATCGGATGTTACGATTGACCTCGATCAGGTTACTGAGAGGAATGGCGGCGTCAATCCCGCTTCATTGGTTATTAACGAGGAACACGAGATTACCCGGGATGATGTCCAGGCTGTTGTTAAAAGTTATAATACCGGGGATCATTCCGGTATGGGACTGGTTTTTATCGCTGAAAACCTGAATAAAAGCTCACAAACGGGCAGTTATTATGTTTGTTTCTTTGATAATGCCACAAAGGAAATCATTGATGCCAGTCGCATGACAGGAAAGGCTGCCGGATTTGGTTTCCGGAACTACTGGGCGGGATCAGTATATAATGTTATGAAAGCCTGGTTAAAGGGGAAGTAAATCTGAATAAATCCGGCCTGACCTGCAGATCTTACTTCCCATATCTTTTAATCCGATCCTGTATAAATTGCAAATAAATTGCTAATTTGCGCCTTTATTTTTTCAGAAAAAGCTTGTGCAACAAGTTCATTTTCATGATCCTGATATTAACACAAAGGCATTAAACATATGAGAAGAGCACTGATCATTCTGGTACAAATCATCTTATTTACGGGAGCAATCTCCATTCGTCCCGTCGCGGGACAAGAAAATATTGTTCCGGATGCAATTGTTGAGGAATATGCTGAGCAGGATAACCTGCAGGATGAATTGCCGGCCTCGTCCGCAATCATTACTGAAGAAACCTTGCCGCAACTCACCGTGCATCAGCAGATCAAGAGAAAATTCATAGAGGGTGGAGCAGGTTTTATGGCTGTCATCTTGTTGTGTTTTATTTTCGGACTGGCCATTGCAATTGAAAGGATCATTTATCTGAACCTTTCCGTTACCAACACAAAAAAGCTGCTGGAAGATATTGAGACATCTATTGAGGGGCAGGGTATTGATGCGGCAAAGGAAGTATGCCGGAATACAAGGGGGCCTGTTGCCAGCATTTTCTTCCAGGGACTTGACCGTTTTGATCACGGACTGGAAATCGTGGAAAAGTCGATCCTGTCATACGGCAGCGTACAGATGGGATTGCTGGAAAAAAACCTGAGCTGGATTTCATTGTTTATTGCACTTGCCCCCATGCTGGGATTTATGGGAACGGTAATCGGCATGATCATGGCATTCGACGTGATCAATACGGCCGGAGACGTTACACCCCAACTGGTCGCAGGTCCGATCGGCGTTGCCCTGATCACTACGGCTGCCGGTTTGATTGTAGGTGCCATTCTCCAGGTTTTTTACAGCTACCTTCTTTCAAAGATCGATAGCATCGTGAATACGATGGAAGATGCGTCCATTTCATTTATTGATATTCTCATCAAGTTTAAACTGAAAAAATAATGTTAATACCTGATCGTTCAAAAATATCATCTGTCACAATACTGGTCTTTTTTGCCCTGGCAATCGGTTTTACCCTGTTTTTTTATCTCGGAAACGTTCAGCCGGGCACTGAAGGCACTCCTGTTGAAGAACCCATGGTAACGGATGAAGTGATCATATTGTCATATATTTATTTTGGCATAGCGCTTTTTTTAGCCCTGATATTTTTTGTTTTTGAGATCTTAAGAAATCCCAAAAGTGCAAAAAGTATTTTGATTGGTTTTGTGGTTTTTGTTGCCATTTTCGGGTTGGGTTATTTAATGGCGACAGGAAATCCGATTCCCGGATTTAACAATCCTTCCAATGTAAAGCCGACAATAAAGCTTGTTGATGCAGGTTTAAAAGCTGCGTATATTTTTATCGGACTTGCCGTAACAGGTGTTATATATACTGAAATATCCGGAATGTTGAAATCAAATTGACCGCGGTATAAAATATTGAAAAAACCTTACGGGATGCTGAGAAGAAGAGAACCACCGGAAATCAATGCGGGATCTATGGCTGACATAGCTTTTCAGCTGTTGCTTTTCTTCCTGATCGCAACAACATTTAATACCGATATGGGTATTCTGAGGAAACTACCCCCCATGCCGGATGAGGAAAATCCATTGCAGCAGGAAACCGTTAAAGAGCGCAATGTATTCACGGTTCTGGTCAATTACAGCAATCAGCTTCAGGTGGAGGGCCGGCTGACCGACATCAGGGAATTGCGGGGCAAAGCGATGGAATTCATTGAAAATCCCGATAATGACGCTGATCTGCCGGAAAAAGTAATGGTTGAAGTCCCATTTTTCGGTCAGGTTCCCGTTACAAAGCACCACGTGATTTCCCTGCAAAACGACAGGGGTACTTCATACGGCACTTATATTGCCGTTCAGAACGAGCTGACAGCGGCTTATGCTGAGCTCCGGAACAGGTTATCCCTGGAAAGATTCAATGTTTCATTTAATGAACTTGCAACGGGAGATCCGAGACGTGAAGCCATTGAAACCATATATCCTGTCATTATTTCTGAAGCAGAACCAAAAGATATTGGAGGAACGGAGGAATGATCAGTTTCAGGGAAAAAGTGCCGAAAAAAGTGCCGGGATTGTCCACAGCCTCATTGCCGGATATCATCTTTATGCTGTTGTTCTTCTTTATGATCAGTACAACGATCCGGGAGAATCCAATGATCGTCAGGGTGCGGCCTCCTTCTGCCACAGAAGTGCAAAAAATGGAAAAGAAATCTCTGGTAAGTTATATTTATGTTGGCAAGCCCGGAAATGAAGCCAGATTTGGAACAGTTACCCGCATTCAGCTTAATGATGCCTTTCAGCCTGTTGAAAACATTGGTGAATTCATCAGTAAAGAACGGGAAGATATGGTGGAATCTGACCGCAACAGGTTGATCGTTTCCATAAAGGCGGACAAAGATGTGGAAATGGGTATTATAACCGATATCAAACAGGAGTTAAGGAAAGCAGAAGCGTTAATCATTAATTATAGTGCTGCACAAGGTACGAGGGAAGCGGTTTTTGATAACTTTTAGAAATTTTTATGTGTATAACCGCTCAATAATTTTGGCTGACAAAACATAATCTGTCCTTAAACGTTATTTACAATATTATTCTTTTTCTGTTACCTGTGAGAACACTTTTTAGAGTAACAACCGGAAATAAAACAATTGTTTAATTTAAATTATTAATTTATGAGCAAGTCAGTAATTATTGTATTTGTAGCTTTAATGCTGCCCTTGGCAATCTACGCGCAGCCAGGTTTTGGATTTGGCATTAAAGCCGGGGCAAATTTTGCCGATCAGGCCGTGAAAGACATCAGTACCGAAACTATTACCAGTTTTCATGGAGGTGCTTACTTGAACCTGAATTTCTCAGAAAGTGTGGGAATTACACCGGAAGTCCTCTTTTCAGCAAATGGAAGCAAATGGGAAGATGTAAAGGTTAATACCGACTACATTACAATTCCGGTTATGCTCAGGGTTAAACCTGTATCATTGATTAGTCTGGAAGCGGGACCCCAGTTCAGTTTTCTTACCAGAGCGGAAACCGAGGATATCGGTGATATTAAGGACCAGTTGAAAAATAACGACTTCGGACTGGCCTTCGGTGGTGCCTTGCAGCTTCCTGTCGGTCTTCAGGCCGGGATCAGATACGTTCTTGGCTTTACAAATATTTCTGAAGTATCTGAAGAGGAGATCAAAAACCGTACATTCCAGATATATCTGGGATGGACAATATTGGGAGCAAAATAAACTGCAACATACCGCTGAACGGTGGAAAATTCATTTTTTCCTGTAAATAATTCATTCCGGAATCACGGATCGTTTTACGGTCAATCATGATTTGCAGGGAACGGATCGTCAAAGGATTATTTGTTGCTTAGAAAATCCTGTCCTGAATAGCCCCGTGGACCGATCTCATTCAGCCTGGCAATGGTCAGGGTCCTTACGGAATCAAAGGCGGCCAGATTTTGAGGTTTTACCGGATCAACCGGAGGAGACTCCATTTTGAGAGGATCGATGGGCGAACCATTTTGATAGACCCTGAAATCAAGGTGTGGTCCGGTTGATAGTCCCGTACTGCCGACATACCCGATCAGGTCACCCTGTTTCACGTATACACCGGCTTTGATCCCTTCGCCAAAACGACTGAGATGCATATATTGTGAAGCATAAACGCTGTTGTGCGTAATTTTTACGTAGTATCCGTTACCCGACTGATAGGCGGCTTCAACAATCCTTCCGTCGCCGATGGCATAAACAGGTGTACCGACGGGAGCTGCATAATCCACTCCATAGTGTGGTCTGACAATCCTGAGGATGGGATGCAGCCGGGCGCTGGAATATCTGGAGCTGATGCGTGTAAACCGGAGCGGGGCTTTTAAAAAAGCACGTCTCAGACTGTTGCCATCAGCATCGAAAAAAGTGGATACGCTGTCCTGAACAAAGGGTATGGCATACAGGTCTTTTCCTGCATGCCTGAAATAAGCCGCATGGATTTCTCCCATACCAACAGAAACGGTATCGACATATAATTCGTCGTAGATGATGCTAAAGCTGTCCTCAGGCTGAAGTCCGAAAAAATCGATCGTCCAGGCATAGATCTCGGACATTTCAAGTGCGACATTTGGATTGATATTGTTGTGCGTTACAGTTTCCCACAACGAATTTTCAATTTTTCCATAAACGTTTTTTTGCCTTGAGATGATCTCTTTTTGTCTGAGATCCACATTCAGACTGTCAATGAAATTGAATACCACGTAGTCAACAGGTGAATGTTCATACACCATATATTGCAGTTGGCTGAGGCTGTCCCTTGAAAGGAATACCGTATAACGGTTTCCGGTTCTTATTTTGCGTACATCAAAAATTCCTTTGGTATAGTTTACCAGTCGAGCCATACTGCCTTCCCGCAGAGAGTAATGCTGCAGGATCTGACCGAGGGTCTGATTGCGTTTAACGATACCTTCCTCAATTGTGAAAGAGTCTATGGCAATTCCATACAACCGAGGTACAGGTCTCTCAACGGAACAGGAATCCGCATGTACCAGCAATTCATCCGGGTGACTTTGCCGGGCCGATTTAAACCAGTATCCTGCGGCAGCCAGGATTATTATGGACCCTGTAACAATTAAAACAAGACCTCTCTTACTCATTTCCGATTATGTAACAACATTGATTATTTTACCTTTTACTACGATGATTTTCTTAATTTGTTTTCCCGCAATCCATTTCTCTGCCTGTGGATTTCCTGTTACTGCTTTTTTGATTTCCTGTTCAGGCATATCAAGGGGTAATTCAAGCTTAAACCTGAGCTTACCGTTGAAAGATACCGGATATTCGTATGAATCTGTCTGCAGATAAAATTCATCGGCTTCCGGAAATTGCTCGCAGCTTATACTGGTTTTGTGTCCGTATAATGACCATAATTCTTCAGCAATATGAGGTGCAAAAGGTGATATAACCCTGGCGAATGTTTCTGCCGTTTCTTTGGTTACTTTTTCCTTTTTAATACAAAGATTGGTGAAGATCATCATTTGGGATATTGCTGTGTTGAACCGCAGGTTTTCGATATCCTGACTTACTTTTTTGATCGTCTGGTGCAGGCCTTTCAGTATTTCGGGGTCTTCGTTATCCTGACCGGTGTTTTCGGGGTTGCTGAAGAATTTGAATACACGGTTCAGAAAACCGAACACCCCCTTTATTCCCGAATCAACCCAGGGTTTGATCACATCAAGCGGACCCATGAACATTTCATACAACCTGAGAGAATCCGCACCATATTGTCTGACCACATCATCAGGATTTACTACGTTTTTCAGGGATTTTGACATCTTGGCGATGATCTGTTTCAGTTCTGCTCCCGTATGTTTGTGAAAATACCTTCCTTCACGTTCTTCAATAAGGTCTGCCGATACTTTTGCCCCGCCAGCAGTTTCATAAGCAAAAGCAAGGATCATACCCTGATTGAATAATTTTTGAAAAGGTTCATCGGTAGAAACAATATCCAGATCGTATAATACTTTATGCCAGAACCTGCTGTAAAGCAGGTGAAGCACGGCATGTTCCGCTCCGCCGATATACAGGTCCACCGGCATCCAGTATTTTTCTTTTTCTTTTGAGGACGGTTCCGCGTCGTTTCCCGGATCGATAAATCTGAGATAGTACCAGCATGAACCTGCCCATTGCGGCATTGTGTTCGTTTCGCGACGGCCCTTACGTCCGTTCTTTTCCACAACAAGCCATTCACCTGCATTGGCAAGGGGAGACTCGCCATCCGGTCCGGGTTCAAATTTTTTTAGTCCGGGAAGTGTTACAGGGAGCTGGTCGTCTCCAAGCACTTCGATTTCGCCGTCTTCCCAGTGTATCACCGGGAAGGGTTCTCCCCAGTATCTTTGGCGGCTGAACAACCAATCCCTTAACTTATAATTTACGGTAGCTTTACCGAGTTCTTTTTCTTCAAGCCACTTGATGATGGTTTGAATGCCCTTTTCCTTGTTCAGTCCGTTAATTGAAATGCCGAGCGTTTCATGGGCAGAGTTGATGTAAATTCCGTCTTCCGTCCAACAGGCATTCCCTGCAAGCACTTTATCCCGCAGTACCGGATCTGCATCAGCCGGATCCATAATGCAGTTAACAGGAAGGTTGAATTTTTGCGCAAATTCGAAATCCCTTTCATCATGTGCAGGTACAGCCATAATGGCTCCTGTACCATAGCCGGTTAAAACATAATCGGCAACCCAGATGGGGATTTCCTGTCCGTTAACCGGATTAATTGCATACCGGCCGGTAAAAATACCGGTTTTTTCCTTTGCCAGATCCGTGCGGTCAAGATCAGTTTTTAAGGAGGCTTTATGTATATATTCTTTAACCGCTTGTCTGTATGCATCCGTTGTAATTAATTCAACCCATTCATGTTCGGGTGATACCACCATATAAGTAGCCCCGAAAAGTGTATCGGGACGGGTTGTGAATACCCTGAGCTTTTTGCCCAATCCTTTAATTTCAAAATCCACGTCAGCTCCGGTTGATCTGCCGATCCAGTTTCGTTGCTGTTCTTTGATCCCTTCAGGCCAGGCCAGATTCTCCAGTCCCTTCAGCAGACGTTCGGCATAATCGGTAATGCGCAGCATCCATTGTTTCAGGTTCCTGCGGGTTACAATGTTTCCACATTTTTCATGTGATCCGTCATTCAGTACTTCTTCATTGGCGCACACAATTCGGCAATGCTCACACCACCATACCTGAGCGTTATCATAGTATGCCAGGCGTTTGTCATCAGTGTATTTTCTTATGGCTTCTTTGCCCTGTTTCCTGATTTCATCAGGAATTTCAAGTTCGCTGATGTGTCGTCCTTTTTGTTGTTTAACATCGAACCATGTATTGTAAAGCCTGGTGAAGATCCATTGTGTCCATTTGTAGTAACAGGGGTCGGTAGTATTGATCTCCCGGTCCCAGTCATATGCCAGACCAAGCGACTTGATCTGCCGCCTGAAAGTATCGCAATTGCTGTTGGTTGTAACTGACGGATGGGTACCGGTTTGTATGGCATACTGTTCTGCCGGAAGTCCAAAAGCATCCCATCCCATAGGATGCAGGACATTGTATCCTTTCATTCTTTTATAACGGGCAACTATGTCAGTAGCTGTATATCCTTCAGGATGTCCGACATGCAAACCGCTGCCGGAAGGATATGGAAACATATCAAGGATATAGAATTTCTGTTTGTTTGAAAAATCGTCAAATGTTTTAAAGGTTTTGTGTTCATCCCAGAATTGCTGCCATTTTTTTTCTATATCGTTGAAATTGTATTCCATTGTACTTGTTGCGAATGAATGATGAATGGCAAATGTAAAAAATAAAATGAAACCAGCATGAGAGCAATGTTAATTTAGGAAAACCCTTACAAAAGCGTTTATTTTTCACCTTCATATTTGCCGTTCCCCCAATTTTCTATACTTTTACATTCCTGTTCCGGATAGTTTTAAATTTCAGTAAAAGTTCAGAATTCATGCCCACACTCTTGCCCAAACTCTTACTCATGCTTTTCCCAATGCTTTTCCCAATGCTCTTGCTCTTGCTCTTGCCCACACCCACACTCACACTCACACTCACACTCACACCCACACCCACACCCACACCCACACCCAAATGGCCCCGTAGTTCAGCTGAATAGAACGTCAGATTCCGGTTCTGAAGGTCGTGGGTTTGAATCCCGCC
>JAFGRC010000168.1 GCA_016935355.1 Bacteroidales bacterium
GAAATCGAAACGTTGTTTATCTATGCTTAAATTTATCAAATACAAATATTTACATTGACTATCTGTTACTTTAAATGGACACTATTGCCGGTATATACATAAATGTGTTTATCAGCAAACCCTAATCAGATTGACTATCCAATTTATTGGGGATCGAAGCACGTACCTGCCCTAATGTAAATACCTCCAAACCTCTTCTACATTGTCCTGGTCATATATGGAATTTTAATCAAGATGTTTCCAATATGCTTCCAATTAAGAATAAAAAAACCTTGATATTTTTGTATATCAAGGTTTTACAATTCATTTCAGTAGCCCCACCAGGAATCGAACCTGAATTTAAGGTTTAGGAAACCTCCGTTCTATCCATTGAACTATGGGGCCGTTTGGGTGTGAGTGTGAGTGTGGGTGTGGGTGTGGGTGTGGGTGTGGGTGTGAAAGAGTGTGTGGGTGTGAAAGAGTGTGTGGGTGTGAAAGAGCGTGTGGGTGTGGGTGTGAAAGAAAGTGTGGGTGTGGGTTGGGGACTGCAAAATTATTGAAAATCATTATTACTGCAAATAATATTTCAGAATAATCCCTGCAGTTTTATCTTTTAAAATGGAATAATCCGGAACGGGATTCAAATTCATAACTCTTTACATTCTGGCTACTTTTCATTACATTTATCGTGTTGATAATATTAACTGCTTATGAACTATATTGATATGTTCGTTGTGGTTTTGTTTGCATGGGCAATATTCCGGGGAATTACCCGCGGACTGGTGATGCAGGCTACCACACTTGCGGCGCTTGTTCTCGGGATCTTTGGTGCGATGAAATTGTCAGGACTGACTGCCCGGATTATATCAAACTATTTTACCATCAATGAAGAATATCTTTACCTGATAGCGCTTGCGCTGACCTTTATAACAGTATTTTTCCTGATCAGTATTGCCGGAAGAGCAATTGAGAAAATACTGGAAGCGATCCAATTATCCTTATTAAACAAAATTCTGGGAGTCATTTTCAGTTTATGTAAAATGGCACTGATCCTGGGTATTATTCTGGCTTATGTGGACCGGCTGGACTACCAGGTGCATTTTCTCCCCGAAGGGACCAAAGAAAATTCAATTTTTTTTAATCCCCTTTCATCACTTGCAAAAGAAATATTCCCGGGTTTGGAATATTATGACCCCGATGCAATTAACACAGATGATGTTTTTACACAGGAAATTCATCTTTAGATGAGATGTGCAGGGTGATAATGTTAAACCGGATGATTTTGTAAGAATTTTAAAAATTAGGTTGTTATAACACGCAGGATAAGGCCTTAACTTCTGTTCATGAAACCGGTTTATTAATAAATGCTAAATGCTATCTTTGGAAAAATTTTTATGATGACATTTGTTGATGAACTCAGATGGAGGGGTATGATCCATGATATCATGCCCGGAACGGAAGAGCAATTATTGAGAGAATCCACTTCAGGATATATAGGATTTGATCCGACAGCCGATTCCCTGCACATTGGCAACCTGATACCCATAATGATGCTGGTCCATTTTCAACGGACCGGACATAAACCCATTGCCCTTGTTGGTGGAGCAACCGGTATGGTCGGAGATCCGTCAGGCAGATCAGAGGAAAGGGTTTTTCTGGATGAAGATACGCTGAATCATAATCTCAATTGTCAGAAAAAACAGCTGGAAAAATTCCTGGATTTTAACTGTGGCAGTAATTCCGCAGAAATCGTAAACAATTATGAATGGTTCAGGGATATGTATTTTCTTGAATTTCTGAGAGATGTGGGTAAACACATTAGCATTAATTACATGATGGCAAAAGATTCCGTGAAGAAGCGTCTGGAGACGGGATTATCTTTCACGGAATTTTCTTACCAACTTGTTCAGGGATATGACTTCCTGTTCTTATACAAGAATAAAAACTGCAAGTTGCAAATGGGGGGATCCGATCAGTGGGGGAACATCGTAACCGGAACGGAACTGATACGCAGAAAAGAGGGGGGTGAGGCGTTTGCCCTTACCTGTCCGTTGATCACGAAGGCGGATGGCGGAAAATTCGGTAAGAGTGAACAGGGAAACGTATGGCTGGATCCAGGGAGAACATCACCATATGCGTTTTATCAGTTCTGGTTGAATGCTTCGGATGAGGATGCTGAAACATTCATAAAAATATTTACTTTACTTTCAAAGGAGGAGATTCGGGAGCTTACCCTTGAACATAAAAAAATCCCACACCTGCGGTTGCTGCAAAAAAGGCTTGCCGCAGAAGTAACAACTATGGTGCATTCTGCAGAGGACCTGCAATCAGCCGTTGAAGCTTCGGAAATTCTTTTCGGAAAAGGTACCACTGCCACACTTAAAAAACTGGATGAAAAGACACTGCTGAGTATTTTTGACGGAGTGCCTCAATTCATAGTGGAAAGAAACTCACTTGAGGGAGGAATCGATGTCGTTGAATTGCTGGGTGAAAAGACTGGTGTTTTCCCATCAAAAGGTGAAACAAGAAGAATGATTAAAGGCGGAGGTGTGATCGTCAACAAGTCTAAAATTGAAGATGAGGGAATTGTGATTAACCATGACTGGTTGTTGAATGGCAAATATCTTTTGATACAAAAAGGCAAAAAGAACTATTATCTGATCATTTTTAAATAACCTGAAAAAATGGGTAAAAAAGGAAAATCTAAAGGTATTGTTTTTAATGCTTATGATTTATTAAAATTCACCTGGCAAAAGAAATGGATTTTGATTTTCATTTCTGTTGCTGCATTTATTATTGCTGTTTTTGTTTCGCTCAGCATTACACCGAGGTTCGAATCAAAAGTTGTATTATTTCCGGCGGCATCGGTTTCATTATCGAGCAGTCTTACGGAAACATCGTTAATATCTGTTAACAACCGGGATATTCTTTCATTCGGAGAGCAAAGTGAAACCGAGCGCATGCTTCAGATCCTGAGTTCAGGCAAAATAAAGGATCATATTATGAACAAGTATGATCTCATGAGTCATTATGAGATTGATACGGCTTCCCTTTACCCGTATACACAGCTGCATAATAAATATAACAGCAACATCACTTTCAGGCGCACTGAATATAATTCAATTGAAATATCAGTGCTCGATACGGATCCTCAGACTGCAGCTGATATCGCAAATGATATCGCTTCCTATATCGATTCAGTTGTATATCAGATTCAGCTCGAACGTGCGACTGAAGCATTTCGCATTGTGGAAAATGAATACAAGGCCTCTCAACATGAAGTTGAAAGGTTGAATGATTCCCTGCGGCAAATCAGAAATCTGGGTGTATTTGATTATGGATCACAGGTGGCATCACTGAGTGAAGCATATGCAGTTGCACTCGCACAGAACAATGATGCAGCAGAAAATGAAATAAGTGAACAAATGAATATTCTCTCAAGGTATGGAGGGACATATATCGAGTTATCCAAAAAACTCGAAACTGAAATGAATCGACTGGGCCAGCTTAAGGAAAAGTATACTGCCTTTAAAATCAATGTCGAACAGGCAATCCCACAGGTTTATATTGTTGATCATGCTGTCAGGGCCGAAAGAAAAGCTGTGCCGAAGAGATCCCTGATCGTAATCATTTCAACACTGTCGACTTTCGCATTGGTTTTTCTGCTGCTTTTGATTGTTGATTATTCAAAAGGATTGAAATAACAGATGACCGGACTGGAAAACCTCAGGAAGTACAGTCTTGTTTTTACCGCCATTACGGTATATGTCGTGGCAAACATGATATTAACCGCAAATGAATTCTATTTTCTCAATCTTATACCCGTAGCTGTAATTCTTATTTTTATATTTCTAATCCGGCTTGATGTTTTTTACTTTGCGATCATTGTTCTGACTCCTCTTTCAATTCAGCTGATAGAGTTTATTCCAGGTTCTCCTGTTGATTTTGCCATACCGACAGAACCGATGCTTTTCGCAGTACTGCTGTTGCTGATATACAAAATGGCACAGGGAGAATTCATCGATACATACATCATGAATCATCCTGTTACATACGCTGTCCTTTTTTATCTTTTCTGGATGATGATGACTTCAATTACCAGTTCAGATCCGCTGGTATCATTCAAATACCTGCTGGCCCGGATCTGGTTTATAGCAACGTTTTATTTTCTTGCAGCTGCACTGTTCAGGAAAACATCCAACATTCGCATATTCATCTGGTGCTATGCAGTTCCCATGATGCTGGTCGCTGTTTACACCATGAGCAGACACATCGGCTATGGTTTGTATGACAGACAAATTGCCCATATTGTAATGAGTCCTTTTTTCCGGGACCACACTTCTTATGGGGCAGTACTTGCCATGTTGTTCTTTGCATTGGGTGGAGTGATGATCCATACGCGCACAAAAATGCTGTTCCGGATCCTTTTTATGTGTTCATCTGCACTGATTGCGGTCGCTCTGGTCCTGTCCTATACAAGGGCTGCATGGATCAGTGTGTTGTGCTCATTTATTGCTCTTGTTTTAATATTGTTGAAAGTAAGGTTCAGGCTGGTCATTCTTGTTGGTATTGCAGTTGTGATCATTCTCTTCGGACAAAGAACGGAAATTGTAAAAAAGATGCAACACAACCGCCAGGCTTCATCAGTCTCCCTGAGCGAACATCTGCAATCGGTTGCCAATATTACAACTGATGAATCAAATCTGGAAAGGATCAACAGGTGGAATTCAGCCATTAGAATGTTTAAAGAACGACCAGTATTCGGATGGGGTCCGGGAACTTATATGTTTGAATATGCTCCTTATCAGTTGTCTTACGAGATGACAGATATCAGTACAAATTTTGGAGACCGCGGGAATGCCCACAGCGAATATCTGGGACCGCTTGCAGAGAGTGGTGTGCCCGGACTCATTTCATTTCTTCTTATTGGAATTCTGAGTATATTGACAGGTTTCAGGGTGTTCCGGAAAATAAAGGGTAAAAGACTTAAAATCATTACACTGGGCATGATACTGGGATTCCTTACATACCTGATTCATGGAATATTGAACAACTTTCTGGATACTGACAAGGCATCCGCCCTTTTCTGGGGATTTACTGCAGCTTTTGTATCGCTTGATGTATATGCATTTGAAAAAAAAGAAGAGGATTGTAGTAAAGGCTGAGACAAAAAGCCGGGTATGAGAAAAGGAACGAGGAACGCAGCAAAACTTCAGAAGTGAAACAGCAAAATTAAAGAAATAAAGCATGCCTTCAGAAATGCGGTAAAATTTCATAAATGCAGCAAAACTTAAAATGGGCCAGGATCGAAGGGCAGGAGTATGGTTAAAAACAAATAAAAATACAACTTCATCAGGGGGTCATAACTTTTGCACAGGGCTCCTTTTACATAAACTCAATGCCCAATATCGAAATATCGTCAAAAATGCTTGCACTACCTTCAAAGATGCCTTGCTTTTTAATGATACTCTGAATGTTATCCTCAATACTGCGGTTGTTCATCAGGCATTCTTCAATTTCCTTTGTGCCGAAAGAGATCTTTTTACCATCAATCAATTCAGTGAGACCGTCCGTATAACATAGTAACTTGGTCGGTTCCTCAATAGTGACAGAACCTTTGCGGATCAGCGGTATTTCATCCAGCATACCGATGCCGACACATCCTCGGTTCAGAAAGGTAAATTCGCAGGTTTTTTTTGAATACATGATGGGATGATTATGTCCGGCATTTATATATTCCAGCTCCAGGGTCTTGTAATTGAATTTTCCCACAAAAACGGTGATAAACTTTTCCCCGTTTGCCGAAAACATAACTTTTTCGTTGAGCTTCTCTATCAGTGCATCAAGTGATATATCGTGAGTAAACAGAGCCCTGAGGTTTGCCTGGAAGTTTGACATCAATAATGCAGCTGACATACCTTTCCCTGAAACATCAGATATACAGAATCCGAATGCATTTTTATCCAGAGGAATATAATCATAATAGTCCCCGCCAACATCCATATGGGGCAGGTAAAAGGCAGTCATGTGAATTTTTTCATTTTTGAGAAGAATGGAAGAGTTCGGAATCAGCATATTCTGCATCTTGGAAGCCAGTTCAAGCTCCTTTTTTATGGCTTCCTGCCTCAGACTTTCCTTGAATAGCCGAATATTTTCTATGGCAACAATAATGATGTTTGTCAGGGTTTGTATAAAATTCAGGTGCTTGATGATCGGACTGACACCTTCACCTTCTTCAATGTCACCGATTATGACATAAGCGATCGGAACATTCTTATTGATCACGGGAATTACAATATCAAATGCATCCAGTGATTTATTCGGTGATGATGTAATGAAGGAGATCTCCTGAATTGGAATCAGATCGCGTTCAACATCAATGGATGTATAGGTTTGTCCGACTTCTCCTGATCGCAGGATGCATTTCCAGTCTTCTTCCTTTTTGTAAATGAGGACCTTGCCTATGTTAAGGTCTTTTGTAAGCAGTGTTTCATATATATTTAAAAGTTCTTCCTGGCTCAGATTTTCGTTAATAGCCTGAGTAATGTTAAGAAGGGATTGCAGCTTAAAGGTTGTAAGCTGCAGTCTGTTGATGGAAGATTTATGTAATTTATTACCTTTCAAAAAGAATATATCGTTTCTTGCTTGTACTGCTTAAATCCTTTAAAGTTACAAAATTATTGAGATTATGATGCAAATGAATAAAGCAGGTATGATTATTTTGTCAGTCGCGCGTAAACATCAGGGGATATTTGAGGTTTGCATACTGATCGAGTTCCACCCTGAGTGAGAGTATGATCAGATCAAACCGCACTTTAACGGGGATCAGATTTTTATCATCAGACATCCATACGGTCATATCATCTTCTGATCTGAAGATGCGGCCCGGTTCAACGATAGGATCAAAGCGATGACACATAATTTTCCCGAATTTTGTCTTTACTTCTTCTTTCCCCTTGTAGCGTATATCAAAAGGGAAAAGTTCATCGTCAAACAAGGTCATCGTTTTCAACATATCTCCCGGTTGAATATATCTGTAATCAAGTCCACGTAGGTAATAGATTACCGATACCATATCCAGGATACCCTCAGGGATCTTGATGACTGAGTCCAGTCTTTCACTATAAGCTGTACCTGAATCATGATCGAAATAGGCCTGCTGATATCTTTTGTAATTCCCTTCTGTGATATTCCGGACCGTTTTATAAGGTAGTGTTGTTTGCAGGTCAAAATAGCTTTCATAAATATCCAGCACGTTATAAAGTCTGTCTGCTATACCGATTGTTTTTCCTTCAGCGACAGCATGATATACATTTTTATTATTATAATTTACCTGCCGGAGCACAAGCGAAGCAGTACCGCCGGTAACCGGACCGACTTTTATGGTATAGAAGAGCTTTTCGCCTGGATTATAAGGCTTCACATCAGTGTTTGAAACCATTTTGGATTGTCCGAAAACAAGCACATGACTAAAACATATGATCACAAAAAGAACCATTTTTACCCTGGTTGACATGGTTGTAAAATTGTTTAAGACACCATCATAACAGTATGAATGTATTCATTCATATTGGTAAATGTTTTTTGGGCACAGTACTTATAAAATCTTTTAAATAGAAGGGTTCGAAGTAAGCCAGGTTAACCTGTTCATTATCTTGAAAAGCTTTATGTGAAAGTGCAGCCATTGAGCCGGCAGATGGATGTATGTGATCGACAAAAAAAGCATTCGGATGATTTAACAGATCTTTACATTTATTCATGCCTGATCCGGTAAATACAACATAACCTTTTTCCAGCAAAGGAATGAAAATCTGCTGATCCACTACGGCAGCTACCGGTTCCTTTATTTGCATACCGAATATATTGAAAAGCGCATAATAAACTTCCATCCTTCTTGCATCTATCATGGGACATATTAATGTTGAAGTCTTGTTTAAAACGGCCCTTGTTTTTTGATCTGACGTTAACAGAAGCTGGTTGCATATAATATTCAATGTTCCGATTGCAAACAAGGGTATGTTCGCTCCAAAACATATACCTTTTGCAGTTGAAACACCAATACGTAAACCTGTATAAGAGCCTGGTCCTTTACCTACGGCTACAGCATTCAAATCCTTAGGCCCCATCCCCTTTTCTTTCATGATCTCATCAATAAAGACTGTTAACATTCTTGCATGGGACTTTTCTTCAAGTGATTCCCTGATTGCAAGCACAGTTCCTTCTTTTGCCAATGATACGGAGCAAAGTGATGTTGCTGTTTCGATATTTAAAATAATAGACAAACCTTTATTTTTTATGTAAAAGATGACAAACCTTAAATATTTGTTACAAGGAATATGCCAATTGATTTGTTGCAACAGAAATAATGCAGTTTTACAAACCTTTCAGCTCATCTTCGGTTACCACTTTTACCGATGTGCCGTTTTTGAGTCTGCTGGTAATAACATTATAGGGCGTATAAACCACTTCATTTTCTTCTGAAAGGCCGGACAGAATTTCAATGTAATTGTTATCCTGTATTCCGGTCTTAACTTCAGTCGTAATAACCTTACCATTATCATGCACAAATACAATCTCAATCGGTTTATCCGATTCAGTACCCTCAGGTCTCATTTCATCTGTAATCAGTGAATCTGCCATAAGGGTGACGGATTGTAAAGGGACAGACAATACATCTAACTTTAATTCAGTAAGTATATCAACAGAAGCAGACATGCCCGGACGAAGCGGCTGTGGTGTATGATCGTTAATCAGATCACTGTATGACTCTCTGGAAATTAATATTTTAACTTCAAAATTTGTTACCTGGTCCGTCGCAACACCTGTTGAACTGGCTGAATTGGCAATTTCCGTAACCACACCTTTGAACTTGCGGTCGGGAAATGCATCCACTTCGATAATAACGGAGTCCTCTAATTGTACCCGGACGATATCATTTTCATTTACCTGTGCAAGGATTTCCATTCTGTCAAGGTTTGCCACCCGCATCATTTCAGTTCCCGTCATCAGCTCAGTTCCCACAACCCTTTCACCCTTTTCCACATCCAGACTGGTAATATAGCCAGCTATCGGAGCATAGACAAATGTTTTTGTAAGGTTTTCGTTTGCTTCATTAAGACTTGCTTCAGTACTCTGTACCGTAAATTCAGCAGCTGCAACATTTTGTTGCGATGCTGTAACATCGGATTTGGCTATTGCAAACGCTGACTGTGCAGATTCCCATTCTGATTGTGAAATGGCCCGTTCATTCCACAGTTGTTCACTTCGGTTGTAAGTCAGCAGTGCCTGTTGATAACGTGCCTCGACCTGTGCCAGCATTGCCCTGGCGCTGGCAAGATTTGCCTTGGCGGTATTGACAGAAGCCTGAGTACGGTCGCGAATGCTGATGTAGTTATCCGGTTTTATTCTTAATAAATATTGCCCGGCAGATACTGCATCCCCTTCTTTTACAACAATTTCAATAATCTCACCGGATACATCAGGAGAAATCTTGACTTCAGTTTCCGGTTGTATTTTGCCGTTTGCAGTGATCACTTCTGTAATGTTTCGTCTCATTACTTTTTCAACAGCTACATCGTAAGAAATGGACGCTCCAAACCACCCTGCCTGTTTTCCAATTATGGCAAAAATAACCAACACGATGGCTATGGCTGATAAATAGAATATGGTTTTTCTTGAAATCATTGGGTTTGTTTATAGCAAGTTGATAATTATTTATGTAAAATTAGAATTTGGTAGCAATATTTGTCAAAAAGAAGTTATTTTTTCAAGTGTATATAATTTTGTTTTTAAGTATAAAATTTGCTTTTGATAGTAGTATGCAACTCTCGATGAATTTTATTCATGCTCGTTTCATACTGAATAAACAGCTTATCTGAAGCTTTCAATTGCTGGATGTTCAATTGAAGGATGCTCAGATATACGAAATAAGTGGCTGATCAGAGGTGCCGGCAAACAAATAATCTTATTTACGTGGAAGAGAAAATAGTTGAATTTGATGATATCGGAACCGTCTGCTTCATCAGGGAGGTAAGAAACAGGAATCTGAGAATTTCAATCCGGCCTCATCAAGGAGTACAGGTCGTTGTGCCGGAAAATGTTTCATTCAAAGATGCCGGACATTTTGTTCAAAGAAAAAAAAGGTGGATCATCAGGCAGCAGGTCAGACAGGCGAATTTTGAGAAGGGAATTACCCTTTTTGATACGAATACTGATTTTAAAACGTGTGAACGCAGTCTCAGGTTGCATACTCATGAAAAATCAACCATTCGGGTAATCATAAATAAAGAATATATTCACATATATTATCCTGATTTTGCAAACGTTAAGGACAACAGGATTCAGGAGACCGTTCGCCGTGCCATTGTTGAAGCATGGAGAATTGAGGCAAAGAAACTGTTACCGGTCATGACTGATCACCTTGCACGGATCCATGGTTTTCAGTATAACAAGATTTGTATCAGAAACAATAAATCAAGATGGGGCAGTTGCTCCAGAAACAACAACCTAAACCTCAACCTGCATCTGATCAGGCTGCCTCAGCATTTATGCGAATATGTCATTCTTCACGAACTGGCACATACCATCCATAAAAATCATCAGAAACCTTTCTGGGCATTACTGGATCAGATGACCGAAAATGCAAAGAAACTTGACAGGGAATTGAGCAAATACCGGCTCGAGGTGTGGTGACATGGTATTTTTGAGCCAATGACTGATTAAAGATCATGTGACACAATATCTTTGATTAAATGCTGGATGTATCAGGTGCCGAATATGTTTGAACAAATACCGGATCGAGATATCGTGAAGCAGCGTCGGAGATTCTATAAGAGTTAGATGTGGCTAAGCAGTGTCAGAGATTCAATATCAGATTGAGATATGGCGACTCCGTATATAAGATAATGTATTGAATTGAGATTTGATGACACAGCGTCAAAGTGTATCAATCTGATTGAGGCCTGATAAATCAATATCACTTAGTAAAACCTGATTGAGATTTGTTGACTCAGCGTCCCGGAACGAATCAGGATAGAGATCCGATGAACCAGGGTCATTTAGTAAATCCGGACAGAGATACGGCGAACCAGCATCCCGGAACAAATCCGGATAGAAATCCGATGAACCAGCATCCCGGAACAAATCAGGCTAAAAATAGGACAACTCATGGTTCGTAATCTGGTCTCATCTTACCGCATTTTTCTGTTTCATTTTTTTACTGCACTTTTTGCCGGATCTGAAACCGTTTTTGCTTGTTGAATTAAAGGCTTCCAAATACTATTAAATGGCTGATAATCTAGAACATTTTATCCGTTTGTGCGTAGAAATAATGGTGTAGCGATGAGTGGCTGTTGATAAGTAATGCCACTATTTTCATTTTATATTGCTGAAATTGAGAAGTTTTGCACTTATAATATGCTTTTGGAGACCTATACAACAGGCAGAAAGATAGAAGACATATATATGCGGTAAACATTTCAATAAAAATGATACATAGGCGACAGGATGATCAATTCGTAAAATCAATCAACAGTAAAATTTGATGCGACACGAATTAAAGACTGTAAAACAGATTGGAATAAAACCTGAATGAAATTCTTCTTCATACATACTTTTGCAATAATTAAAGCGATCCTTTCATTTTATGAGGTACCCGGGATAATTGTTTCAATGAAAAAAACTACCCGGATGCATGCGGTTATCAAAGTGAACCGGACGCTTATGGTTTGTCTTTTTTATCTTTTCTTCATCTTGCTTTCAGAACCGCAGGCGCAAGCACAGACACAGATTCCTTTTTCATCCCTTGGATATGCTTATGAAAAAACCATAACCATTGATCATAACAATGTTTCTGGCGGAAACGATTTGGCGGATTTCCCCTTGCTGGTTAGTCTGGTTGATGCAGATATAGCAACCATTTCAAATGGCGGACATGTCTATAGTACAGACGGATTAGATATTGTTTTTACAGATACTGCAGGGTATATACTTGATTATGAAATTGAAAGATACAGCCAAACAAATGGAACCTTGATTGCCTGGATAAGACTTCCTGTGCTGCATTGGGATGAGGATGCCAAAATTAAAATGCTATACGGGAATCCTCAATTTTCTGATAATTCTGGTTCAGAGGATGTATGGAATTCAAACTATAAAGGTGTTTGGCATCTTCATAACGACCTGCTGGATGCAACGATCACTAATAATGATGGCAAGAGCGGAAATACAGTCCCTGTTAATGGTAAAATAGCTGACGGGTATGAATTTGATGACATAAATGATACCATTACCATAGGTACAAATGGTTTATTGACAACTTCGGGTACTATCAGCTTATGGGCAAATACCAATGCAATCAGCGCTGGTCCAAAATACATTTTTGGGCATACTCTTCAAAGTGGGTGGTCGAGCAGACTGCAACTGTATGTGGAAAGTAATAGGGGACTTTATCTGGGGATGGGAGGTAATCATTCATTGGCATCCAATATA
>JAFGRC010000169.1 GCA_016935355.1 Bacteroidales bacterium
CTTAAGGGTCGTCGAAGACTACGACGTTGATAGGCTGCAGGTGTAAAGGCAGTAATGTCAAAGCCGAGCAGTACTAATTACCCGTGAGCTTTCTTATTGACGGCTTAATATGCATCACTCCGGCATGTTAAAATATAATCCCGATTTATTATCGGGAGAAAGCTTTAGGTGACTATAGCAATGGGGTACCACCTCTTCCCATTCCGAACAGAGAAGTTAAGCCCATTAGCGCCGATGGTACTGCGATTTGTGGGAGAGTAGGTCGTCGCCGATCTTCAAATCCCGGTTTCAATTCTGAAGCCGGGATTTTTTTGATGTTTATTCAGTCACCACAATTACCTTAACCGGACCCAGAAGCCCCGAAGGTTGCAATGGTGAATCAGCCCTGTAGTATGCCATCGAAGTATAGGTTATCTTTTCCTTGATGTTTGGCTGCATGTCCCCTATAAGACGGTTCACCCAAAGGTTGGTAACCTTTATCTCAATATTGTTCTCACCTTCTTTTAAAACTTCTGTAACATTCACCCTGAACGGAGCTTTCCATACAATTCCAAGCGACTGCCCGTTAACAACTACTTCGGCAAGGTTCTTAACCGTACCCAGGTCCAGCCATAGCTCATTTCCTTCATTAAACCACGGTGCAGGCGCATTTATGGATTTTATGTACGTACCTGTTCCTGAAAAATATTTTATACTATTGTCAGCATTCTCGTTCCAGGGTGACAGTGTTGCAAGTGTTGCCATGGCTGGTGCTCCGCGGTTTTCCTGGAACTTAATTTCCCACGGTCCCTCTATCGATACAAGCTGCGTTTCATTTTTTGCAGGCACGGTGTATGATTTTTCCGCTGTTTTATTGCGGAAAACAACAAATATTGCATCATTTGGAGTAAGATTGAGGCTTACTTTCGTTGTGCCATTTTCTATAGAATATGAGGCTTTTTCAATCATTCCTGTTTCGGGATGCCAGATTTCGGGAGCCCTGCCTTCAATCCTGAAAACGGCCTCAAGGTTTTCATTTCTGTTGTTACGGTTGTTTACCCAGTAGAAATCAATGTTACCCGGACTTCGGTGCACAAACATCATTTTTGTATCATCCTGAGGTTTTTCATATATAAAATCAGGCTGTATTCCCAGCGCGTCCAGTACTTCCTGAAGCTCCATTCCTGCAAACACTTTCCCTTTACCCACTTTGTTTTCACCGGATTCATTTGCCCAAAGTTCATTCACTATTTCAGTAAATTCTGTTTTATCATCACTCAGACTGGGAGTCATCGTTGGTTTCAGTCCTGAAACCACAGCACCTGCCGCAACCATTTCCCTAATTTTATTAAGCACTGGCAGCGACATTTGCTGACTATGGGGATCAAGTACCAGAACACGGTAAACAGTGCCTGAAGGTGTTACAATATTTCCTTTTTTCACCGTCAGGGCGTTTACCAGGGCATCAGCATTGACGAAGTCGTAGTTATATCCTTCGGGTATGACTGGCAAATCCTGGCCAAACAGTGCGGTGATGTTATTGTCTTCCCCGTAGAAATAAGCAATATCGGCAATGAACGCTCCCTGCTGCATCATAAAGCTGCTCCTGGCCAGGTAGTCGATCCAGGGACCTGCCTGTTCAGCCCATGTTTCATGGCGGGTGAACCATTGTCCGAAAGGACCGAGACTCAGGCCGGGTATTTTGTCATCCAGCGGCTGATGGACTGAGGTGTGGATGACAAAGCGATTGAGTCCGTTTGCCAGCTCCATATCTGCAGTGGGTTTAAGCAGTTCGGGCGACCAGGCCCAGCCTGTTCCGGCAGCAGTCATCGATTCGGCAGCAACAAAGCTTTGCCCGTAAATATGGGCAACTGATGCTGATTCACGCACGTCTGCCCTGTAGCGTACTGCTACTTCAGAGCTGTTATCTCCGAATCCCCCGGGTGTCCATGTGGCGCTCATGGGGATATCGGCTGAACGCTTAACCTCCATGCCGTCACCAATAAAAGCACGGCCGCTCTCATGCGACTCGGTATACCTGCCCATGCCGCGTTCCTTCAGAATGGCTGTAAGCTGGTCATAATGGTTTTCAACGGTAAGGTCACCGATAGTTTTGCGGAAGTCCCACAGGAACCGGTCGCTTTCCCCTGCGCTTTCAACGACATATCCGGCAAGTACCGGCATCCATGGCAATATATCATAACCACGGCGGTTAAAGAATTCTTCAGCCATTTTATCAGTCCAGTTCTGCGTACCGGCCTCCCAGCTGTCGGTAATTATAAACTGCAGGCCTCTTTCGCCCATCAGGCCTCCTGTGGCGTCCTTGTACTGGTCGAGGTAATTGGTGAAATATGACCTTACATGGTCTGCGCTGAGCTTGTCCACCTCGAGTCCCGTGGCTTCGGGAGAAGCAGGGCTGTTCTGGTGTCCTGTAAGGGAATATCCCAACCTTAATATTACCCATTTGCCCTCGGGCGGTGTCCATTCGAGACGACCGTCAACACCTGTCTGAGAAGTGAGGTCTATGACATCCTCCTTGGAAACGGCTGCAACGACTTCAGGTGTGAGTGCCTGTGCCAGGTCGGTGGTTGTTGAGAAGGCAGCCTTTTCTTCGAATCTGTTAACCCGGGCGCCTGTATGGATTACCAGTTCAGCTATCTGAGTGCCTGCCGGAGCCGATCCGGGCCTGATGCCGAACATTTCGAGTATGCCACCCATATCCTGCCCTTGCTGTGGTCTGGGGCTTACAAATGTGAACCTGAAATATTTCGCAGTTACAGGCTCAAATGCAAGTGTCTGCTGTCCTGGTCCCCCACTGGGAATGTCAATTACCGTCCTGAATGTTATACCGTCGTCGCTGGCCATCAACGATCTGTTGTCTGGATCAGCGCCAAAGCCGAACATACCGCCGCTTCCGCCACCCACAATTGTAAGCGCCTGGATGGCAACCGGGGTTTCAAACTCGTATTGCACCCATGACTGCCCACCAGGAGCCGTGTACGGGAGCATGGCAGATGAAGCCAGATCCCCGTCAGTCAGCATTTTAAGGGAGAAATTGCCTCCACTGGAGGTAATCTTGGGTTTTAGTTCAGCCATTGAATTATCGTTTTCAGGCAGTCTGAAAGCAATAACTGCAGCATCGGCATAAAATTCGGGTCGCGGTTCGCCGCTTGTCTCATTCAGCGAAAAATCCTGTGAAGAGCTTATATTCTGAAATGCCCCGGTGGTTGAAGGGGGTGGGGGGAGAATGCCTGAAAACGGTTTACCGCCCTCAATATGCAATTCACTCCATACATACTTCTTCATTGTCTGTTCAGGGGATACCCAGGGTCCACCGCTTTCACTCCAGCCGGGTGAGCCGGCAATAGCCATTTCAAGTCCGAGTGAGTCGGCAAGTCGTGTGGTAAACAGGAAAGCATCCTTCCATCCCGGAGTCATATAGATTAGCCTTTTTTCCACAACCTGGGGAGTTGTAAGGCCTGCGTCAAAATTTTGAAATCCTGCAATGCCAATCCTGTCCATCCATAACAGGTCGGCTTTTATACCCTCTTTGGCAATATTGCCATTCATCCAGTGCCACCAGACGCGTGGCCTTGCGCTGTCGGGCGGGTTCAGGAATCCTTCTTCGAGCCGTGACCCGTAATCCTTTGCGGGTCCTGAACATTGTGAAAAAAATCCTGTAGCAGTCACAATGATCAAAAATGAAATGATCCGGTAATTTTTCATGATGTTTAGTTTGGTTCAATAATCCTTTAAATGAGCTTAAGATTAGTAATCCGGAAGTATGGTTCCTTGTCATCCATCAGCGGTTTCTAAAAAATTCTAAGCTAATCAAAAAAAATAAAATTAGGTATATGGCTTTGTCAAGTCAATATATAAAATGGTTTTTTTATATAAAATGACACAGAAGCCGGTGTAATTTATCCAGGATCGTCTTGCCGGCATATGATTCGGGTCAGCCGGACGGGGTGATCCGACGTGCTTTGAAAAATTTTTCCCACCTTTGCTGCATGAAATTGGTGAGGGCAGTCATATCAATTGTCATTTTTACGCAGGTGGCAGCATTTGCGCAGGATGTATCTTTGTACGACGAACCGGGGATAATTGGTTCTGTTGATACTTCGACAGTTATTTACAGCTGGACGCTGGATCGCTGTTATATAGATCTGGAACGGGTAGAAGTCGATACCAACCTTGAAACGTTTCAGGTAAGAAATCCTGCATTGCAGAATTATACTACAGTTTCTACCCTGGGAAACTACAGCCTGCCAACCATAAGCAACCTGTTCACGGAACGGGAACGTGATCAGGAGTTCATTCTGGTCAATACCTATTACCCGTTTATGAAGCATTTCTGGAATACCACCTATATAAACACACGAAAACCCTTTACGAACCTTACCTATTTAAGCGGGGGATCCGGTCTGAACAAGGAAGAACTGCTGGATGCATTTCACAGTCAGAATATCTCCGGGATTTTAAATGCGGGTTTTCATTTGACCACGTCAAGAGCGCTGGGACAATACCGTTTCCAGAAGACTAAAAACAATTCATTCAAATTATTCTCCAGTTATTCCGGTAGTACTTATTCCTATCATTTTAATATAAACATCAATAAGATTATTGCCGATGAAAACGGTGGAATATATGATGATGCATCGATCACCGATACAGTTTACGCTTATACAAAGGATATCCCTACGCTTTTTGGCGGTGTTGACAATCCACCTACTCACAATCCTGATGCATATCGTGAGATCAGAAATATCAATACTTTTATGATTCATGAACTGGCGCTCCGATCCGCTGGCCTGCAAAGTGACAGCATTGACAAAAGGCGTTTCAGCTTTTTCAATCCCGCGCTGGCGTACATTTTTTACCTGGACAGGACCATAAACCTGTTTAATGATAAAGATCCCTCGGCAGGTTATCAGGGGGGACTTTACAGAGATATACTGATTAATGAAAACACGACCATGGATTCCCTGTATTATTGGAAATTGTATAACGGATTGAGGATAAAATTTCAGGGCAGGCAGCAGAACCGTTATTTTATTGATTATGCATATGATTTAATGCATTACAGCATGGTAATACCTTCCATGAATCCGGAAGCGGACACCCTTCTCAGACACTGGTTTATATCCCAGGAAATCAAACTGCCCAGCATCAACTATAACAATAACATATACAATTCGCACATATCATCCGGGTTTTCAAGAATATTTGCAAACCGCATTGAAATGGATCTCTTCGGAAGATATTATTTGTCAGGTTACCGCAAGGGTGACCTGCACCTTTCCGGCAATCTGAAATTCTTTTTAAGCCGGTCCCGAACAGGGAATCATTTGAACATTGGAGCTGTTAATGAAATAAAAACACCGGATTTTTTATATACACATTATGCATCCAATAATTTTATCTGGACAAATAATTTTAAACGGACGGTATTGAATCATTTGTCAATTATTTTAAGCATTTCATCAAAAAAATTTGAATTTAAAGGAGATTATTATTTACTTCGCGACTTTATTTTTTTAAACCGGGATGCTTTACCGGAACAATACCATAATAATTTATCTGTTCTGGTGATATCATTAGCCAGGCGTTTTGATTTCTGGAAAGTCACAACGGATAACATACTGGCTTTTCAGAAGGTGAGCAATGGTTCAGTTCTGGGTTTACCTGAAATGGTCGCTAACAGTTCAACATACCTGACGCATTTGTTCAATTTCAGGACGACAGGTGGAAAATTACTGACAATGATAGGTTTTGATTTAAAATATAACACAAAATATTACGCCGATGCATACATGCCGCCCCTTGCTTCATTTTACAGGCAAAATGAAAAGAAGCTGGGCAACTATCCATATTTTGACGTTTTTCTTAACATTCAGCTCAAACGTTTAAGGTTCTTCCTTAAACTCGATCATGTAAATTCAGGCTGGATAGACAGGAACTATTTTACTGTCCTTCATTATCCTATGAATGAAAGAAGTCTGAAATTCGGACTTTCATGGACATTTTACGATTAGGATTGTTATATAGGTATTGAACATATCCTGGTGAGCTGAATTCATTCGAATGATTCCTCTTTAATAGTTATGAAATTATGAAAAGAATACTGATATATTTTATTCTGACTTATCTTATGTCATACTCCTGTGAGTTTTATGAAGGTAAGGAAATCCTGGCAGTCTTCGAAAAAGATTTCGAAGACATCCGGGAAAAAGGTAAAATCACTGTGTTAACAGATTACAGTTCGACCGATTACTACATCTACAGGGGACAGCCCATGGGGTATCAGTACGAAATGCTTCAAAACCTGGCGGAATATCTGGGTGTCCGGCTTGAAGTCAGGGTCAACCGTGACCTGGAAGAAAGTTTCGAACTGCTGCAAAAGGGAGAAGTTGACCTGATTGCCCGGAATCTCACCGTCACGAGGGAAAGAAAAAAAGAAGTGGATTTTACGGTACCCCTGATTCAGACCCGCCAGGTGCTCGTACAAAGAAAACCGGATAACTGGAAACAGATGACCACAGACGAGATTCAATCCATGATCATCTCAAATCCCGTAGATCTGGCTGGAAAATCCATACACGTATTAAGGGGGTCGGCTTATGTGCAGCGTTTATATAACCTTTCGGAGGAGATTGGTGACAGCATTCACATTCTTGAAGTTGATGAGAGCATTGAACAGCTTATCGAGCTGACCGCGGAAGGAGAAATTTCATATACGGTCTGTGATGAGATTTTTGCACAGGTAAATGCCGGTTACTATCCTGAAATTGATATTTCCACAGGGATCAGCCTTCAGCAGAATATGGCGTGGGCAGTGCGGAAAGGATCCGCCAGACTCCTGGATGAGCTGAACGCCTGGTTGGACGGTTTTCTGCAGTCTGGAAGATACAGGACAATTTACAGCAAATATTTTATCCGTGAAAAACCTTCTGCTTTAGTGGAAAGTGATTATTATGCAATAAATTCGGGAAGGATTTCCCCCTTTGATGATTATATCAGGCAATACAGTGAGGTTGTGGGATGGGACTGGCGTTTGCTGACATCGCTGATATATCAGGAATCAAGATTTAAGGTAAGTGCTGTATCGTGGGCCGGAGCATTCGGACTTATGCAACTGATGCCAGCCACTGCCAGACAGTTTGGAGTTATACCTGAATCATCGCCAAAAGAACAGATACAGGCAGGAATTGAATTTATCAAATGGCTGGACGATCAATATCAGGATATCGCTGATCCGGTTGAGCGGAAAAAATTCGTTCTCGCTGCGTATAACGTTGGCCGCGGCCATGTGGAGGATGCACGCCGGCTTGCAAGGAAGAATGGTGTGAATCCCGATGTCTGGGACAATAGCGTGGACCAGTTCTTATTATCCAAATCGGATCCGGAATTTTATAATGATCCGGTTGTAAAATACGGCTACTGCCGGGGCATTGAAACTTACCGTTACGTTACGGAAGTACTGGAACGGTATGAGCATTACAGGAATGTTGTTCCGGATTAAGAAGTAAATCATTGATTCAGTGATCGGGTTAGGTTGGGTTGTTTATAAGACGGTAGGCCTTGACTTTTGTTACAGCTTATGATCAATCATATTGACTATTTCCAAAAATTCGCTCAGCATCATCGCCGTAGCTCCCCAGACATGGTTTCCGTTGATATCGTAATAAGGTGCTTCAATTTCGAAATCTCCGATGTGAATCATTTTCCTTTTCTTGTTTGAGGGATTGTTCAGATCTGTGAGTCTGGCTTCAATAATGAATGCTACTTCGTCCGTGTCGGGAATAAATAGTGGCTGCCCGGCAACGACTGCAACCACCGGCAAAATATCGACATTGCTTACGGGAACATGCAGATCAGTCAGTGTGCCGATAACTGTGATGGAATCCCGTGAAATACCGATCTCTTCTTCAGTTTCTCTAAGCGCAGTGCTGATCAGTGAATCATCACAGGGTTCGTGCATGCCCCCCGGAAAACTGATCTGCCCGCTGTGTACGCCATCGTATTCCGTACGTCTGATGAATACTGTATGTACCTCCTGATGCCGCATAAACAATAATATCATCACACTTGCTCTTCCGGACGGTAAGATGGTTTCTGCGTATCCGTCCGGGGATGAGCATCTTTTAAAGTTTTGAAAATCTTATCATCTTTCGGGCAAAAAGCCTATGAGTCCGGAGGAAAGAA
>JAFGRC010000170.1 GCA_016935355.1 Bacteroidales bacterium
GCTTACCTCAAGTCCCCAGCGCGGACTTGACTCGATCCAGCAGGCCTTGTGGGAAGCCGAATATGCACCCAGGCTCGAGGAATTCAATGAACTGAATCTGACCGGTGCAGACCTGACTGTATACAAGTACCAGCGGTATATGGAAGATTATCTGGCCTGTATTGCCGCGGTGGATAAAAGTGTGGGCTCCGTGCTTGATTTTCTTGAAGAAAATGGCCTGGATAAAAATACCATTGTTGTATACACTTCCGATCAGGGATTCTATCTGGGCGAACACGGATGGTTTGACAAGCGCTGGATGTTTGAGGAATCCCTGAAAACACCCTTGCTGATCCAGTGGCCGGGAGTTGTAGAAGCAGGTAGCGTGAACCATGACCTGGTTTCCAACCTGGATTTTGCGGAGACTTTCATTGATGTTGCCGGTGCTGAGATCCCTGCTGAAATGCAGGGGGCAAGTTTCCTTCCGATTCTCAGGGGAGAAACGCCTGATGACTGGAGAACCGCTCATTATTACCACTATTATGAGGCTCCCAGCGAACATTATGTACCCAGACATTATGGTATCACCAACAACCGGTATAAGCTCATTCATTTCTATTATGATATCGGTGAGGGTATTGACGACTGGGAAATGTTTGACCTCAAAAGGGATCCCTATGAACTTGTGGATGTCTATGAAAATCCGCAGTACAGTGCAGTAAAGGACAGCCTGCACACAGAGCTGGACAAGCTGATGACTAAGTATCAGGACAGCGATTCACTGGCCATGACATTTGTGCAGGAAACCATTGATAATCCGCCTCGCATGTACTGGCTGAATATGGGCCCTGCCGGATTTCCGGGAGGTGGGCAAGGTCAGGGTACTCCCGGAGGTTTTCCGGGACAGGGACCGGCACAGGGGCCTCCTGCAGGAGTTCCGGAAGGTGCGCCCGGACAGCGTGCTCCTTAGGAATCCGCCGGACATGGACCGGGAAGGAGTGCTTTTGCAGGAGTTCCGTGAATGGACCGAACCAAGGTGCCACTTCTGGCTTTTTCGGTGGAGGACCGTGACAGGGTGTTCCTTCAGAGATCTAACGAGCACCATCTAGCGAACATAATCAATCACGGGTATGAAACCCCAAAGCAAGCATTGGAAACAGATTCCGCAGTAAACTACGAAATATTTAATCCTCCGACTGTAGTCGGGATCATATTTTTTTCATACTTTTATCAAAATTTAAATATCCATAAAATCAAAAGTCAGATGAAGAAATACAGTATTGTTCTGTTAATTTTTACAGCCATGCTTACCGTGCAGTGTGCCCGGAAATACGAACAACCGGAGCTTGGCGCACGTAAAGTGGAAATCATCACGGAAGGAAAGTACCAATTCAAGGACCTGAACAAGAGCGGTGCGCTGGACCCTTATGAGGACTGGAGGCTTCCGGTTGAAGAGCGCGTTGATGACCTGGTAAGCCAGATGACCCTGGAGGAGAAGATCGCTCTGATGTTCCATCCCAACATCGCCGTACCTGTGGACGGCGTGGTCAAGTATGACCTTAGTGCAGAAGAACAGGCTGCCCTGGAAGCAGCTGAAAACGAACAGTATGCCGGTCCCATCGGTCCGGGTGGTCAGCAGCCTGCCGGAGGCGGTATGGCCATGGGACAGATGAGAAGGATCGCAACGGCCAAATCCTACATCGAAGAGAAAAACTTCCGCAACATCCTGAACAACGGTGTTGCACCTCCCAGGGAATTTGCCACCTGGTCGAACGGTATGCAGGAGATTGCCGAAGCTTCCCGCCTGGGTATTCCCATTATGTTTTCGACCGACCCGCGCCATGGGGCCACCCTCGGTGCCCATGTCAGCGGCGAGCAATATTTCTCACAGTGGCCGAGCAGGGAAGGCCAGGTAGGCATTACCGCTTCACGTAATGCTGCCCTGGTTGAAAATTTCGGTGAAGTGACTGCCGAAGAATACCGTGCGGTTGGACTTCACATGATCCTCGGACCCCAGATCGATGTGATGACTGAACCCAGATGGGGCCGCAATATGGGCTGCTTCTCGGAAGATGCCAACCTCACAGCAGAAATGCTTGCTGCTTTTATGGACGGTGCCCAGGGTGATAACGTGGGACCTGACAAGATCCTCGTGCACCTGAAACACTGGCCGGGTGCAGGACCGCATGACGGCGGAACAGGAAGCTGGACAGTATATCCGGGTGACAACTTCGATTATCACCTGATCCCCTGGAAAGAAGGTATTGCAAAGGGTGCGCTGGCAGCCATGGGTTATTACAGCGGAACTTACTATGATACGTTGAATGTGAATTATTCCTATTACATGTCCACTGAGGTTCTTTATAATCAGCTCGGTTTCAAGGGTGCCATCTGCACCGACTGGGGTGTGGTTAGCCGCGGCCCCCTGAATCCCAGACTTCAGGGTACTACAACCCTGAAGGACAACATGGAGATGATCATCAATGCCGGTGTGGATCAATTGGGAGGCGAGACCAACAGTCAATTTGTCCTTGAACTGGTAAACGAGGGAAAAGTGACTGAAGAGCGGGTCAACACGGCAGCAAAACACATTCTCCAGTGGCATTTCCTGCTCGGTTTGTTTGAGAATCCGTTTGTTGATCCTGAAGCCGCCGCACTGGTCGTCCGGAGTGATAAAAACCAGGCGCTGGGTTATCAGGCACAGTTGGAATCGATCATTCTGCTGACCAACGAAGGGATTCTACCGGCCAATGAAGGGATTAAACTATACATGGAAGGCATTGACAATGAGATTGCCGCCGATTATGCCACTGTGGTTGAAAATCCGGCAGATGCCGATCTCATCATTGTCAGGACCTCAACAGCAGCCGAAAGGGGTTTTGGAGGCTTCGGAGGTGGTGGTGGCAGTGCTCCTGCTGAAGTCAATATCAGTTTTCCGCAGGAAAAATGGGACAACATTAAAAAGCTCGCATCAGGAGGTGTACCCGTTGTTGTGGCGTTCAACCCCTCAGGTACAAGCGTTTTATTGCCAGGTGATCTGAAAGAGGTGGTAAAAGGCTCCGTCATGATATTTGATGCGCTTGACAATGCCTTGCTCGACGTTGTATTCGGCAGATTCAACCCTGTGGGTAAACTGCCTTTTGAAATACCTTCCTCAATGGAAGCAGTCCGGAACCAGCTTGAGGATGTCCCCTTTGATTCAGAAGATCCTGCTTTCGAGTTCGGTTTCGGTCTTTCGTATAATTGATTGAAGCCTTAGAAATTAATAAGCAACTTATTCATTCAGCTTGAACCGGTGACAATAGGAAGTTGTCACCGGTTTTCTGGTTTTATGAGCTGACCAGAATTATTATTTGTCAATCTGGAGTTGATTTGTTAAATTGGTTTGTCAAAAAGCTGTTAATAACTACTCAATCATACTATATTGGTGAAGCGTTACATATAAATATTTAAGATTTAAAAATTGAAAAAAACACTATTGATCGTTCCGGTTGTTTTAACCTGCCTGATCCTTTTCGCAACCGGATGCAGAAATACTCCCACCAGTGCCGGAAGGACCGGTAACCGGACTCCTTTGGATGAAATCCAAAACAATGCAGTCATTAATGAAACGGCGTTGCATGAGGCAGCTTTGAACGGGCAGTATGAGGTAGTCAAAGATCTTCTTTCAGCTGATGCAGATGTGAATGTGCTGGATCCGGACGGACGAACAGCCTTGATGTATGCAACCTTCAACGGGCACCTTGAAATTGCAGAAATCCTTATTGACAGCGGGACAGAAATTAACCTGCAGGATCAATACGGAAGAACGGCCTTGATGTTCGCCTCTTCCGGACCATATCCTGAAACAGTAAAATTACTGCTCGATCATGGTGCGGATCCAAATCTTGCAGACGCGGAAGAACATTTTACAGCATTGATGTATGCTGCTGCAGAAGGACAGCTGGAAGTCGTGAAGCTGCTGCTGGAGAACCATGCTGATCCGGCAATGCTGGACGTGGACGGAGACGATGCGGAAACCTTTGCCCGGAATAACGGTCATCTGGAAGTTGCCGAAATGTTTTCTGCAACCTCCAGGTGATCCGCCATACGGACATCCCCTGGCGCACAGCTATACATTTATAGATATGCTTTTTTATCCCGGGTCTTCTGCTGACTTAATGATTTTGTTAATTGAATCTTTCTGAATATTGGTTCACATAAATGAAAGAAAAAAACGGTTGTTGCAATTATTTTGCAGAAACCGTATTTATTTTTGAACCGTAACCGTCAGTTTGCATATCCGGACCTGTATCAGGAAATGCAAAAATTACGGATCATTATATTTTAAAATTTTAAATCAAATGTTATGGGAAAAAAGCTAAAACATGTGTCAAATGAACTGCAAATGCTCGACAATGCCTCCATGCGTTCGATCAATGGAGGCAGCATCGCGACGGTCATCGCTTTGATCGGTGCCGGTATCTATATCTATAACAATGCCGGGGATTTTGTTGCCGGTTTTAAAGCTGCGGTCAAGTGTGATTAATCAAACCAAAATGTTATGGAAATTACGGAATTAAATTTTGAAGAACTGTGCAAAATCTCCGGTGGAGATCAGTTTATGTATGATCTGGGATATTTGATCGGATATCTTTTAAAAAGCGCGGGCAATTACAATTTTTATGTTACGTTGAAATTATGATGAGCGTGTCGCTTTGAAGGCTCTTTGGTTCATGGAATGCTTACAGGACAATCATTATGTTGCTTATGCCAAAAAACACGGACAAGGATAAGATCATCAAAAGGCAAAGGAGAACCATTATTGTATTGACAATATATGTTATATTGTCTCTGATGATTATGCTTTACAATATGCTTTTTTAGACTTTTGTTGAGATTTGGTTCCTGCCGTGAACCATTGTTCCGGCCCCGGTTTCGATTCCGGTTCCGGTTCTGATTAAAAGCAAGATGCAATTAATTAACGGTATATCTTTTATACTGCCTGGCAAACTTCATGACGTTGGCTGGTGGCCTTTTGGCAGTCAGTTCATCTCCCATATATTGCATGTAAGGGTGGACATAGGAAAAGAACATTTTATAGGCTTTGCACAGATAGTTCAGTCCTTCCTTCCCATCGGGTGTTTGGGTAAAACGGTGCTTGGGGCATTCGCCATGGCAGGCAAAACGGTACTCGCAGTCCATGCAAAAATCCGGGAGCTTCAGCAATTTATCCTGACCGAACGTGAATTGTTGTGCGGAAAGTGCCATTTCCTTTAAGGTCCTGAACCTGATATTTCCCAGAAAATAACGCGGGTATACAAAATGATCGCAGCAATACAGATCGCCATTGTGTTCCAGTACCATCGCATTGCCACATGTTTCACTGAACACACACAATCCTCCCGGTTGACCAACCCAGTTTGCCAGTGTCACATCAAATATATTCACAAATACCCTTCCAACATCTTTTCGCACCCATTCGTCAAAAATCGTGATCAAAAATTTACCGTAATCTTCAGGTATGACCGTCCAATCAGTAACCTCGGCATCTTTTATTTCGGGCCCGACCAGCAGGATATCTTCCTCTTTCGCACCTTTTCTTGCCCGCTCAACGATGGGTATGAACTGCATATACCCGCTTCCGGTATATTTAAGAAAATTATAGACATCAAGCGGGTACCGTGAATTGTATTTCGGGACCACGGTCAAGGTGTTGAATTCGACACCGTGCTTTTTAAGCAGTTCAATTCCGTGCAGAACCCGGTCAAATGAACCCCGACCTGCTTTGTCGACTCTGTGATGGTCATGGATTTCCTTTGGTCCGTCTATGGAAATGCCGATCAGAAAATTATTGTCCTTAAAAAAGCGGCACCATTCATCGTTCAGCAGTGTTCCATTCGTCTGGAATGAATTCGAGATCTTCTTTCCTCCTTTATATTTATTCTGCAATGCCAAAGCTTTCCTGAAGAAATCCAGTCCGAGCAATGTAGGCTCCCCACCCTGCCAGGTAAAAGTGAGCTCTGGAATATCCTGTGATTCAATATATTGCCGGGTATAAGATTCCAGAATATCATCGGGCATCCTGAAATTCTTTGTCTGATTGTAAATTTTATCTTTTTCAAGGTAATAGCAATATGTGCAATCCAGATTACAAACAGGACCGATGGGCTTTGCCATGATATGAAAAGCAACAGGCTGGTTAGAAGACAACATGCAGCAATATGATTTCAGATTCTTTCAAAAATAGTGAAATAAAGATGAAACATTATATTTTTAACATCCACTATTGAAGATTTGTTTTAACTTGCAGTTGCTCATAAATACAGATCAAACCTGAATAATGTATTATTCCGTTGTGGTCCCCACTTTTTCGCGACCTGATGAGGTGAAAGAGCTTCTCGACAGTCTTGTCGGTCAGGACTACAAAGAATTTGAGGTCATTATAGCGGATGGGAGCCCGGATGATACGGTGAAAAATGTTACGGTGAATTATAACCGGCACCTGAAACTTCAGCATATCCATGAAAAAGGAATGGGCATCAGTGAATCGCGCAACCTGGGTGTGCAACATGCAAAAGGTGATTATGTGGTTTTTTTTGATTCGGATTGTGTCATTCCTCACGGCTATTTTACAACCGTAAACAAACATCTCTCAGCTGACCCGGTTGATGCATACGGCGGACCGGATAAGGCTGACGAGACCTTCAGCCACAAGCAGAAGGCTATAAGCTATGCCATGACATCTTTTTACTCGACCGGAGGCATCCGGGGCAGGAAAAACCATTTGGGCAGGTATCATCCCCGCAGTTTCAATATGGGCATTAAAAGAGATGTGTTTAATAAAGTAGGGGGATCCAGCAATCTGAAGGTCTCGGAAGACATAGACCTGAGCATGCGCCTGCATCAGGAAGGGTATAGCATTGCGCTTATTGAAGAAGCTTTTGTTTTCCACAAGAGACGCTCGACATTCTACAAATTTTTCCGCCAGGTGTTTTCATTCGGATGCGGCAGGGTTGACCTCCGGTTCCGTCACAGAAATGCCCTGAAATTTGTGCACCTCCTGCCTGCGTTGTTCGTTGTTTATCTTCTTGCGGGCTTTATCCTTTCCTTTTTTTCCCGGACCGTTCTGCTGATCTGGCTGGGTTCCCTCCTGGCTTATTGTATACTGCTTTTTACGGATTCATATATGCAGAACAGGAAAATCGCTGTTGCATTTCTGAGTGTATATGCAGTCCTCATCATGCTCAAAGGCTATGGTATGGGAATGATCAGAACGTTGTTCGCAAGGTATGTCGCAGGAAGCAGAAAAGAAACCGAAAAGCCGGAAATAACAAAAGGGGTATAGGTAATTATTTATGAGACTTCATCAACTTAACATTTTCATTTGACTTCTTCACTTTCGCATTTTATTCTGCTTTTTTACCCTGGTGTTTTCATCTGACTTCTTGACCCCAACCCTTTATTCTACTTTTTTCACCTTAACCCTTTCATCATACTTCTCTCCCATTGAATAGTCCGGACCCCTGAGCCTGCGCATGAGCGACTGTTTGATGGCATGGAAAATAATGATGTGAATGTCCTCTGTGATCTCCATATCATTCACAGGGATATGAATAAGATGTTCGGCAATCATTCTTACTTTTCCGCCTTCGAAACCGCAGAAAGCGACTGTTCTGGCACCTGCATCACGGGCATATTCTATGGCCTTCACAACATTGACAGAATTGCCGCTGCCTGAGATGCCGATGACAAGATCATCTTTCTGCATTAAGGCACGCAATTGCTCGACAAAAACCTCATCGTAAGAAAGATCGTTCGAGATGGCCATCATACCGGATATGTTGTCATTCAGACAAATGACCCTGAAACGTTTTTCGAGCTGGTATGAGATGCCTTTAATAAAATCACCTGTGATGTGGGATGCCGTGGCAGCACTACCTCCGTTGCCAAAGAGAAAGATTGTGTTACCCCCGTCCCTTACTGCCAGAAGAAGATCGACCAGCTTTTCAACTGATTGAATGTCAATTTTTTCAAGTGCACCGGAGACATTGTTGAAATAAGTTCTGAATTCAGATTCCTTCATCTGCAAAATATATAAGCTTTGAACCCTCACGTTCAAAATTAAAATCAAATGTACGCAAAGGTTTGAGTTTTTCAATAAGTCTGTTTTGTAAAGGCTTTTCACAATAAAACAGCATAAATCCTCCACCACCTGCACCCAGCAGTTTGCCTCCCTTTGCACCTGCGCTGATGCCTGCATTGTATATCTCATCCACTTCCCTGTTGGTGATGCTGGACGCCAGCTGTTGCTTCAGCTTCCAGTTTTCATTCAGGATCCTGCCAAAGTCGCTCAGGCTTCCCGAATAAAGACAGTTTCGCAGGTCGGGGACCAGTGACACCATCGACTTCAGGATTAAGAATTTATCTTCCCTGGTCGCATTGCTTTTCTGTTCTGACAGGATATCGGAGGCCTTGCGCTGGCTGCCCATGTAAAACATGACCAGGTTCTCCTGCAACTGATTGTATACGTCAATGTTGATATACAATGGTTCCACTTTTACGCTGCCGTCCGGATTGAAATAAATCACGTTCATTCCTCCGAAAGCTGTTGCATACTGGTCCTGTTTGCCGATGGGCTCGCCCAGAATGTCAATCTCAATTTCAGCAGCCTCCCGTGCAAGCTGATCATGGGTCACATAGTTCCGTTTTATGGCATACAGGCAATGAAGGAGACCCACTGTGAACGCGGACGATGACCCCATGCCCGTACCTGCTGGAATATCAGCTATTGAGCTGAATTCCACTCCGCCCCGGACATCCACCTTACGCATTGCTTCACGGAGCAGGGGATGTTTCAGTTCATCAATACTGTTCACGGTCTCAGTCACCGAATATTTCACCCGTATCTGATCCGGATAAAAAAAACGGTGGGACGATATGTACATATATTTATCGATGGTAGTGCTGAGCACCGCTCCCTGGCTTCTCGCATAAAAGGTCTCCATATCGGAACCGCCTCCGACAAAACTCACTCTGAAAGGTGTACGGGTTATGATCATATCCCTGCAGGATTTATAATCAGGTCAGCTAAGTTACGTTCTTTTTCAATTAACCGGTACTCATCGTCTTTTCTTTTTTCATATAACTCTTCAATATCGTCCGGTGATTTGCCGCGCCAGGTATAATATTCCTCGATCCGATCACGTAAAATGTTTTCAGGAACCCCGGTAAAAATCCTGACGTGTGCACGTTTCCGGATCCCGGCCGAACTGAGTGCAACAATACCTTCAATGATCACGGTATCTTCCCCGTTGATGTTCAGCTTCACCGGCACAGGCTCCCTGTCGGGATGATTTGCATAAGTATCCATGGAAAGTTCACTTCCCTCAAGCAGACTTTCCACGTCCTTCTCAATATCCGCCAGTCTGAACCTGTCATATACATTCATCCCAGGCAACCGTTCCTTTTCAGGTATGATCCAGTTATCAAGCTCCAGGATCACGGATCTCAGTCCCTTTTTCCTGAATCCAATATTGAGAAAAGAAGCAAGGGTACTTTTCCCCGAGCGACTGTTCCCTCCGATCAGCATGATAAAGGGTTTTCTGTCCCGGAACCTTACGAACTTCCGGTAAACATTCTCAAAGACTTCCGCATAGGGTTCTTCCAGGATAAAATCAACGGCTTCGGCAAGGTCTTTAAAAAAATAATCGGGTAAAACACGGGTCGTTCTGATCCCGTAACCCGTTCGAACTCCAACGGTGATGCATCCGGCATTCCTTCCTGCCAGAACATCACGTTCTGAATCCCCGATCATATAAGATTCCTCAAGTGCTATATGGTATTTTTCAGCAGCCCTGACAAACATTCCGGTTTTGGGCTTGCGGCATTCGCAGTCAATCTTATACGCCGGATTCTCATCCGGGTAACCCTTGTCAGGATGGTGGGGACAGTAGTAAATGGCATCCAGCCATGCCTGCTGCTTACCCATGTCAGTCTCCAGTTTCCGGTGGATGTGATCCACATCTTCTTCCGTACACAGGTTTCTGGCGACGGCCGACTGGTTGGTCACCACAACGGCAAGCCGGCCCGAGTGGTTAATCTTTCTGACTGCGGCCGGTGCAAAGGGATAGATTTCAAGTTCTTCGGGACGGCTGATGTAGCTTTTTTCGATATTCAAAACACCGTCACGGTCAAGAAATACCGCCTTCTGCGGATGCTCATAGCTTTTCTTCTGAATCAGTCCTTTTTCGAGATCCCTTGTTGCTTTTTCAAGCCGGTCGGGTGTACCCATATCCTTCAGATATTCGGATGTGGTATATCCGAACATCCTGATCCGGTGGTATATGCTTGGGAAGATATCCCTGCCGAAATCGGTCTTCTTTCCCTTCTCCAAAAAACTCAGGATGTCTGCCGATAATATATAAGCTCCTGCATTTACCAGATTGTGATAATACACTCCGGGATCATGGGGTTTGGGATGAAAAGCTGTTACCCTTCCTTCGTGGTTCGTCTCTACCAGATCACTATCATACGGATGATCGTTGGGATGCAGCACAAGTGTACACTGACTTCTTTTTTCGCGGTGGAACCGGATCAGGCGCGACAGGTCCATGCTGATCATTACATCACCATACAGCACCATGAAGTCATCCGTAAGCCGGTCCGCGATCTCTTTGATCCCACCAGCCGTTCCAAGGGGTGATTTTTCCTCATAATAGGTTACAGACACACCGCTTTCCGCACCATCACCAAAATAGCTGATGACCTGTTCTTTCAGGTAATGGACAAGCAGAATGATATCCTTGATGCCGTATTTTGCCAGAAGATCGACCTGATGATGCAAAAGGGGCTTATGACCAACAGGGATCATGGGTTTCGGGATCTCATCCGTCAAATCGCCAAGCCGGGCACCTCTGCCACCTGCCAGTATTACAGCCTGCATAACTTGTACATATTATAAAAAATGCCGTGTAATTGTTATCCTTTTTTGCAGGAACATAATCACTTCTTTCAGTTCCCGTTCATATCCTCATGATATAATCTTTCAACTCATCCGGTGTTCCGATATCCTCGTAGTGTCCCTCTTCAAAAATTATGTAACCGGCCTTGATTCCACTCCTGATGCCATGCATAATGACATCCCCTACATAGATCTCCCTGCTGGCAGCATCCTGTTGCTCAATTTTATCCACTCCCTTACGAATAAGATCATCTGTAAACTCCTTCATCAGTTCCGTGAAGCGGGGCTTCCAGACTGCAATGCCCCAGCTGTATTTCAGATCGTTCCTGTTCTGTTTAATGACAATATCCCTGATGCTGCCGTCCTCATTGAATTCGACCATATCAACCTTTATGGGATTAATACAGGGAACCATGCCCAGTATGATCTCAGCATCTGTCGTTGTGATCTTTGAGACAAGCTGCCGGAATGCATTTTCTGGACTGAAAATGATATCGGGGAAACCCATGGCAACCAGCTTGTCTTTTGCAAATGGATACGCCTGGCTGAGTGTAAACGGCGTTCCGTAAGTGCAATTCACGATCAGGTAACCCATGTTTACGCCGAATGCCGACCCGTCACCAAAGTATTCCGGTATGTCCCACTTACCCTTCCGGATGATCATGAAAATTTCTTTAATGCCGGCAAGTCTGTAATAACGGATCAGATTTTCAGAAACGACCCGGATTTTGCCGGATTTTTCCACCAGCGGGAATATCTCCTTGCTGCAGGGCAGCTTACCCATGCGGCTGGCTGTGCCTCCGGCAGGAATCAGCCCGATAATTTCCATACTCACATTTTAAGAGGCAAGTTAATAAAATAACCCAAACTAAGAAATGTCACCGGACTTATGGTCGGGTTCAGCATCCTGTTCGTGTTTTTGCCGTTCCTTCAGCAGTTTCAAAACATAACGGTCGACCGGGAAACTGAGATCATCTTCCTTCATTGATGCAATCCTTGCCCAGCGAAATGACTGGCTTCCGTTCACCATTCCGGGAAAATCAAACGGTCTGTCAGAGATCCGGAACTGTATGGAACCTTTGAATCTGATCCGGTAATAAATACTGATCAATTGATGATCATTATAAAAAAGTGCCCGCTGGAAAAAATGCGTCGTGTAAAAGTGATCTATGATCTCGACCTCCTGCCCGAATTCTTCCATTGCCTCCCGCAGGATGCATGCTGCAGGTCCCTCACCGAAATGCAGCCCGCCTCCGGGGAATTTCGTCATTTTGCGGTTTAACAGATATTCATCGGTAAGCAGTACTTCGTTTCTGTCATTGATCACCAGGCCATAAACCCTGATGTTAAAATTTTTTATTTCCGGTAATGCCATGTCGTGTATTGATATCGCTGTTGTCTTAACGACCAACCGACATTGAAATATAGTTTAAAATCTCCATTGTATGGTCCGGTGCAAACCACTTTATTGCCTGATCCCTGCGAAACCATGTAAGTTGTCGCCGGGCATACTGCCTGGTGTGTCGCCTGATCAGGTCAATGGCTTCCTCAAGGGAAATGCGGTCATCAAGATATTCAAACATTTCCTTATACCCCAACGTATGAAGCGCATTCCGGTCTTTGTAAGGATAAAGTGACCTGACTTCCTCAACCAGTCCGCTGGATATCATCTCATCCACACGTCTGTTGATCCGGTCATAAAGCGCTTTCCGTTCGACCTCCAGTCCAATCTTTATGGTTGTGAATGGCCGGTGCTTTTCCCTGCCGGTCAGGAATGAAGAGTAAGGCCTCCCGGTCTTTTCGTATATTTCCAGTGCTTTCAGGATCCTTTTCGGATTATTCAGATCCGCCTTCCGGTAATATTCCGGATCAGCATGTTCAAGTTTGCTTCTGATCCCCTCCATTCCGCTGATCCTGTAAAATTCTCTCAACTGTGCCCGTATAGCAGGGTCGACAGCAGGAAGATCGTCTATTCCCTTGCAGACAGCATCAATATACAAACCGCTCCCCCCGGTCATCATAACGATTTGTTTCTCCATAAACAGCTTTTCCAGCAGATCGAGAACCTCAAATTCATACATGCTGGCATTATAGGTATCGGTTACCGACTTGTGCCCGATCAGATGATGTTTGACCTGCGACAATTGTTGTGCATCGGGAGCGGCCGTTCCGATGACCATTTCACGATACACCTGCCTTGAATCCGCGTTGATGATCTCCGTGTCCAGCTGTTTGGCAAGTCCGATGGCCAAACCGGTCTTCCCGGAAGCTGTCGGACCTGTTATGATAACGAGGTGTTTGTTTTGTGTCACGGCTGATATCATATTATTTTTCCACTTCCTGAACCGCAATGATCATAACTGACTTATTTTAATAAGATTCAGAGCCGATCCCGCCTTAAACCATTCAATCTGGTTCTCATTATATGAATGGCGTGCCGGAATGTCTTCTGACGACCCGTCAGCATGATGCAGTCTGAGTGTTAAATCCCTGCCTGGTGAAAAATGATTGAGTCCGATAATATCCAGCATATCATCCTCCCGGATCAGGTCGTAGTCTTCCTTTCTTGCGAATGTTAAGGCCAACACACCCTGTTTTTTAAGATTGGTCTCATGGATCCTGGCAAAGGAGCGCACAATAACTGCTTTAACGCCCAGGTGCCGGGGTTCCATGGCTGCATGCTCGCGCGAGGAACCTTCACCGTAATTTTCATCTCCCACCACAACACTGCCCGTGGCATGTTCCTTATACATGCGCGCTGTTTTGGGAACACCGTCATATTCACCGGTTATAAAATTCATCACGGCATTCGTTTTATGGTTAAATGCATTCACAGCACCCATCAGCAGGTTGTTGGATATGTTGTCCAGATGCCCCCTGTACTTAAGCCATGGTCCAGCCATGGATATATGATCGGTCGTGCATTTCCCTTTTACTTTTATCAGCAGGCGCAGACCGGCAAGATCATTGCCATCCCAGGATTCAAAGGGTTCCAGCAGCTGCAGCCTCTGACTGCCAGGCTGAACAACAACACTGATCCTGCTGCCATCCTCAGCAGGTGCCTGATATCCGTTTTCCTGAACCTCAAACCCTTTTGCCGGCATTTCCATTCCTGCAGGCTCATCCAGCATGACCCTCTCACCCCTTTCATTCACCAGCGTATCCTTCACGGGATTGAACAGCAATGTTCCGGCAATTGAAAAAGCGGTCACCAGTTCCGGGGAAGCCACAAAAGCATGGGTATTGGGATTCCCGTCATTTCTTCCGGAGAAGTTTCTGTTAAAAGAGGTCATGATTGAATTTTTTTCCTGTTTCTCAGCACCTTGTCTGGCCCACTGACCGATACACGGCCCGCATGCATTCGCAAGTACCATTCCGCCCAGCTTTTCAAATGTATCAATCAAACCGTCCCTTGCAGCAGTATACCGCACCTGCTCCGATCCAGGAGTAATGGTGAATTCCGATTTGATCTTCAGCTTTTTTTCGATTGCCTGCCGGGCGACAGATGCCGCACGGGTCAGGTCTTCATAGGAAGAATTCGTGCACGATCCGATCAAACCCGCCTCAAGTTTCTCAGGCCAGTTGTTTTCTCTGACTTTAATTGCAAACTGCGACAGCGGCGTTGCAAGATCAGGTGTAAAGGGACCATTAATGTGAGGTTCCAGCTCTGAAAGGTCGATCCCGATGACCTGGTCGAAATATTTTTCAGGATGATCATATATTTCAGGATCGGCCTTCAGGTAATCTTTGAGATTACCGGCAAGTTCAGCGATATCAGTTCTGCCTGTCCCCCTGAGGTATGCTTCCATTTTGGCGTCATAGCCGAAAACGGATGTTGTTGCACCGATCTCAGCCCCCATATTGCAAATGGTTCCCTTGCCCGTGCAGGAAATGGACTCTGCGCCCGCTCCGAAATACTCCAGGATGTATCCGGTACCTCCCTTAACCGTCAGGATACCGGCAACTTTTAATATCACATCCTTAGCTGAAGTCCATCCGTTCAGCTTCCCCGTTAACTTCACCCCTATCAGTGCCGGCAATTTCAGTTCCCAGGACAGACCGGCCATCACATCACAGGCATCAGCGCCCCCCACACCTATTGCGATCATGCCCAGGCCACCGGCATTTACCGTGTGTGAATCGGTTCCGATCATCATTCCCCCGGGAAAAGCATAATTTTCGAGAATGACCTGGTGAATAATACCTGCACCCGGTTTCCAGAAACCGATCCCGTATTTGCTTGATACCGATTCAAGAAAGTCGAATACCTCCTGATTGGTGACTTTTGCATTTGCCAGGTCGGTCGCAGCGCCTTCCCGGGCCTGAATGAGGTGGTCGCAATGTACGGTCGACGGGACTGCCACTTTTTTTCTGCCGGCCTGCATGAACTGGAGCAGGGCCATCTGTGCCGTGGCATCCTGCATGGCCACCCTGTCGGGTCTGAAATTCACGTAATCTTTGGCCTTTTCATATTTTTTTATGGTATCACTTTCGTCAAGGTGAGCATACAGAATTTTCTCAGTAAAGGTCAGCGGACGCCCCATAACACTTCTGGTTTTATCAACCCGTGCTTCAAATGTTTGGTATACCTGTTTTATCAGATCCGGATCAAATATCATAACGTTAATTTTTATGCAAATTAATAAAATCTTTCACGAACTTCATCAATACTTATTCAATGCTTTGGTTATCAAAAAATTGAAATGACCGGTCCGGTGCTGCTAATACATAAACAACCTGAAAGGTATTTTGATCAGATCAAATATTACAGGTAATGTGTAACAGACTGTTTTTTTTTAACGTACACCCATAAAACCACAAGGAAAATAGTATAGTTATGAGGAAGTTTTTCATTATTTTCTGTGTATTTCTGCATTCGATCTCATACGGCCAGTCATCTGCCGAACAAGAAACCAAAACAACCTTATTGATCAACCGTGTGAAAAACAAGGAGAGCTGGGATTTTAAATATAACGGCAACAAACCTGAAAGATCAGGTAATAAAACATCGCTGACAACCTTTACAACATCCGGGGAGGTAGCCCAGGTAATAACATACAACACAAAAGGTCAGGTGATCCATGTCGAGCGGTATAAATACGACAGCAATGGAAACCGGACGGAATACACCAGGATGAGCGGGGAAAATGCAGGCAATACATCTTATCAGAAGTTATCAGCCTACAACAGCAGTGGAAAACTGACAGAAGAAAGTGGTTTCGACGGTATGGAAAATTTCAGAAACGTATATAAATATACTGCCACGGGCGACCTTTCTGAAATACTGTACTATGCTGATCATAATATACTGAAGGAGAAACGGGTCTTCACCCGGCAGGGTAATGTGACAACCGTACTGATTTACAACGCATCCGGTGCCATGACGTCAAAGCTGTTCATGCGGTATGACCAAAACGGCAATCTCACTGAAGAAAGCCTGTACGGAGTGAATCAGAATGAACTGGAGAAAAAGCTGTTCAATTATGATGAGAGCAACAACCTTACAGAAGAAGCAAAGTACCACCTGGATAAAATTACACTCACCACAACTTATCGCTACAACGCCGGAGGAGCTCTTCTGGAAATACATGAACAAAGACCCGGTTCGGCAAAATTCCTGAAAAAAAGTTATATGTATGATGAAAAAAACAAGCTGACCGGGATCAGATGGAGAAGGAATGATGACGATGAATTCAACCGGATGACCTATACATATGACGGGAAAGGAATATGTACCACGGTTGACACATACTATCCCGATACCGATTACCGGGTGCTTACGAAATACACCTATGCATATTATTAAACCACGCTGCCGCTTTTAGGTTATTGTATCCTTCTATTAATTGTCCGTTATAGGATCTTGAAAGATATATTCCTGTATCTTTGTCCCCTATTCTATCACAAGCTGATGTTGCTCAAAATACACCCGGAAACACCTGGCCACAGGCAGGTTCAGAAAGCTGTTGAAATATTAAGGAATGGCGGCACACTGATCTTCCCGACCGATACGGTATACGGACTCGGCTGTGATGTATTCAACCACAAAGCTCTGGAACGCGTGGCCGAAATTAAAGGCGTCAATCCGGCCAAATCAAATTTCTCTCTGATATGCTACAGTCTGAGTCAGCTCACCGATTATGCAAGGCATGTGAACAATCCCACTTTTAAGCTGATGAAGCAATGTTTTCCTGGTCCATATACTTTCATTCTCAACGCAAACAACAACCTGCCAAAGCTTTTCCGCAACAAGAAAAAGACCGTTGGCATTCGCGTTCCGGATAACAAAATCATACTTGAGATCGTCCAGGAACTTGGGAACGCGGTTTTGACAACCTCAATCCATGATGATGATGAGGTGCTGGACTACATGACCGATCCGGAGCTCATATACGACCATTATAAATACCAGGTGGACGCTGTCATAAACGGAGGCTTTGGACACAACATTCCTTCCACGGTAATTGACTGTACAGGTGAAGAACCCGTAATTGTAAGACAGGGTATCGGGGAAATTGCCGGTTGGGAACAATGACGAGTCATTGCTTCTTTTCCGCCGGGATTTCAATACGATCTGATTGTTGCGGCAGTGATTTTATAGTTTTTCTGCTGTTAAAACGGTATATGATCAACTGACAATAATCCGGAAAAACCTTTTTTAATCAGGCAATATTGAAATTAACCTCCGGATTGTTTGATCCTGTTAAATTAATTGATATTTTTATATGAATATCATTTAAAAGATCTCCTCGTTGCAGGCTGTTACAACCTGACATTACAGAATGAATCTTTTAAAATCTGCCTCTGTTTACCTTTTGTATAATAGATCAGCAGAACCATGATATGAAAACCTAAACTCTGATTCATTAACTAAAACCACAACCATTATGAGTAACATAAAAGAAAGGAAGGGCATGAGCCGCAGGAACTTTATCGCATCAACTGCTGCTGCTGCCGGTGCTTTTACAGTGATCCCACGGCATGTGATGGGACTTGGTCAGATTGCTCCAAGCGATAAAATTGTCATGGCACACGTCGGATGCGGTATCCAGGGATTTGCAGAATTACCCCCCCTGCTTGCCAGTCCGGATATTCAGATCGTAGCCGTCTGCGACCCGGAAACGGACAGCAGAAACCATCTGAGCTTCGGGAATGGAGCCAATGGGGTTCCAACCGGAGTAGCGGACAGGATAAGAGGTTTGCTTGGAAATCCGAAATGGAGGGAAGCCATTAATTACGTTCCCGGTGGCCGCATGGTGATGAAGGAAGTTGTCGAAACCTTCTATGCACAGCAAAGGGCAGCCGATAATTTCTCCGGAGTGAATGCTTATGCCGACTTCAGGGAACTGTTTGAAAAAGAGGATATTGATGCTGTAAAGATCATGACTCCGGACCATCTGCATGCAACTATTGCCATACATGCTATGAAAAAAGGTAAACATGTAATTACACACAAACCTTTGGCCAACAGGCTGCGCGAATCCGACCTGGTCATCAAAACAGCCAGGGAAACGGGAGTCGCAACCTACTTCATGCCTTACAACAGTTATGATGACCTCAGCCTGATCAAAACATGGATCGACGACGGGGCCATTGGTACCCTAAGGGAAATACACGAATGGTCCAGCCGTCCCATGTGGCAGCAATTTCTGGAGATACCAGCCGAGAGGCCTCCCATACCTGCCGGATTCGACTGGGATCTCTGGCTTGGACCCTGTACTGACCGTCCCTATCACCCGTGTTATACACATACCCTTTTCAGAGGCTGGTATGATTTCGGAGGAGGATCCTTTGCAGATATGGGCCATTACAGCATGTGGGCGGTCTGTGATACATTCGACCTTGACGTTCCGGCCTATGCTGAAGGATTCGGAAGCAAGGCCTGCAGAACTTTGAATTTTGCAACCGGCGGCATTACCAATGATTTTTCATTTCCCCTTGCAGCTACCATGCGCTTGCATTATAATGCGAAAGGCTCCAGGGGACCTGTTGATGTGATCTGGTATGATGGCGGCATGAAACCGGGATATATTCCCGAGCTGGACGAAGATAACCGGTCGTTACCATCATCAGGAATGATGTATGTCGGCGATAAGGGAAAAATACTCCAGGGAAGAATCATACCGGAAAGTAAAATGAAGGCTTATCCGGGACCGCAGCCTCCGGAACGCGAAGTACGGGCTCCGCAGCCACAGCAGGATCCGAATCAGCCAAGGGCATTTAATATGGGTTCATTGCCTCCGGAATTTGACAAATTTATTGCGGCCTGCAGGGGCGGGTCTAAGGATACTCCCGGTAATTTTGTTTCAGCGGAACACCTTTCAACAATGATCAATCTCGGTATTGTGAGCCTTCGTGCCGGTGCCAGGGTTGACTTCGACCCGGTCAGAAGGGAGATTACCAACCTTCCCGAAGCCAACCGGTTACTGACACGGGAATACAGGAAAGGATGGGAACTTTAAACAGGTTTCATCAGAGCCTTTTTTAAAGACTGAACTGAACAGCGAGGAAATCTGTATATTCAAATGAATTTAATTGAGGGTGTCTCAAAAGCCGGGGCACCCTTTTTTGATTTCAGAGCGGACAATCCGACTAATTGCTCATACCCGGTTTAACAGTATATGCTCCCTGTGCAGCAATGTTCCAGCAATCCACACCGTATTCAGCGCAGGCATTTTTCCATTTCTCAGCATTATAGAACTTAACAGAGGAGTCAATAACAAGGCGTTCGGGATCAAATAGCTGAGTGATCTTACCCATATCAGGATACACATTGCCCGTTACCACGACCAGATCCACTTCCAGCATGCTGTCTGTAATGACCTGCCTGTATGCGTCATTTTTCATAATAACAACGCTTGTCTCATAGAAGTTCAGGTAAACCTGGTCACGCAAAAAATTTTGCCTGATATATAAGCCTGGAAAATCAAGTGAATCCGTTAATCCCGGGTCATTAAAATCCAGGATTTTCACCCGATCATGAACACCCCGTTCAATCCAATAATCATTAAATGAATACATGATTTTTGCGGGTGTAATCAGTGAATCAGGATTTGCCAGCAGCAGGTTCCGATGTCCTGAAATCAGGTTTATCGATGAGATACCGTTCAGGTTGTTTATGGTGAACCGCTTTTGACGGTTCAGCTCACAATCATGTTTGATGCCAAGCAGAAGCACAACCGGCAAAATCAACAATCCCGCAAACAAAGGTATTTTTATCCTGTAAGATAAAAACAGTCCGAAACACGAAACGGCCACCAATAAAAGGACCGTTTGCGCAGCACTGATGTATATTCCGTCAATCAATGCATTCGGAAAGGCTTCCACAAGTGAGACGCCATGTAACAGACATTTAACGGTCCAGAGCAGCATTTGTCCGGTGATCCGGCTCAGGGGAGCAATGAATGAGAGCAGGAGATAGGCTGCAGCCAGATAAATAACAACCGCCACAAGCGGAAGTGTATAAAGATTGGCAAGCCAGAAAAACAGCGGGAACTGATGAAAGTAATACATCGTTAAAGGTAAGGTACCCAGCTGGGCAGCGCAGGAAACGGTGAACAATTGCCAGATCATATCTGCCAGCCGGTTCTTTATTCTGACGATACGGTAGAATACAGGATGGAAAAGGACAATACCTCCTACTGCCAGAAAGGACAGCTGGAAACTAACATCTGCAATAAGTCCGGGTGTTACCGCCAGAATGAAGAAAGCCGCCGCAAAAAGGATGTTGTATGTATTTATTTTTCTGCCAAAAAATTTTCCAGCCATCACCAGGCTCAGCATAACCGTTGCCCGGGTAACTGAAGCCGACAATCCCGTAATCATTGCAAATCCCCAGAGCATCATTAAAATCATAATTATTCTGATGGCTCTTCCTGTAGGTGATCCGTTGAACATTCCGAACAAATATCCCAGCAACAGTGCAATTACACCCGTATGGAAGCCTGAAAGTGCCATCACGTGCATAACACCTGCCTTTGCAAAAGCATTTTTTGTCTCTGTATCGAGATCGCGCCTGTAACCAAGCGTCAGTGCGGAAAGCACATTGAATTCACGCTGATCCATATCCAGTTTCCGGTAACGGTCCAGCAATCTTCGCCGGAAATTTTCAGCAATTATTCTGATCCCCTTTGACGGTTTTTCCGTGGTCAGGCACCAGCTCTCAGCAGCAATGAAGGACTGCAGGTAAACCTTACGGTTTGCAAGGTATTTTCTGTAGTTGAACTCTCCGGGATTACCTGAAGCCGGAACCTTTTCAAACCTGGTCCTTATACCAACCAGGTACCCCGGTTTCAGGTTTTCAGATGCCGGATCTTTCTCAAAGTACAAAATTGCTTTTAAGGTATTCTTTTTTAACTTGTTATTCTCAAGTTCTCCCATAATCCTGACCCGAACCTGAATACTCTTACTTTTTATTTCGGGAAGTTCCTGAATCCTGGCCAGAAAAACACTTTCCCGGGAAATCAGATCTTCTGCTTTACTCCTGGAATTTTTTTCCAGTTCATTATGGATCAAACCGATGATAAACAAAACACACGATAAGGTAAATCCGAAAATCCAGTTCAGGTCAGGGTGTCTGAATGCCTTCATCGCTAAAACGACCGACAGGGCCATAAATACAGCAATTGCTGACAGTGAAATAACAAGCCATCCGGATACCGTGAAATGGTTCGAAACAATCAAACCTGCAGCATAAAAGAAAAACAACCGGGAAAACGGGCTATGTTTGAAGAATTTCAAAAGCATTCCTCAGCATGATTTCCATAACGATATTACAACCATCAGAAAAATATAACTTTTTTTCATGATTTGAAAGCATCATTCAAATTATCTGTATTTTTTTTAAGCAACAGGCCGGTAAAAGGAGTTTTAATAATTATAATTCATAAATTTGCAACATTCATGTAGTGTAATTCAATATTAAAAGATTTAAAAATGGCTGACTTAAGAACAAAGTATCTCGGACTTGAACTGAAAAACCCTGTCATTCTGGGTGCATCCAATCTGGTTACCAATACTGACAACATAAAAAGAGCTGAAGATGCCGGTGCAGCGGCGGTCGTATACAAATCCCTTTTTGAAGAGCAGATTCAGCTTGAAGCAGCCCAGCTTGATGATGAGCTGGAAGAATATAATGAGCGTCATGCGGAAATGGTAAAGCTTTTCCCCACCATTCAACATGCGGGTCCCGAAGGGCACCTGGAGGAACTTCGGAAAGTGAAGGAGAGCGTCGGGATTCCCGTTATAGCAAGCCTGAATGCGATATTTAAAGAGACCTGGGTCGAGTATGCCCGGATGATTGAACAAACCGGTGTTGATGCACTTGAATTGAATTTCTTTTATGTTCCACGTGATGCGGAAACCGATGGTGAAAGCATAAACAATCAACAAATTGAGATAGTAAAGGAAGTAATGAAAAATGTAAAGCTTCCGGTCAGCGTAAAGCTGAGTCCTTTCTATGCGAATGCGCTGAATATTGTCAGCCGGTTCGACCACCTGGGAGTTCAGGGCTTTGTTCTGTTCAACAGACTGTTTCAGCCTGATATTGATGTTAACAAAGAAGCACATTACACTCCGCTGAATGCCAGTAATCAGGAAGACAACAAACTTCCGCTGCGTTTTGCAGGCCTGCTTTACGGTTCGGTTAAAGGTTCCATTTGCAGCAATACAGGCATACATACCGGAGAAGACGTGATCAGGATGATCCTTGCCGGTGCCGACTGTGTTCAGGTCGTCAGCACGGTATACAAAAACAAGATTGAATACATCTCCACAATTCTTGAAGATATCCGGGAATGGATGAAAGCCAAAAATTATGCAAAACTGGATGATTTCAGGGGCAAGCTTTCGAACAAAAACATCAATGATCCTTTCGTTTACAAACGTGCCCAGTATATTGACCTGCTGCTGAAATCAGACCAGATCTTCAAAAGATATCCCGCCGTATGATGAACAGAAAAAAGAGGCCGTTTCAGAATTGAGGCGGCCTTTTTGTTATTCATATCTCCTTTTCAATCTGATATACGTTGCGGTCAGCCGATGAGCGGGATATAAGCTCTCCCAGAAATCCCGCAAGGAACAGTTGTGTTCCGATGATCATGGATGCAAGTGCAATATAAAAATACGGGCTTTGTGTTACAAGCCGGGCCGGAATATGATTGGCAACAGCAATGAGTTTGCTGATGCCAAGGTATGCAGCCATAGCAAAACCAATAATGAACACCAGCGTTCCGAGGGTTCCAAACACGTGCATGGGCCTTTTGCCGAATCTTGAAATGAAGGATATCGTCATCAGATCGAGGTAACCTTTTATAAACCTGCCAAAGCCATATTTACTCGTGCCGTATTTACGCTTTTGATGGACCACTTCCTTTTCTCCGATTTTCCGGAAACCTGCCCGTCTTGCTATAATGGGTATATACCGGTGCATTTCGCCAAAAATCTCGATTGACCTGGCAACTTCTCCCCGGTATGCTTTCAGACCGCAATTGAAATCATGTATCCTGATGCCGGTGAACATCCGTGCTGTCCAGTTAAAAAATTTACTTGGGATCTTCTTTGCGATGAGGCTATCATAACGTTTCTTTTTCCAGCCGGAAACCAGGTCATAATTTTCTTCCCGTATCATACGGAACAGGTCCGGTATTTCTTCCGGACTGTCCTGAAGGTCAGCATCCATGGTGATGACCACTTCGCCCCGGGAAGCCCTGAAACCACAATGCAAAGCGGCTGATTTACCATAATTGCGCCTGAATTTGATGCCCCTGACAAATGGATTGTTTTCTGCCAGTTTTTCAATTACGTCCCACGATCCGTCAGAACTGCCGTCATCAACCATGATCACTTCATAGTTCATCCGGTTCTGCAACATCACCCGGTCAATCCATTCGGCCAGTTCGGGCAGAGACGCTGCCTCGTTATACAAAGGAATGACGATGGACAGTTGTGGTACAGTCATCTCAGGTGTCTTCGTATCAGCCGTGTTCATCTCAGGTGTCTTCGTATCAGCCATGGTTATTTCAGGCAATGTTTTATCCTACGCGTCCGTCTAATCCGAAAGGAGGTGGTTCTTTCTTGAAGATGGCTGCCGTGATGAGAGAAAGGACAGTACCTAAAATTGTTGATGAAAAAATACTGACAAAGAATGCGCGAATAGGTGTATAGTTTTCTTGTTGACGCTCAAATTGACTCATTGCATCTTCAATGTCATTTTCTGGCAAACCCAGATTGCTGTATAAATTATATGCCCAGTTCTGGATGGTTTCAAAAAACCTGTTCATGTATTCTTTATCAATTAAACCATTGAAAATCAAATCGTAAAAAGATTTCAATATGTAGGCAAACACAACAATAAGCAATCCCACGAGGAAAGCATTCCAAAATGAGATTGTTCCGTCAAGTACTTTATTTCGATAGGATTTTGTGCCTTTTACAACAAAAACTACTACAATTAAACTGTTAATCAAAGGAATAAGTATTATTTTCCCGAAACTTTCAGGCATAATATTCATTATGTATGCCACTAATGAAAGAATAATTAATATGATGCCAAGGATCAAACCATTGGACATTGCATACTGCGTCAGGGATTGTTTGTTGTCCATATATTTGATTCATTATATTATTACAACAAATATAAGTTTTAATATCCATAAGTGAAACGGGATACTTTTTCCAAATCAAAAAAAGTTCATAGTTTTGCAATGCCGGGTAAGTCTCATACGGCCAGCTCCTGCTGAACCCCCCCAGATCCGGAAGGAA
>JAFGRC010000046.1 GCA_016935355.1 Bacteroidales bacterium
CACAAAAGCACCAGGAACGGAGAGCCGAGCTCGGCCGACATGGGGGCAACCTTCTTGTACACCCCCGAACCAATCACAGAGCTCACCACGAGCATGATGGCAGCGCCGAGGGTAAGTATCCGCACCAGGTGGCCTTGTTTTTGAGGAGCAGTGGACATGGTGAAACGGTGAACTAATCCGCAACCAAGATAGCAAAAACAACGGGTATTCATGCCCGATTGCCATCAGGCAGCAAATATTTCTTTTCCGAATAAGATAAATTGTTACTTTTGCAAGCCCTACCCAATCCTCATTACCCTTGCCCATTCACACCCACACCCACACCCACACTCACACCCACACCCACACTCACACCCACACTCACACCCACACTCACACTCACACTCACACTCACACCCACACCCACACCCACACCCAAATACTCACACCCAAATATTCAGATCCGAATAGTTTCTTCTCCCGGAAAAATAAAGTACAACAACATAGCCATAAATGACAGCGCAGCATCAACATAAGTATATACTGTCCACTTTACTGCATCTTGTGCTTTATCATGGGTTTCCGCGTTTGTGACATTGCTGGTTTTAGGCCATGCAAATTACCTCCTGCCTTCATCGATCACAACGGACAGGGTTACCAGCGCAAACAATGTGAAAATAGCATAACAAATTATGATGATCATGCTGAGCAGCATAAAAACCACCAAAATAACAATCTGACCTGTAGATATCATTGTTTTTTCTCTTATTTAATTTTTACTTTACACTTTCAGGTAAATTGTTCGCTAAATTGCAACATAACAATTTTATGTCAATCTGACAGTCAATCCCTGATCGTAAATTTAGCTGGAAATATTTTCACCAGTTATGTGGATCTCTGAACATAAAACCAGAAATAAATGAATAAATATTTGCTGTTCATATTGTTAACAGCCATCCTTACAGGCTGTAAAACCCATACAGAAAAGATGGAAAAAGAACTTGTGACGTTTATAGACGCACTTGAAGAACAGGTCATTCCCATTGAAAAGGCTTTTAACCTGGCTTCTTTTAATGCATCCGTATCAGGTAGTCCGGCAGACTATAAGAAAGCCGGTGAACTGCATATAGAATTGTCCGGGATTTATTCTGACAATACCCGTTTTGCTGTTCTCAAACGGATCAAAGAATCGGGAAAAGTCAAAGATCCACTGCTAATCAGACAAATGGAGCTGCTTTACAATACTTTCCTTTCCAACCAACTGGAAGAAGAAATGCTCGAAGAAATGATCAGGGCCCAAACGGAACTCGAAGAAAAATTTTCCACATACCGTGCCGTTGTCAACGATGCGCATTATACCGATAATGAACTGGAAAATGTCCTTAAATACTCAACCGACAATGCCGAACTGGAAAAAATATGGTTGGCCAGTAAGCAGATAGGAGATACAGTAGCCGGCAATGTCATTAAACTGGTTAAAATGCGCAATGAAGCTGCACGCGGACTGGGTTTTGAGAATTTCCATGATATGTCGCTCCGCCTCACGGACCAGGATCCGGCAGAAATCGAACAGCTTTTTGACGAACTGGACAACCTCACAAGAGATGCTTTCACTGACCTGAAAGATCAGGTCGACAGCGTCCTTTCGTCTCGCTATGGAGTAGCCAAAGAAGAACTGATGCCCTGGCATTATCAGAATCGTTTTTTCCAGGAAGCACCCGCCCTATACGATGTAAATCTCGATCACTATTACGAAACGAAGAATGTGGCTGATCTGGCCCAAAACTACTATGCCGGAATCGGTCTGGATGTGTCATCCATCCTGGCAAGAAGTGACCTGTATGAAAAGGAAAACAAATACCAGCATGCATATTGCACCAATATAGACCGTTCCGGTGATGTTCGGATCATAGCCAATATAAAAAATAATGCATCCTGGATGAATACCATTCTTCATGAACTGGGTCATGGTGTATATGATTTGTATGTTGATGCAACGCTTCCTTATTTTTTAAGAACCTATGCACATTCTTTCACTACCGAGGCAATCGCCATGTTCTTTGGCCGGTTGGCATCGAATCCATACTGGATCCTTGAAAACGCAGATATTTCAGAAGAAGAAACGGAAAAGATCAGTGCTGACGTCAGAAACAGCATGCGGCTCGAGCAGCTGGTATTCAGCAGGTGGAGTCAGGTGATGTTCCGGTTCGAAAAAAGCATGTACGGGAATCCCGACCAGGATCTGAACCAGCTGTGGTGGGATCTGGTCACAAAATACCAGTTGCTGAAAAAGCCTGAAGGAAGAGATAACGCTGACTGGGCTTCAAAAATACACATTGCCTCATATCCCTGCTATTATCACAATTATTTGCTGGGCGAATTGCTGGCTTCGCAGCTGACAGCGTTTATTGAAACAAATATTCTGACCACTGCGGATAACAGAAAGATCAGCTTTTCTGGAAATCCTGACATTGGGTCATACCTGGAGCAACACATATTCAATTTGGGAGCCAGTCATCCATGGAAAGAAATGATCCGGCTGGCCACAGGCGAGGAGCTGACAGCAAAATATTACGCGGAAGATTTTCTCAATACTGAATGAAACATGGAAAGAATACTGATTATAGGTGCATCCGGACAGATCGGTTCGGAACTGACCCTCGAGCTCAGAAGCATTTACGGGAATGAAAATGTTTATGCAACTGATGTTAAGGAAGCACCCCCTGATATTAAGGAGAGCGGACCTTTTCAGCTTCTTGATGTCATGGACGACAAGCATCTGATCCATTTTGTCATCCGGAACAAGATTACCCAGATCTATCATCTGGCTGCCGTACTTTCCGGTAACGCTGAGAAACTGCCGACCCAGGCCTGGCATATTAACATGAACAGCCTGATGAACATTCTGGAAATTGCCAGGCTGGTGGAAGAAATCAAAAGGGTATTCTGGCCCAGTTCAATAGCAGTCTTTGGCAAAACAACACCGAGAAACAACAGCCCGCAGCTTAGTGTTATGGAACCATCAACAGTATATGGCATCAGTAAACTGGCCGGTGAGCGGTGGTGTGAGTATTACAGCCACCGTTACAATATTGATATCAGGAGTTTGCGATATCCCGGTCTGATCAGTTTTAAAACGGAACCCGGAGGAGGCACGACCGACTGGGCGGTTGAAATATACTATGATGCCGTAAATAAAGGAAAGTACACATGCTTTATTGAGTCCAGCAGGGCAATGCCCATGCTGTTTATGCATGATGCCATCCAGGCAACCGTAAAGCTTATGGAAACGGATCGCAGCAAACTTACATGCCAAACTTCTTATAATATAACCGGACTCAGCATATCTCCCGGTCAGGTGGCCGATGATATCCGCAGGTACATACCCGGTTTTAGGATTGACTACAAACCTGACTTCAGGAATTCCATAGCTGAAAGCTGGCCACAGAGCATTGATGACAGTATTGTCCGTACAGATATTGACTGGGAACCCTCATTTGACCTGAAAAAAATTACGGATGTAATGGTGAAAGAAGTCACGAAGAAAAAATCAGTAATTGGGAATTAGCAGGAATATAAAATTCAACAAGTCAACAAATAAACATATGTACGGAAAGATTAAAGAGCACCTGCAACAGGAACTGCACTCCATTGAAGAATCTGGTCTGTTTAAAAGAGAAAACCTGATTACGTCCCCGCAGGATGCGGAGATCATATTAAGCGGAGGACAAAAGGTACTGAATTTTTGTGCAAACAATTACCTCGGACTTTCATCCCATCCTGTCCTCATGGAAGCTGCCCGCCAGGCACTCGACACACACGGTTTCGGAATGTCATCAGTTCGGTTTATATGCGGTACAACTGACCTGCATAAAGAACTCGAAGGAAAAATTGCTGACTTTTTTGGTACCGATGATACCATTTTATATGCTGCATGTTTTGATGCCAACGGTGGCTTATTTGAACCCCTGCTGGGTGAAGAGGATGCAATCATTTCTGATTCCCTGAACCATGCCTCCATCATTGATGGCGTCAGGCTTTGCAAAGCGCAACGCTACCGGTATGCAAACTCGGATATGGACGATCTCGAAGCACAGCTGATCAAGGCCCGGAACCAGCGCTTCAGAGTTATTGTCACCGACGGAGTCTTTTCCATGGACGGCAATTTGGCGCCCGTTGACAGAATCTGTGCCCTGGCGGCCAGGTATGATGCACTCGTAATGGTTGACGAATGTCATTCAGCAGGTGTTGTCGGAAAAACCGGACGCGGGATAACGGAATTGTTCAACATCCGCGGTGAAGTCGATATCATTACAGGAACCCTCGGCAAAGCTTTCGGAGGTGCAATCGGAGGTTTCACGACAGGAAGAAAGGAAATCATAGAATTGTTGCGGCAGCGTTCCCGGCCGTATTTGTTTTCCAACTCACTGCCTCCGATGATCGTTGCGGCCGGTATTAAAATGTTTGAAATGATGAGCAGGACCAGCGAGCTTCAGGACAAACTTCACCGGAATACGGATCATTTTAAAAAACAGATTCTTGCCGCCGGATTTGACATCAAACATACTGAATCGGCCATCGTAGCCATTATGATGTATGACGCGAAACGCTCACAGGATTTCGCAGAAAAACTGCTTGAAAAGGGTATCTATGTGAAAGGCTTCTATTATCCGGTTGTACCAAAAGGTGAAGCCCGGATCCGTGTCCAGCTGTCCGCTGCCCATACAAAAGCACATCTTGATCAGGCCCTGCAGGCATTTATCGAGGTTGGTAAGGAACTTAAGGTAATCTGAGCTTCATCCCTGGTATCAGCAGGTTCCATAAAAAATACTCACCGGGATCCAATGCTGATATTAATATTGCTTCAAGGATCTTCAGCATGGGAGTGTCATTCGGGATCGGATACGGATTCTGATAAGGGATTTACTTTATTATCAGACATTTTCAGTTCAATTTTCACCTGCTAGTTCCACCTGCCAATAACACTTTGATTGCCTTTCACTTTTTGGCCGATTTCAACATCAATGGCAGTACGCGGCGGAAGAAACACATCAACCCGGGATCCGAATTTAATAAACCCCAGTTCCTGTCCCTGTTCCACATTCGTTCCTTCCTCGGCATAGGTTACGATGCGCCTTGCTACTGCTCCTGCAATCTGCCTGACCATGATCTCACGACCTTCATGATCTTCCAATACTATGGTTGAGCGCTCATTTAATTCGGATGATTTGGGATGCCAGGCTACAAGGTATCTTCCGGGGTAATACCGGACATATTTTATAATTCCGTCAGCCGGATACCGGTTTATGTGAACATTCAATGGTGACATAAAGATTGAAACCTGAATGCGATTGTCGTGGAAGTATTCGTTTTCAACAACTTCTTCGACCGCAACAATTTCTCCGTCAGCAGGACAATTGATCGCCGAGGCGTCGGGCATGAATGTTCTTACGGGATCCCTGAAAAACCATACTACAAGCAAAAAAAATATCACCGATACAACTGCCAGTGCTGTTTGCAGAAAAGGACTTTTAAAAAGCCAGTAAACGACAAAATTCAGGGTGGTTAACAGGGTCAGGATGATCAAAATGATCAGCATGCCTTCCTTATGTATCTTCATGGTCCGTTAAGGTTTAAATTTTTTCACAAGTTGTTAAAAATCAAATATACAAAAACAACCGGCACGACAAAAAGCATTGAGTCAATCCGGTCAAGCACTCCGCCATGGCCGGGGATTATATTACCCGAATCCTTGACACGCACTTCCCGCTTGAACATTGACTCAAACAAATCACCAAACACCCCGAACAGGGAAACAATAACGGCTGTTATGATCCAGTCCGTTCTTGTCAGGGCATTCATGATATCCCCCAGCCAGAAGGCCGCAATTATGGTAAAAAGACTGCCTCCGGCAACTCCTTCCCACGACTTCCTGGGCGATATCTTTTCATAAAGTCGATGGCGCCCCAACGTAATGCCAGCGAGGTAAGCGACTGTATCATTGATCCAGATCAGGATAAACATGCCGAGCATGATACGGTGGGTATACTGATATTGAAAGGACCTCGGGAATACAATATATGTAGAAACGGCAAGTGGCAGTGAAATATATATAATTCCGAGCAATTGTAACGCCAGGTTCCCGGGAGCTTTCTGATGGTTCATGAATAATGCCAGTATGAACAACAGCAGGATCAGAAGCAGGCTCAATGCCAACCATGCCGGATCAAGGATCCGGGAGGATACCAGGAAAGCAGTTACAATCAGAAGATTGCCGGCAGCAAGTCCTGTGATGGATACTGCCGGAGCAATGGTTTCATCCTTAAGTTTATAAAACTCATATAGCGCAATTGTGCCGATGCACAACAACAAAATTCCGAATGGAACCTTACCCAGAAAAAGAGCGCCAATGATCAGGATAAGATATATGATCCCCGAAACTGTTCTTTTAAAAATGGCTTTCAACTCTCAAAGTCTTTAAGTAAATGCTTTGCGCGTATCAACAATTCACTTCTGACATGAACCTCAATATCACCTACAAGAAACACAGAATCCCGCTTGTTCAGGATGATGGATTCTATCCCGTTTGAAGCGAGCAATTCCTGAGCCATTCTTGCTCCATACATTTTATCAGTGCTGAAACAGCAAACCATCCGTTTTGCGGTATAAGCAAATAAATTTCACGCTGTAATGAGTTAATGGACATAATGCCAGGTAATATATGATCAGGCAGATTTTTTTATGACTTTGTCTTCTTCTGAATTGTTACCACTTTCGTTCTTCTTGTCTGTAGCTTTATCGGGTTTTCTTTTTCTTCCCGTGCTTTTTGGCTTTTCCTGTTCAACAGGAATGCGACCCTTGCGTTTGCCAAAAATCCTTTCCAGATCCTCGGTGAAAATGACCTCTTTCTCAAGAAGCTGATCAGCGAGCTGGGTCAATCCCTCCTTATGCTTCCCAAGAATTTCCAGGGCAAGTTTATATTGCTGGTCAATGATATCTTTAACTTCCTGATCGATCAATTCGGCAGTTTTTTCACTATATGGTTTCTGGAAGTAATATTCATTCTGGCCCGTTGAATCATAGAAACTGATGTTGCCTACTTTTTCACTCAGACCAAAGTAGCTAACCATGGCATAAGCCTGCTTGGTAACACGTTCCAGATCATTGAGTGCCCCTGTCGATATTTTGCCAAAAACAATCTGTTCTGATGCCCGCCCCCCCAATATGGCTGCCATTTCTTCAAGCATCTGTTCCTTGGTTGTAATTTGCCGTTCCTCAGGGAGATACCAGGCAGCTCCAAGTGATTTACCGCGTGGAATAATGGATACTTTAAACAGTGGACTGGCACTTTCAAGCATCCAGCTTACCGTTGCATGTCCTGCTTCATGGTATGCTATGGTTTTCTTTTCATCAACTGTTATGATCTTGTTCTTTTTCTCCAGACCGCCAATGATTCTGTCGACAGCGTCCAGAAAATCCTGTCGCTGCACAGACTTTTTATTCCTGCGTGCAGCAATCAACGCAGCTTCATTACACACATTGGCTATATCAGCACCAGAAAAGCCGGGTGTCTGCCTTGCAAGGAACATGATGTCCAGATCTTTTTCAACCTTTATGGGTCTGAGGTGTACTTCAAATATTTCCTTCCTTTCGTTCAGATCAGGAAGTTCTACATATATTTGCCGGTCAAAACGTCCGGCTCGCATCAAGGCTTTATCCAGGACATCAGCCCTGTTTGTGGCAGCAAGAATGATCACCCCTGCATTTGATGCAAATCCATCCATCTCCGTAAGCAACTGGTTCAATGTGTTTTCCCGTTCATCATTAGCCCCTATATTCGGGTTCCTCCCCCGGGAACGTCCGATGGCATCAATTTCATCAATAAATACGATGCAGGGTGCCTTTTCCTTGGCCTGCTTGAACAGGTCCCTCACCCTTGAAGCTCCCACTCCAACGAACATTTCAACGAAATCGGAACCTGACATTGAGAAGAAGGGAACATGCGCTTCTCCAGCAACTGCTTTGGCCAGCAAAGTTTTTCCCGCACCAGGAGGACCGACAAGCAAGGCCCCCTTGGGGATCTTACCGCCCAGATCTGTATATTTCTTTGGCTTCTTTAAAAAATCCACTATTTCTTTGACTTCCATTTTGGCTTCCTCCAGACCGGCAACATCATTGAAATCGATTCTCACATTCTCATCCCTGTCAAAGATCCGGGCTTTCGATTTTCCCACATTAAATATGTTTGTCCCGCTGCCACCACCACCTGCACCACTCATACGCCTGAAGACAAATACCCATATCACGATTAGCACAATGATCGGGAGAAGCACATACAATGTATCCCCGAATGTTCTTTTGCGAACGTATTCAGGATAGATCTTTTCTTCATCAGGAAGATCCACCTGTGCTTCATCAAGCTGACTTTTAAAAATATCATTTGAGCCAACCGGCATGGTATAATGGGGACCCGATTTTGAAAACGTATTCAGTCCCTTGCTGAAATTTTCCTGATGCTTTGGCTCATCCAAATATTCCGCTTTGATATATATTTCAGCATTTTGTTCATTAATGACCTGAATCTTTGCAACTTCATTTTGTAATAACAGTTCATCCCGGAAAAACTTCCAGTCAATTTGAACCGGACCCTGACCGGCATCAAAAAAATACATCAATATGAGAATAAAACCGATCAGAGCATATATCCACACCGCATTGAAGCGTGGTTTCCGCTCCCCGGGTAATTTGCTGCCACCACCCTGCTTCGGTTTATTCTGGTTCTGTGCATCAACCTTTTTCCATTTGGAATTTTTGTTTTCTTCCATTATGTTAATCCCTCAATCATTTAAATTCATCATTAATTATAACCAATTCCGCATCACCCCATAATTCCTCAAGCTTATAATAGTCTCTGGCATCCTTCTGAAAAATGTGCACAACGACAAACCCATAATCCAGCAGAATCCATTTCGCCACATCCACCCCTTCCCTATGCCATACCTGAATATCAAGATTATCTTTTACTTTCTTTTCAACTGATTCAGCCAGTGATTTGCTCTGAATCCCTGTATCACCATGACAGATAATGAAGTTTTCACAAGGTGCATAATCAAGTTTTTCAAGATTTATATGGATAATCTCCTTCCCTTTTTTCTCTAAGATACCGTCAATTATGAACTTAATAAGCTTATTGTTGTATTTCAATATAAATTTATTAGTTTTCTGTATACAAAAATAGTGAATTTATCAATTCAATTATTATTCAAATCGTTGAGTGCAGCCCTGTGACACTTTATAATCATTAATTTTTTGCAGTTTTTAACAGACAATAACAATACCAAAATGTAAATTTGACACCGGAAATCGGATAATAATAATCTTATGAACCGGATCAGACCGGAATTAAAAACGATAAAACTTGATACTGTTGATTCAACCAACAGCTATGCATGCCGGCTCATTCGACAGAAAGAACTGCCGGAGGGGACTGTAATTTTGGCAGACTATCAGACAGCGGGAAGGGGACAGGGCGGTAACAGCTGGAAAAGTGAGCCTGGCAAAAACCTGACTTTTAGTATTATATTGTTTCCTGAATTTCTGAATGCCGAAAAACAGTTTTACCTGTCAATGAGTATTTCAAATGGCTTAATTGATTTCCTCCGGAATAGTAAAATAAATGCTGTCATTAAATGGCCCAACGATATTTGGACCGATGCCGGTAAAATAGCTGGCATTCTTATTGAAAACAACGTCATCCAAAACACATTGCGATCTTCCGTGGTCGGTATCGGCCTGAATGTCAACCAGCAGATCTTTCCTGGCGAACTGGATCAGGTTACATCCATGCGCATCCTTACCGACCGTGAGTATAAACTGTCCAGCACATACAAATCCATTCTGACATATCTGATCCCATGGATTGATAAACTTTATGAACAGTACTATGGTGATATTAGAAACTCTTATCTCAATAACCTCATGGCCCTGAACGAATGGAGAACCTATAGAGATGTGGCAGGCCTGTTTGAAGGCAGGATCGTGGATGTCGCGGAATCAGGCATGTTGATGGTAAAAAAGAGAACCGGTACAATAAAATCCTATTTTTTCAGGGAAATCAGTTACTGATGTTGTATCAGTATGATTCACTGAAATCTTTTTGTTCCATTTTGTCGGCCAGCATGTCAATAAACTGCTGCAATGGCTTTTTTGCCATTGCTTCCACAAAAATATTCAAGCTCGCATGCAGAACAAAATTGACTTCCGTCTGTTTCTCCGAAAGCGGTGCAATATTAATCCATAAGTTAAAATCAGCCGGACTGCCCTCCGCGGCGATGATCTTTATTTGTGTATAAGGTGTTTTTTCCGCTATTTTCAAACCCACTTTCCCGATTCCCATAACGTCGAAGCGGCAATGCTGATCGTAAACCTCCAAATTACTCATGATTTCTTTCGGCAAAATGTCTGCCATATTTCTGAAATCAGAAACAAAACCATATACTTTTTCCGGACTTCCGTTCACTGTGCCGGTCTTACTATTCATCTGCAGCATATTGTATTACATATTTGTTTTTAACGATATTTGAATTAACTGTTTGTCCAGTTTTCAGGATCCTGCATCCACTTTTTCAATATTTCCAGGTTACTGCCCTCAATATAGCCTGTCTCCACGGCTATTTCAAGCAATGATTCAAAATTACTTAAAGTATACAGTTCACAACCTGCATTTTTGAAATTTTCCACGGCCTTTTTAAAGCCGTATGTAAATATGGCTACCATGCCGGAAACGATTGCTCCATTTGCTCTGAGCGCCTCAACAGCCCTGATACTGCTTCTTCCCGTAGATACCAGATCCTCGATAACAACAACTTTCTGTCCTTTCGTTACGCTCCCTTCAATCAGGTTTGCAAGTCCATGGGTCTTGGGTTCAGACCTGACATACAGGAAAGGAATTCCCAATTCATCGGCAACGAGGGCGCCGTGGGCAATGGCTCCTGTTGCAACGGCAGCAACAGCTTCTGTTGATAAAAATTTTTCTTTTATTAGTGCTACAAAGCTATATTTGATCAGGTTTCTTATTTCAGGGTATGACAAGGTTATCCTGTTATCGCAGTATATTGGTGATTTCCAGCCGGATGACCATTGAAACGGAGGATCCAGGCTGAGTTTAATGGCTTCACATTGAAGCAACCGGCCTGCCAGTGATTTATTTATATTCTTCATTTTACAAATGTATAAAGTTTTTTTCAACGACCGGAGTGTTCTGCTGACAGATGATTTTATCAAGCATTTCCAGCTGAGGTACGGGCTTTTTTATAAATTCCGGAATGCAGAGGATCTTAAGGAGCTGGTTGACTTTTACCGGAAGCTGAAAAAAATCAATTCCCTGTTCATCTTCCATTATGATCTGGAAGAACTTCGCAACGTATTCAAATCATGTTTCCACAATATTGAAGCAGCGGGAGGACTGGTAAGGGATCCTGATAACCGGTTGCTGATCATGAAGAGGAGGGGGAAATGGGATCTTCCGAAAGGTAAAATAAAAGAAAATGAAAATCCCCAGCAGGCAGCACTGAGGGAGGTGGAAGAAGAATGCGGAATTCATGGACTGCAGATCAGGGACCAGCTGATTTCGACATACCACGCATACATGCTTGAAGAACAACACATTTTAAAAAAAACATACTGGTATGATATGATCTATGATGGCAAGCCCGGGCCTGTACCACAATATGATGAGGATATAACGGAGATCCGCTGGTTTAAAATTGAAGAGCTGAAAGAAGTGTGCGACAATACGTACCTGACCGTAATGGACGTTCTCAAGTATTCAAAGCTTATTGCCTTATAGATCTCCCCTTGAGCGCATAATTTCAAACAATCTGGATTCAAAGTTTTCAGCCGGAGAAGGAGCAGGTGACAGTATGAGCTTACCATCCGGACCAATCAGAAAGTAAGTGGGAAATGCCCTGATATCATATTGTTTAATGATCTCAGGATACGTATCATAGTGCAGGAAGATCCAGTTATATTCGTTTTTCGACCGGAAAGCCCTGAATTCGTCACTGTCCGGATCGGTTGTAATGGTAATGATTGACAGTTTATCGCCGTGCTTCTGATGAACAGAAGCCAGCATATTGAACTCATTTAAACAGGTGTAGCTTTGAAAAGTACAGAAATTCAGGTAAACATATCTGCCAACAAAGTCGGACAGTTTTACCGGATTACCGTCTGGATCTTCCAGTTCAAATTGAGGCGGATCAAAACCGGCCTGCAAACGGGTAATTTTATTTCTGATATTCTGTCCGATAGACCTGTGTTCCTCAATTGATGTTCTTTCGATCAATGTATCCAGTATGTTCAGCAAGGCCTTTCTTGAAAACTGATCGCTGTAATACTCATCATGCATCTCCTTGAGGATAACAAGCTCCTGTAATGTATCGTTTGAAAAATTATTCGTCTTTGATACTGATCCGGCAAGGGCATCATAGTCACCAAGCTGGTTGATATCATCATAAATTTTCCTGCCCTCTTCTGTCCTGCCGTAAAAAATAAAATATTTATCAAATACCCTGTTAAAAAGCTCACCGTAAACAGGATGGTCGTACAATACCGGTCTGTTATTAAAATATTCATCTGAAAGACTCTGCACCCTTTGCTGGTTGGCAGACATTTTGAGCAATCCATAAACATAATACCGGTAATCCTTGAAAAACTGATTGTTATATTGTAAAAAAGGCTCCTCTATCTGACCGATATCCTTTTCCAGCAGGGTAACATCCGGTTTGTTGTATGCATCATAAACATGTTTACTGTAATACGGATTGTAGGCGTCATCAAACATCATGATCAGCATATTCAACTCATTATCATCAAAATTACGAATGCCAATGTGAACGTCTTCATATTGAAAATATGGATTCAGACGTTCCTGTGGCAGTTTTTCTGTATATTCCGGAAGGATTAACTCATAATGTCTGTCCTGTTCCGCATAAAAGTATGCTCTGTATACTCCAACGTATGTGAACAATAATTCCGTGCCCGTAATTGTTACCTCAAGATAGAATTCCCCTGTTGTATCCACACCGGCCGTTCCGACAACTTCTTCAGAATGTGTGATCCAGTCGGAATATTGCATAAATATCAGTTCCGTGCCGGCATATGAAGGTGCATTGCCAGAGATCACAACATTCTGTCCGGATGCTTCAAAAGAATGTATGACAAAATACAGTACGATTACATAGCCAATTTTCCTCACCGTTTACCGTTTATGTTTACTGTTTGCCGTCCGCTATTTACTGTTAACCGTTTATTGTTTGCCCTCAACTGTTCACTTTTTTTCTTTCCCCGCTGTTTTCATTCAACTTGTATTTTATAATCTTTCGGCAAAAACCGGCTGGCATCACCCCCCTGTCTTATAATTTCCCTGATAACCGAAGAATTGACGTAGGTATGTTGGGGAAGGGTCAGCATAAAAACCGTTTCAACCTCAGGATACATGGCCTTATTGGTTTGCGCAATAGCGCGTTCATATTCAAAATCAGATGCAGTACGCAATCCTCTAAGTATATAACGTGCATTCTCCGATTTACAGAAATCTACCGTCAATCCTCTGAAGCTTTTAACCTCTACCTGGTCTTTCATATGATCAAATACTTTCCCGATCCATTCAATCCTTCTTTCAAGTGGAAAATATGCAGTTTTGGTTGTGTTGTGGCCAATCCCGATGATTACTTTGTCAAATATATTCAGTGCCCTGATTACAATAGATTCGTGTCCAATCGTAAAAGGGTCAAAAGAACCGGGGAAAATCGCGATTTTATAAATCCGGGCGGACATGTCAATAAGTTTACATTATGGTCAAATTGCCGGATGTAAACTTATGAAACCTCTTTGTTATTTCAAATAAAAAAGTATTAATATAATTTAACAACATGGAGGTTCTCCCGATAAATCGGGACGAGCTGTATGACCATTAAAAATAAAATTTATTCGAAAGAATTTCGGTTCAAATAAAAAACAGCTTGATGCGTTTTCTGTTATTCGGCATTTACGTGCAATGATCCGAAAACAACCGGTGCCTCGATGAATAAATGATTCTTCTCAGTTGAGAATGAGTCGGTTGAGTAATTAACCGATCCAAAGGCAACGGTGTTCCCGTCGGGCATGGTTGATGATCCGAAAACAGCGTCGGACTTGATCATGACCGGTTTGTTCCTGTCTACTTTTATGATTGTACTTCCAAAAACAGTGTTGACTTTGATTCTCACCGATTTGTCATCAGGAAAGTCCTGATCCGTAAAATCGTAAGTCGTTCTCCCGAATATGACATTGTATTCCGTTTCGTCGCGGGGCATTTCACGAACCGTTCTGTCTTCAAAAATGGTGTCCCGGTCCCGCTTCCCGGTACGAAACATCCAGGGTTTGCCAACCAACATGCTGATACCTACAAATATCAGAAAAAGTGCTAAGATCGCTCCAAAGAACTTTACGCCAAATAATACACGCAGTATAATCGACAAACCAATCAGGATTAACAATAATCCCCAAAA
>JAFGRC010000171.1 GCA_016935355.1 Bacteroidales bacterium
AGGAATCCAATGTTTATACCGTTTCGCAGTGTTCTGAATGTTTCAAGATATCCCGAAAATTGTCCGGTTACAGGGAAAACACCATAGGGCGAGGGAAATACAACATCAGGTGAGGGTTTGCCGGTCAGGGCGGTTCTGTATGTGCCATAATTTCTTGAATAGGAGAGTTTACTTATAAAATGCCAGTCATTCAGCATACCCGCTATGCCAACATGAATTGCGATCACCCTGTTGTTGATGAAAAAGTTGCCGGGGGCTGAGGGAAACCCGTCCTTTACAACATTGACGGGATTGATAAAGGGCGTACCGATTCCCGAACCATTATACGACCATCCCTGCCGGTAATAACTGTTGTTAAAATAATTTTCATAAGGTGAGGGAGTCCACTTCGACCATACTTCCCCTCCCTGATTTTTGGTATGCAAAAATTCGAATAGTATCCTTTTTAACTGGAATGCTCTTCCGGCATTGTTTTTATTCACAAGGCTTATGCCATTCAAACCATCCAGTATATTTGCCATATGGCGCAGGGCTTCAGCATCATAGAAGGTCTGGCGGTAAATCATCAACCGGATATTCCTGAAATCAAATTCCAGACCCAGATCAACAGAACCGAGATGGTTACCGATACGGGTATCCTGGATGTTATTATTATTGTATGGTTTGGCTGTAATAACATATACATATGTTCTGGACAGGGTGAGTGCATAATCTTCACCCATGAACCTGTCTTCATCACCCCAGACGACCTGATGGTTTAATCCCCCGAATAGTTTTAACTTCCAATCGGGTTTGCCAAATCGGACGTAAAGGGATTTTTGATGGAGATAGGTTTCAGAAAAAGCAATCGTATCAGCGTTTTTTTTCATTAAACCCATCCAGCCGTGTACATAATTCCCCTTGAATGAGAAAAGCTCCCCAAATATTGGCAGAACATAAAATTCCGGTATGGAGATCTGTATTTTTGGGATACCCAGTGCATTTCCCGATACGGCATATGCACCTGAAGTCAGGCTGGTATCACAAAGTCCCATAATATCTCTGGATCGTCCGGCCAGCAATTCAAACTTACCCATGCGAAATTTTCCGTATCCTTCAGTAAGGATGAAATCAGATGGTTTGCCCAGGTTGAATCTGCCTTCAACAACGAAACCCCAGTCCGCAACATGAGCTTTTGCCTGGTCATAATCTTTTTGTATGGTGCTGATCAGACCAATTGAGGCACCTTCCGGAGGAACACTGCCAAACTGACTGGAACGAAGCCAGAAGGGGACTTTACCGGGACCGTTGTATCCAGCTGACATTGCCAGATTAAAATTCAAATTGTTTTGCTGGGCATTCAGGCAACCGATAATCCCCGTCAGCAAGATCAGAAGTACTTTCTTTTTATTCATGGCCTTTCAAAGATATATAAAAAGTGAAAAAACGGAAAAGCTGAAAAAAGGAAGAGGAAAACCCGAAATTTGAAAAAGAGAACGATGGGTGGGAAAGTGGCTTTGGTAATAAATTGTTCAGGCTTTGGGTGTGACCAGATATGGAATCGTACAAGCGTGCAAAGGTGAAGTCGAGAAAGCAACAGTGAACCGTAAACTGGTAAGTTTGTCTTAAGGGATTGACATTATTTAATCTGATTACGAACGGTCTGATGGCATGGTTTTATTGTGTGAATTTGTTGCAAATATTCATCCGGGCATGTTTTTTGATGCTATATTAGCCGTAATTAATAGATGCTACGTACAAAACCAAAAAACGCTCCGTAGAACAATGATCGTTTACCATTTATTGCTGTTCATCAGTTTGTTTATCAGCCATCCGCTGCACGTTACGATTACCAGTGTTGATATAGATCATACAGAGGGTAAGATTTCCGTGTCGCATAAGTTCTTTACGGATGATTTTTCATTGTTGTTCTATCATTTGTATGAAAAAAATATTGTTCCGAAGGATGGCGATGAATTCACTGAAAGTGAACTGAATATCATCGATCGATATGTTGCGGATGCATTTCTGCTTAAACCTGATCATGATTCAACAGTCAGATTTGAATATGCGGGAAAGAGCCAGAATGAGGATTCCGTCTGGCTGTATTTCAAAGGTGAGATACCGGAAAGCGGATGCAGCAGTTTTTTGTTGACGAACTGCCTGATGCTGGATCTGTATGATGACCAGACAAACCTTGTAATTGTTGCGGCTGACGGGAAGGAGCAGGGATTAAATTTTGACTACCGGAACAGGGAGTATCAGGTAGAATTGGGAATGGAGTAGCGAGAGTTAGGATTAGAGCATAGGAATTGGGAGTTAAGGATTTGGATTTGGAATGGAGTATTGCGAATTGGGAACTGAGCGCCAGTAATTAAGAACAGGACATTAGCAATTGAGATTTGAGCATTAGGAATGAAGCATTAGGAATCAGGAATTATGAATTGTATAGTGATATTCAGCTAATAGACAATTGGCTGATGGTTATAAGCTTAAGGCTATTGATTGCAGTGTGGGTTGAGGGATTTTTTCCGGAAGCCGGAGGTGTTTGGCTATAGGCTGCAGTATTATGATATATGGTGTGGGCTGGAGACTGGAGGTGCTAGGGTTATAAGTTGAAGGTTTTAGGATGCAGGTTGTAAGGCGGCTGATTTGGGTTGAAGACTCAAATTACATTAATTAAGGAAGCAAAGCACTGCATAACCGGAGAATTTTTAATTTTACATCCATGAAGGGGATGCTGAAATGGATACAGAAGAGAATACCGGGAAGGGTATTGGAAAGGATATCGAAAAGGATACCGACGGGGACATATAACGGGAGAATTGTAATTTTACATTCATGAACAGGATGCTGAAAAGGATATGCAGAGGAATAACCGGAAGGATCAACCCCGGCCTGCCAGGAAGGACAACCGGAATGGCACCCGAAAGGATACTCGGAGGAATGTCGGATATGACATTCGGGCGGATATCTGAAGGGACGATGAAAAGATTGCGCGGAAGGGTATCCGGGAGTCCGCCTGAAGGTATGGCAACAAGGATACCGGGGAATACACCTTTAGTGACATCCGGAAAAATACCGGGAAGTACCGCCGGAAGAATGATGGGGATGACTTACAGAAGACTGTTGAAAAAGGTTCTGGTTTTCTTTATGATGTTTCTTTTCTGTCCGGGGCTGAGCTATGCCACGCACAACAGGGCGGGTGAGATCACATTCAGGCATGTTTCAGGGTATATGTATGAAGTGACCATCACCACGTTCACGTATACTGAAAGTGCTGCGAACCGGTCACAGCTGACGGTGGAATGGGGCGACAACACCTATTCCATTGCCCCGCTGGTTCGGCGGACTGTCCTGCCGAACTATTATTACCACAATGTATATACTGCAACACATACGTTTCCGGGTCCGGGCATTTATGAGATCATGATGCAGGATCCCAACCGGAACTTTGGTATCTCGAACATACCCAATTCCGTAAATGTGGTCTTTTCCATTAAAACGACATTTATCATCAGTCCGGATATCGGCGGCAACAGCACACCCCGTTTGCTGAATTTTCCCATTGACCGGGCGGCGAGGGGACATATTTTCATCCACAATCCCGCTGCTTACGATCCTGATGGTGACAGCCTGTCCTATAAACTGGCCATTTGTACGGGACAGGACGGACAGGTCATTTCGAATTACATTTTTCCGGCCGCAAGTGATACTCTTTATGTGGATCCCGTTCTGGGTGACCTGGTATGGTATGCACCCGTTGATACGGGACGCTATAATGTGGCGATGAACATTGAGGAATGGAGAAAGGGAGTTAAAATCGGCAATATTGTCCGGGACATGCAGATCGATGTTGTTGATTCGGATAACAATCCCCCTGAAAATCCACCGCTTGCGGATTATTGTATAATAGCAGGTGAACTGATTGAATTTCAGGTAACGACTGTTGACACGGACGGGGATTCCATTAAACACCTCATGCTCGGGGGACCTTTTGAACTGGATGTTAGTCCGGCCACGTATCAGACAATTGCCAAAGGACTGGGTTTTGTTACTTCCAACTTCACCTGGCAGACCGACTGCGACCACATCCGAAAACAACCCTATCAGGTGGTTCTGAGGAGTCAGGATAATAATAAAGATGTGAACCTGGTGGATATTGACAATTTAAATATCAGGATCATCGGACCCGCACCTGAAAACCTGCAGGCTTCGGCGACCAGTACAGAGATCGAGCTCACGTGGGACCGGAGCGATTGCGGACCGGTTGAAGGCTATTTCATATACCGGAGGGAAGGAAGCTACGGATTCACACCTGACAGCTGTGAATACGGTGTGCCGGCTTATACAGGATTTGAAAAGATTGCCGTGGTGAATGGCCGGGAAAACACCGTATTTGTGGACGACAATAAAGGAGAGGGACTGATACAGGGCGTTGAATACTGTTACATGATCACGGCTTTTTATGCAGATGAGTATGAAAGTCTGGCTTCCAATGAAATATGCAGTGCTCTGGTGCCGGGATTTCCTTCTATCCTGAATGTCAGTGTCACCCTTGTGGATGCAGTTGCCGGCAACATTTATCTTGCCTGGGCGAAGCCTGATGCTGCCGACCTGACCGGAGCACCCGGACCCTATGTATTCCAGATTTTCCGGTCGGTCACGTATGATCCTGACAACATGGTGCTGATCGATTCGGTCCTGACTGCCGATCTTGATGATACAACTTATGTTGATGTGCTCAATACAGTGAATTTCCCGTATTATTATTCGGTGAAAATGTTTAACAACACACCGGGAAACAGGTTTCAGATGCGTCCCGGGGAACAGGAGATCGCCTCATCCCTGTATATTGAGATCACACCGGATGATAACCAGCTTACCCTGGACATCAGAAAAAAAGCTCCCTGGATCAATGACAGTTACGTGATCTACAGGCAGAACAGTGCTATGGGATTTGATTCCATTGCTGTCAGCGATGAGAATGTGTATGTTGATACCGGACTGAAAAATGGTGAAACTTATGTGTATCAGGTTAAAAGTCTGGGCTGGCGGCCCATTAAAGGTGTCGTTTACAACAATTCAAACCTTTCACATCTCAACAGCGGTATACCCCTTGACCTTACGCCTCCCTGTCCACCCAACCTGTATGTGGTTTCGCAATGCGACAGCTTCATGAATGTGCTTACATGGACCAATCCCAACCGGACCTGTGCCGACGATGTGATACGGTATAATATTTATTATACCGGTGATTTACAGGCACCTCTTGATTCAATTGCTTATACTGCTCCGGCGACCGATACCGTGTTTTACCACAGGTTTACGGAAGGCACGTTAATGGCAGGATGTTATGCAGTGACCGCAGTGGATTCGTTTGAGAACGAAAGTGACTTTTCTGTGAGGATCTGTGTGGATGAATGCATCAATTACGAATTGCCTAATGTTTTTACACCGAACGGCGATAACATCAATGATGTGTTTGTTGCCAAAAACCTCAGCAACGCGATTGAAAAGGTGGATATGAAGATATACAACCGGTACGGACAGCTGGTATATGAAACAGGCGATCCGGCGATTAACTGGAATGGCTATTACCGCAATACCAGCAACAAGGTTGCATCCGGTGTATATTATTATATATGTGATGTATATGAACCCCGCATAACGGGAATTGAGATCCGGAGCATTGTGGGCTTTATCCATGTTTATGCGGAGGGCTATTCAGAGGAAGTAACCAAATAGGTGGTATGCAGAAGAAGGGCGAAGCGATTTGTACCCGGTTGAAGTAACCAAAACAGAAGGTATTCAGAAGAAAAACCAGGTAAGGGATATTCAGAAAAAGTAATCGAATAAGAGTTATTTTATGAAATTTATTAAAAGTAGGTGAGCCGGAGGAATGATTTGTATAATGGTGATTGAGAAGAAGTAACTCAATAGCTACATGAAGGATTCTGTTTATTTATAAAAATGGGTTTTATTATTTGGTATGAAAGGTTTTTTATGAATATGAAATGTTTTTATATGACATGAAAAGATTTTGTCTATTTCTGATACCGGGATTTTTTATCCTGTCTTCCTTATCGGGACAGACTGCCACCGAATATTACCTGAAAGGGGCGGCATTCATTGAACAGGACAGCAACCGGCTTGCCGTTGAAAACCTGACTCAGGCTCTCACAATAGACCGGTCCGATGTAAAGATCCTGTTAAAGCGTGGAGAGGCTTATTACAATCTGAATGAACTGGAACACGCAACCACTGATTTTCAGGATGCCAATACCCTGTCACCGGATGTGGCAAATCTCTGGATTGCCCGCTGTCATGCCCGGAACGGTGATGATGAGCGTGCGCTATCCTTTCTGGAAGAACATCTTGCATCAGATTTCAGATTACCTGAAACGCAGATCAAAAGGGATCCGGCATTTGACGACCTGCAGCTGACCGATGAATGGTACATGTTGTGGCAGAAAGCATGGTACACCGCGGAGGAAGCTGTGCTTAGGGAAGCGGACTATTACATTAACCGCAACCGTCCGGATGAGGCTTTGAAATCTCTGGAATCGGCTTTTGCGAGGGGCATGAACGGTCCGGACCTTTTATCCATGCGCGGAAGGATCAACCTGGACCTGGGTAACTATGGACCGGCGGTCTCTGATCTTACTTCTGCCGTCAACCTCGATAAAGGCAATATGGTGTATTATAAATACCGGGGTCAGGCCAATCTTGGTGCCGGACAGTATAAAGAAGCAGTTGATGATTTTACCCGGGTGCTGCGTGACCAGCCCGAATATTTCGATGGCTACCTGGCAAGGGCTGAAGCATATGCCGGCTTGCAGTCATACGATCTGGCAGTGCAGGATGTAACAACTTATCTGAAATATTTCGGCTCGGATCAGTCTGCTGTATTCCTTTGCGGAGCATATCTTTTTCAGAAGGGAGATTATCTTAATGCGCTGAAATACTTCAATATGAACATGCAGGATGATCCCGAAAATGCAACTTATTATAAAGCCCGGGGGAAGACTTACACGATGACCCGGACCTATCAGTATGCCATTTATGACCTGACCATGTCGCTCGACCTGGATCCTTCGGACGGGGAGACCTGGTTGTATCTTGGGATTGCACGACTCGAAACGGGAGACCGGACCACAGCCTGTTCTGATTTCCAGAAAGCCCTCAGGGCAGGGGAGACCGGAGCCCTGAGATATATCATAGACAATTGCCAGTAAATTTCAACCTGAATATTTTCAAACCGGTTTGTTGTTGGATCGTTTATTGTTTTAGGAGAATAGATGTACAGTATTTTATTCGTGAAACTCAAATTTTAAAAGTGTAACGCATTAAAATTTGTAGGTTGAACCATCCCGACCTCTGGTACGGGACAAGTTCCCCGATAAATCGGGGCAGGCTCCGACTTCAGCCGGGTGGTTTAACTGGTTTCGCCGTGCTTGTGAACTCGGTTCCCCGTAGCATGCTGCGGAATAATTTTCCAATGCTTGCTTTGGGTTTTCATACCCGTGATTTAAAAAGATTTTTATATGTTCTTTCGTATATGAGCCAGGAATTCACGCATTTTTTGAGTGTCTCTGGTTTTGATGATTTCCTCAAGGTATTCCAGTTTGTCGCCGATCTTTTCAAGCTGTTCCAGGGCAAAGGGACTGAACATGATCTCGGAAAGCAGGAAATCGTCTTCCGTGAGCAATCCTTTTGCGATCTCATGGTGTTTGCGGAAGGTGGTACCCGGAGCTTCCTGTTTTTTCATGCATGAGGCAAAGACCAGCGTGGAGGCGAAGGGTGTCGCCAGCGAATACGCGATGGTCCGGTCGTGTTCCTGGAAGGAATAATCGAAGATATTAAGGTTGAAAGACTTATAGAAATGCCTGAAAAAAGCCTTGCCTTCCTCGTCGGATTCCTTAATAATAATAGCACTTTGTCCGGCCAGATCTTTGACATTTGCGAATGTGGGACCGAACATGGGGTGGGTGGAAACGAACCTGCGTCCCGTTTCCCGGTAAAAATCACCCAGACCATTCTTCACGGATGTGATATCGGCCAGGATACAATCTTCTTTCAGGCAGGGCAATAATTCCAGGAATACCTGCCTGGTCTTTTCAAGGTTCACCGCATTGATGAGCAGGTCCGGACTGTAATTACGGATCTCATCAAGGGATACAAGCTTGTGTGTGTTGAACAGATACCGCATGCGGGTCAGGTCGCTGTCAAAAGCAGCCACTTCATAATCAAGACACAATGATTCGATGAACCACGATCCCATTTTACCCGCTCCCGCGACCAGTATTTTCACAAGTATATATTTATGTTATTAAATTGGTCTTGTGTAACTTACCATGATCATATTTTCATCTTTTTTTGTGAATATATTGAAAATATGATCATGGACGTTTCATTGATTTAATTTTATATCTCCTGTATCTTCATAATAAATTCATTCAGCTTCGAATACCGGATCTGTCCGGGAGCAGTCGGCTCGCCCTCATCCGGTGAAGCGTAGGTAAATTCAGCGCCCAGAAAGGGAGCAACGATCCTGCTGATCATGCCAAGCTCTCCCATTCCTATGGCAACCAGCCTGCCGGGAGCCTTATAGAGGGAAAGGATCTTGGAGTTATCCCGGTTCATGTTTACCATGGTGGCGATCTTCGCAATGTTGGCGCCCATTTCAAAACAATCCTGCATGATCTTTTCAAGATCTGCAAGGGATGGCGTGCATTCATAATTGTGATAGGAGATCATCACGTCACAATGGTATTCGCGGGCATATTCCATAAGGTCGTTCCGGTATGCAACGGGTGATTCGTATTCTATATCAACAATGGATGCTCCTGCTTTTATCGCGATCTTCAGCTTATGAGCCCGCTGTTCATCACTGTAATTACAAGGTCTGCAGGTGGCGATCAGTTTTTTCTTCACGGCAAATACCTGCTCCGTTTCCGCATCTGAAAATTCCGTAAGATCCAGACGGATCTCGGCAATCTCAACCTGATTGAGATGTGCCATACATTTTTCCAGGTCCTTTTGGCTTAAACTAACGCAAATCATACAGCAGTTCTTCTAATTGTTTATATTCGATTTCACGGGTAAATGCATGCCCGATCCGGTCAAGCATTACCACATGGATGGCATCGCCCTCACGTTTCTTGTCCTTTTTCATGGCGTTGATCACTTTATCTGCATCCAGGTTTAAAGCAACGGGCAGCCTGAAATTCCTGAGAAGTTCCTCGATGCGGATTACCCCTTTACCGTCAAGAAAACCCAGCCTTTCCGAAAGACGTGCCGCAAAAACCATACCGACACTCACCGCCTCACCGTGAAGCATGTCCGTAAGATTTTCAATGGTATGTGCAAACGTATGACCGAAGTTCAACTTCCGCCTTTCTCCTGTTTCTTTTTCGTCTTTTTCAACAATGCCGGCTTTGATACGGACGGATTCATAAACAATCTTTTCGAGGATTGCGTCTTCCATTTCAAGGGCCGCTTCATGATTGTTCTCCAGGTATTCAAAAAGGGATGTATTGCTTATGGCCGCTGCCTTGACAACCTCGGCAAAGCCGGCCCTGAACTCAACCGGGTCCAGCGTGGCCAGCATCTTTCCGTCACAAATGACAAACTCAGGCTGGCTGAATGCTCCGATCATGTTCTTATACCGCCGGAAGTTCACGCCGTTCTTTCCGCCTACACTGGCATCGACCTGTGAAAGCAGCGTGGTGGATACAAATCCGAAGCGGAGTCCGCGCATATAGACGGACGCAGCGAACCCGGCCACATCACATACAATGCCTCCGCCAATGCCAATGATGAAAGTGCTTCGGTCCGCTTCGTATTTAAGCAACATATCGAATATTTCATGAAGCGTCTCAAGTGTTTTGCTTTTTTCACCCTGACCCATAACAATAACCGGGAATGCCGGTAATGCATCCCCGTAATATTTAAGAATATTTTCATCGGTAATGATCATGGCTTTGCCGGGGGGCAGGTAACCCGCAAGATTCTGAAGCTTCTCGCCGATGAGGATCTTTGATACTTTGGAGTCTGTTTTTATATCAATCGTTTTCATTGAATTCAAATAGTTGGCTATAGATTTTAGGTTTGAGGTTTCAGGTTGCATGCTGCAGGCTGCTGGATACAGTATGCAGGTTGTAGCCCACAGCCCCATATCCATTCATTCATTCATTCATGATCCGTGTCTGATGGTTAATGGATTCCTCATGGATGGCTCTGAAGACTTTAATGATGAACTCTTCGTCCAGCCCCTTCTTTATGCCTTCTTCTATGCGCGAACGCAGTACCTCGTCCCACCGGCTGGTCTGCAGTATTGTGATGTTGTTCTGCTTTTTGTATTCACCGATCTTTTCAGCTACCTGCATGCGGAGTTCCAGGATCTCCATCAGCTTGTTATCATAATTGTCGATCTGGTCCCGCAATTCTTCAAGTGTCGATAACAACAGCTGGTTCTGAATGTCGGGCTTCCTGAGCACCAGACGTGAAAGAAGTCTTTTCAGCTGTTCCGGTGTGATTTGTTGCTGGGCATCGCTGAGTGCCTGATCCGGAGTGCAGTGTGTTTCAATCATCAGGCCGGTAAACTCCAGGTCCATGGCTTTTTGTGATACTTCAAAAAGGAGATCCCGGTTACCGCATATGTGACTGGGATCGGTAATCACGGGAAGGTCCGGTATCAGTCGTTTCAGTTCAATGGGTATTTCCCACTCGGGATTGTTGCGGTACAATGTCTTACCGAATGTGGAGAAACCCCGGTGTATGGCTGCCAGTTTGGTTATCCCGGCCCGGTTGATCCTTTCGATGGCGCCAATCCACAATTCAACGTCAGGACTGACGGGATTTTTCACCATGACCGGAATATCGACACCCTGAAGCGATTCAGCTATCTCTTGCACGGCAAAAGGATTTGCGGTGGTTCTCGCACCAAGCCAGATGATGTCAATACCATGTTTGAGTGCTTCATACACATGCTTGACATTTGCTACTTCAATGGCAACATACAGGCCCGTCTCTTCTTTTACCCTTTTGAGCCAGGGCAATCCCTCTTTACCGACCCCTTCAAAAGCATTCGGTCGCGTACGAGGCTTCCACAACCCGGCCCTGAATATGTGAATGCCCATTTCTTTAACCAGCGCAGCAACGCTCATCACCTGTTCCTCACTTTCAGCGCTGCAGGGACCTGCAAGAAGCAGGGGGCGTTCTGAAGGAACCCCTTCGAATGTGAACGGTTCCAGTTTCAATTCTACTTTCATGATTATTCCGTTATGGTTTTACCTTTTATATATTCACCCAGTATTTGCAGATCCTGTGTGAATGGTCTGATGGCTTCTATGGCCTGCTTGTAAAAATAATAGTTGTCAATTTCAACATCCACATAGAACTGATATTCCCAGTCCTTTCCGATAATGGGCATGGACTGTACCTTGGCCAGATTGATCTCGTAATATGACAAAATGGACAAAACTTTTGACAGGCAGCCTATTTTATGCGCCAGGGCAAAGGTCAGGGATGCCTTGTTGACATGATGCATTTCAGGGGCATTACCGTTAATTCCCTCGAGGATCAGAAAACGGGTGTAATTCATTCTGTTGGTTTCGATGCCGTCTGCGATTACTTCAAGATGGTATTGTGCTGCTGCCTGCGATGAAGAAATAGCTGCAACGCCCGTCAGCTGCTTTTCAGCGATCTCCTTTGCGCTCAGTGCGGTATCTACACTGTCAATCAAACGAATGTTTGGATACGTGTCAAAGAACTGCTGACACTGCAGGAAAGCCATGGGATGTGAATGAACTTCCCTGATATCGCTTAAGGTTTGTCCGGGTAATGCCACCAGATTCTGCCTGATGCGCATGTAGATCTCACCGACGATCTTGAGATGTGACTCGAGCAGCAGGGTATAATTGGGAAGGATGCTGCCCGCAATGGAATTTTCTATCGCCGTGATCCCGTAATCAACCTGACCGGATTTAAGCGCCTTGAACAGATCCTTAAAAGTATTTCGCGGAACGATCTCTATGTTTTCATTTTCAAAAAATGCATTTGCTGCGAGTTCATGAAACGCGCCGTACCCGCCCTGTATGGCGATCTTTTTAATTCTGGCTTCTGATTTATTCATAAGGTAATAATTTGTCCTCCATTTTTTGCTTAAAATCGTCCTTTGTTCTTTATTTATTGCCAGTCTATTATCATTTTTCTGTTATTACAGGCTTGTTATACATACAAGCATAATTTCCGTCTTTCATGACAGAGCACTTTAAAAAAAAAGGTCCCTGTTTTCAAGGGACCTTTCTTATCTATCATAATATCAATCAAATAAAGTCCCTTTACTTTATTTCAAAAAAGAAATAAAAGTAAAAAGCTCTATTTGTCGATGTATTCATATACAGATTTGTCCGGGCAAATATACGTAAAGTTTGCACATTTTCAACAAAAGATTCATATTTTTAGGGACATGACAAAAAAAGAACGGTACAAAAGGGTTATTGAATATTTTCAGGAAAACATGCCTGTGGCAGAAACCGAGTTGCATTATGCAAATCCTTACGAGCTTATGGTGGCGGTCATGTTATCCGCACAGTGCACCGATAAGCGCGTGAATATGATCACACCGGCTTTTTTCCGGCGCTTCCCGGATTCGGAGGCATTGGCCGCTGCCACCATCGAAGAAATCTTCGAACATGTAAAAAGCTGCTCATATCCCAATAGCAAGGCGAAACATCTGTCGGGTATGGCCAGAAAAGTAATCCTTGATTATAAAGGTGAAATTCCGTCATCTCCGGAGGAACTGATGACTCTTCCCGGTGTGGGACGAAAAACGGCAAATGTAATTTCTCTGGTGGCGTTCGGTCGGCCGGCCATGCCGGTTGATACACATGTATTCCGCGTTTCTGCCCGGCTGGGACTGACAACCCGCGCAAGAAACCCTTATGCTGCAGAGGTCCAGCTTGTCAGGCACTTTCCCGAACCGTTGCTTCCTCTGGCACACCACTGGCTGATCCTGCACGGGAGGTATGTATGTCTTGCCCGCAAGCCGAAGTGTGATGTATGCGGACTTTCCGGGATCTGTCTGTATTATAATTCCGGTTCAAAGAAGAGCTGGGATTCGGGTTTCAGGTCGCACGTTTAAAGCTACGTGTTCAATGTTTCATGTCCAATGTTTCGTGTTCCGGTAACGCGTTTCATGTTCCTCGATCCGTGTTTTTTCATTGTTTACCGTTTGCCGTTCACCAGGTTCAAACGTAAATAATGTTTTTTAAGAGGTCGTATGGCTTGTCCCATACCGAAGGTCGGAACAGGCAGTGAGATCGCTTCGCTAAGCTGTGTTTGAAAAACATGGAGGGTTTGTGTTTTGAAATCAACTATTCCGGGATTATTTGTAACTTTTTGAGACGCGGAACAGTAAAATAAGTGATTTCAAAATGGATGGTTTTTCAACGGGTTGTTAATATCTATGTCTTTTTGAACAGGGTATTATCAATTGCAATGTACTATATTTAATACCTGGTTCGGGATTGATTCAGACTTGACCCGGACACGATCAGAGCTTGATTTTGGATTGATCTGCATATGAAAGGGAATGTACATCAATTTGAGAAACATAATGGAGCACCGGTTTTGAAATCTTAAAAAAAGTAGTAATTTTATTATCGTAATGATTCTTATTTAATTAAGTAAGCAGTTATAATCAGGAGATCAATTAAAAATTTAACCCATGCAGCAGAACTACCTTCTTTTTCGGATCATCGGACTTTTGTTAATAACCGGAGTATTGCTGGCCATCCCTTCCTGCAGATCCGACAGAAGCAGGCAGGGAGGCCGTGAAGTGAGTCTCGGGGATTTTTTAACAGAAGAAGACATCTTTGATGATATTGACAAGGCCAAGAAAATATTTTATTCCTTGCCTTCACCGCTTGAAACAGCAATGTTGCTGAAATCAACCGGCATTGACTATGATGAGATGCTGCTCAATGATCTCAGCAGCGTGGAAAGATACTCGACCAGCAAAAGCAAAGCGCTGAACCTTGGGATCTACACCACCGATCTCAGCTTTGCGAGTCTTTTTGACCAGGCACAGACATCGCTGAATTATATGGATGTTACAAGAAGACTGGCAACCGAAATGGGTATTGATGATGCCATTGATGATGAAACGTTGAGAAGACTTGAGCAAAACCTGGATAACCGCGAAGTGGTTATGGATATTATCTCCGAAACATTTTTTAATTCCAGTTCGTATCTTAAAGAAAATGATCAGCAGCAGATTGCTGCCATTGTGCTTGTCGGTGGCTGGATCGAAGGACTGTATATCGGTTCGCAGATGGCAGGGGAAGAGCCGCCTGAAGACAACAAGCTGGTTGAACGTCTGGCTGAACAGAAGCTTTCATTCAGCATTGTTGAAAGGATGCTGGAAGATAACAGGCTGGATCCGAGTGGCCAGGAAAACAGGGATATTGCTGAACTTATTGATGAATTACAGGGTCTGAAGGCTGCATACGACAACATTGAAGTACAGACGTCAGCCGTAACGGTCGGTGAACAGGAGGATACCGCGGAAGTCGCAATGCTGAGATCCCGGACGATCATCAATGTAACCCCTGAAGCATTCAGAGATCTTCAGTCGGCTGTCAGATCAATCAGAACCAATTTTGTTCAATAAAATAAAACAAATGAGAAAATATCTGCCCATAATCATAGCCCTGGCATCACTCATTCTGTTAAGCCAGTCGGTTGATGCTCAATGCAAGGGATTTGCAAAAAAACTGTGCAAACTTGAACTTGCCCCTTACATTCATGACGGCAACTACCATGCTGCCATTCTTACGGAGGGAGAGGAAGCGGAATTGTACAAGACTTTCTACACGGGCCAGAGATACCGCATCGCTATCTGCGGTGCTGAAGCACTGCCTCCGATCGAATTCCAGATCGTGGATGCATATAAAAATGTGATCTTCGATAACACGGAGCACGACATGGCCCCGACATGGGATTTCAGCCTGGAATCCAGTCAGCAGCTGAAGGTGATTGTCAATGTGCCGGTATCAAGTGTACAGGCGGAATTTCCCAACAGTGGCTGTGTGGCGATCATGTTCGGTTTCCAGGAAGAATGAAAAATAATGCTGAAAAATTTAAACGATCAGATCAAGCGTAAAACCTTAAACATGAACATAAAAGGCTGTCCCGACACTGTCAAGACAGCCTTTTAAGCTTATAACAGTTTCTTTTTTAAGAATTTACCTGTATAGGATTCGGGGCATTTGCACAGGCCTTCAGGCGTTCCTTCGAAGACAATGTTCCCGCCGTTCTCACCACCTTCCGGACCCAGATCGATCACCCAGTCGGCCATTTTGATGACCTCCGGATTGTGTTCAATGATTACAATTGAGTGTCCCCTCCGGATCAGGGCATGAAAGGCCCCCAGCAGTTTCCTGATGTCATGGAAATGAAGTCCGGTTGTCGGTTCATCAAAAATGAACAGGGTGGCTGTGCCGCTTTTTTCCCCGCCGAGAAAAGAGGCGAGTTTGACACGCTGGCTTTCACCACCGCTCAGTGTATTGGATGACTGTCCCAGGTTGACATATCCCAGTCCCACATCGCTCAGGGGCTGCAGTTTTTTTGCAATCGATTTTTCAAGAGCTCCCTTTTTCGTTCCGAAAAACTCAATTGCTTCATCAACAGTGGATTCCAGAATATCGTGAATGTTTTTCCCCTGGTACATGACTTCGAGCACATCATCCTTGAACCTTTTCCCGTGACAGCTTTCGCATTCCAGGAACACATCGGCCATGAACTGCATTTCGACTTTGATGAAACCTTCTCCCTGGCATTCCTCACACCTTCCGCCATCGATGTTGAACGAGAAATGTGAGGGGGTGAAGCCATAATATTTAGAAAGCTGCTGATTTGCATATAATTTCCGGATGTCGTCAAATGCTTTGATGTAGGTTACGGGATTTGAACGGGAGGATTTGCCGATCGGGTTCTGGTCCACCAGCTCTGCATGACCCAGCAGGTGCAGGTCGCCTTCAAGACTGTCGAACCGGCCGGCTTTCCTGCTTCCTCCATTCAGCAGGCTGTCCAGTGCGGGAAACAGGATGTTCTTAACGAGTGATGATTTTCCGGATCCGCTTACACCCGTAATGACTGTGAAAATATGCAGCGGGATCCTGACCGTGATCTTTTTCAAATTGTTTTCCCATGCTCCGGTTATTTCAATGGAGTTGTTCCATTTTCGCCTGATCGCAGGCACATCGATTCTTTCTTCTCCACGAAGGTATTTGGCAGTCAATCCGTTACACTCCTTCAGCATTTTTTCCGAGGAGCCCTGGAATATGACCTCACCCCCAAGCCGTCCGGCAAGGGGACCGATATCAATGATCTCACCGGCAGCACGGATAATCTCTTCCTCATGTTCGACGACCATCACCGTATTGCCCATTTTCTGAAGGTTTACAAGCACTTTTATGAGCAGCCGGATATCCCTCGGATGCAGTCCGATACTGGGCTCATCCAGTATGTAAAGTGAACCCACCAAATTGCTTCCCAGGGTCGTTGCCAGGTTGATGCGCTGTGATTCACCCCCCGACAGGGTTGATGAGAGGCGGTTCAGGGTTAGATAACCCAGTCCGACATCTGACAGGTATTGCAGGCGGGTTTGTATCTCGGTCAGGATCCGTCCCGCAATTTTTTGTTCATGACGGGTGATTTCCAGGTTCTGAAAAAAATCAAGCAGTCTGGACACAGGCATGAGAACCAGGTCCTGAATTGAGGTTCCGTTTATTCTGACATACGCAACTTCCTTTTTCAGCCGGGTACCGTTGCATTCCGGACAGGTGGTCTTGCCCCGGTAACGCGCCAGCATCACACGGTATTGTATTTTGTATTTCTTGCGTTCGAGGTACCGGAAAAAGGTGTCAATGCCCTTAAAAAACCGGTTGCCTTTCCAGAGCAGCTGCTTCTGTTCCGGTGACAGCTCACGGTATGGACGGTGTATGGGAAAATCTGACTGGTCTGCTTGATAGATCAGCCGCTCTTTCCACTTCTTCATCTTATCACCTTTCCAGCAAACCACGGCATCTTCATAGACCGAAAGACTTTTATTGGGTATCACCAGGTCCTCATCGATTCCGATGATCTTACCGTATCCTTCACAAAGGGGACATGCGCCCAGCGGATTGTTAAAACTGAACATGTGCACGGAAGGTTCCTCGAAAGACATGCCGTCTGTTTCGAATTTATCACTGAAAATGCGTATTACCGGAGGATCCTGAAGTACGCTGACCCTGCAGGTGCCTTTCCCGAATGCGAAGGCCATCTGGCAGGAGTCGGAATACCGGCTCTTCGCATCATCATCATAAGCGACTTCAAACCGGTCGAGCACAACATTCATATCATCTTCATCTGCCTGTGCATATTGAATTATGGCTTCTTCAAGTCGCAGTATTTCGCCTTTTATTTCCAACCTCGTGATTCCCTGTCTTGACAAATCCCCGAGCTTTTCTGCAAAACTTTGCATGTCATTGTCCTTTAATAAGGGAGAAAGGATCATCATGGGAGTCCCTTCCGGAAAGGAGGTGATAAAATCCACGACATCATTGACATCTTCTTTTTTAACGACGGTTCCCGAAACAGGGGAAAAAGTCCTGCCGATCCGTGCATACAGCAATTTCAGATAATCGTATATTTCTGTTGAAGTGCCGACGGTGGAACGCGGATTACGCGTATTGACCTTCTGTTCAATGGCTATTGCCGGTGGAATTCCCTTGATGAAATCGACTTCAGGCTTGTGCATCCTGCCGAGAAACTGGCGTGCATATGATGAGAGGCTTTCGACATACCTTCTCTGTCCCTCCGCATAGATCGTGTCAAATGCAAGCGACGATTTCCCGGACCCGGAAAGTCCGGTGATCACGATCATTTTGTTGCGGGGGATCTCCAGAGAGACGTTTTTAAGATTATGTACCCGGGCACCTGAAACAATTATAGCCTCTTTTTCGTATAAATTCTTACGTGGCATTTATAAATATTACAAAAGAAAAAGTATTGTTTCTGAAAAAAATTTTCTATTTTCGAAGCAAAATTATTCGTTTATTTGTGAAAGTGTTCAGGTAATATTTAATAATTCAAAATACAAGGAGGACTGCCTATAGCCACAATTCTACTCTGCTTTATATTATAAATAAGGAGGTAGTATTGAAAACAATCTATAAGTCTGACAATGAGCTTGTAGACAAGTTCGTCAGTGGCGATTCATCCTGTCTTGAAATCCTCATCAACCGGTACAGAAAGCAAGTATACACCTATATACTGCTGCTTGTAAAGAACAGTTATCTGGCTGAAGATATCTTTCAGGACACCTTCATTAAGGTGATCAGGTCGTTGGATGAGGGCAAATATCAGGACAACGGCAAATTCCTTGCCTGGGTATTGAGGATTGCGCACAATCTTGTGATCGATCATTACCGCAAGGAAAAACAGCTCAATGCGGTATCAAAGGAGGATTTCAGTCTGGACATCCTCAACTCGAAAAAATATGCCGTGCATACAGCAGAGGACAGCATTATTACAGAACAGATCAGGAAGGATATCCGGGAGCTCATTGACTACCTGCCTCAAGAGCAGAAGGAAGTCCTGATCCTCAGGCAGTATTGTGAGCTGAGCTTCAAGGAAATTGCCGAGCACACCAACGTCAGCATCAATACGGCCCTGGGAAGGATGCGATATGCACTGATCAACCTGAGGAGGATGGTCAGGGAAAAGAACCTGACCCTCACAATGTCATAGGAACAGTATAATTTTCTGTCAATCAGAATAATAGAATTGTATTTAAAGAATTCCAGGAAGGATTCGCCATCGGCAGGCAATTTTATGCTAACATTGCCGGGATACATAATCAGGAAGCATTTTTAGGCTGCATTACCGGGGCATATAATCAGGGCGCATGAACGAAATGCATTGCCGGGATGAATTCTGCCTGTATGCGGGTTACCGCAACTTATTTCCTGATATTGATTTATGTATGTTTGCCGTCTGAAACCTCCTGTTTGTGGGCCATTTCGTGTTGCATATCTCTAAAACTCCTGATGTGTAAAGCCTCCGTGGCATTTTGCATAATTGTATTTTTTTATTACATTTAACACAATTTATAATAAATTGGAGCGTTTTTTCCTACGTATTTTAGTACGAATTAAAAGAAGTAGATATGAATGAAACCTCTACACAAGATGGTTCATTGAAATTCTCCGAAGAAACAGAAAATGAATTTATTAAACTGGCCGGATTGCTTGATGGTGAGGAGTGGGAGGCAGTCATGTACTACCTGAAAGGTCTTCAGAGTGACGTTAATGATGATGTGATCAGGCGAATTGTGTCTTTTTCGAAAAATTATAACGAAAAGAACATTGCCAGGGAGAATGTTTCGTATTAAAGAACCATAGAAGAACTGAAGTGAAAAACCGCCAGATAGTCTGGCGGTTTTTTTATGATCTTTTTCAAACGGTTTTATTATTTTTGAGACCTAAACGCACGTGTGATGATCAATTTGAAAACAGAATACCTGGGGATCCCCTTGAAAAATCCGGTGGTGATCAGCAGTTCGGGCCTGACAGATTCGGCCGATAAGATTAAAAAGCTTGAAGACCTTGGAGCGGGAGCCGTCGTAATGAAATCCCTTTTTGAAGAGCAGATCAGTTTCCAGGCGGGAAGGCTCTATGAGAATGGGATCTACCCGGAAGCAGGGGATTACATCATCAGGTATTCAAAAGACAATTCGGTTGAGGCTTATCTGAGGACCATTGAGGAAGCAAAAAAACAGACGGAAATACCCGTAATCGCGAGCATTAACTGCATCTCATCCAGTGAATGGATCAACTTTGCCAGGGAAATTGAAAAAGCAGGTGCTGATGCGCTGGAGCTGAACATTTTCTATGTTGCGCAGGAAAAGGACAGGAAGGCAGCGGATTATGAGAAACTATATGCCGATATACTGACAAAAGTAAAGAATATCGTGCAAATTCCGATTGCCGTTAAAATTGGCTATTATTTCACAAATCTGGTGGCGATGGTAGATAATCTGTATCTTAGGGGGGTTGCCGGCGTGGTGATGTTCAACCGGTTCTTTGAACCGGATATTGATGTTGAACAGATGAAAATCACGGCTTCTTCAGTATTCAGCAACGAGTCCGATCTGAGGCAGTCACTGCGCTGGGTGGGCATTATTTCTGACAGGGTAAGGAATATTGATATTGCAGCTTCCACCGGGATCCATGACGGAAAGGCCATAATCAAGCAATTGCTGGCCGGGGCAAAAGTTGTTCAGATCTGTTCCGTACTGTACCAGAAAGGTATTCAGGAACTGCCCGTCATGATCTGTGAGCTGGAAGAATGGATGAAAAGAAAACAATTCAAAACGGTTGACGCATTCAGGGGAATGCTGAACTACGGTCGCATACCGGATCCAGCCGTCTATGAAAGATCCCAGTTCATGAAGTATTTTTCAGGATACCATTGATACCGCTATGACACCCGGAGTAAGCACGACTTTCCGCAACGGTTTTTGTTATCTTTAGCAGAATGAGCGGGATCTTTCTGAAAACAGCGCATGAAGTATATTTCATATATCGTGGTTACAGGATGCTGTGCAGAACTGTCGGCCTGATCATTGTGCTGAATATTTGCAGTGCAAATTATGGTCAGGATATCCAATACGCGTGGCAGATTATTGATACGCTCTGTTCAGAACAGTTCAAGGGCAGGGGTTTTGTGAAAAACGGCGATAAGAAAACTGCAGCCCTGATCCGTACAATTTTCAGGGAAAACGGACTTGAACCGCTGACAGAAAATTATTATCAACCCTTTCAGATTGCCGTCAATACCTTTCCCAAATCCATTGAACTGGTCCTGGGAAACCGTCCGCTGGTTCCCGGCCGTGATTTTGTGATCAGTCCTTCATCCCCTTCATTCAAAGGAACCTTTAAATTATATGCCATCAGGGCTGAGGACCTGATTCATCAGGTGGCACCTGACTCGCTCCAGGTCCCGGACGGCTCGGAAAGTTGCATATTGATTGACAACCGGCACAACGATGAACTGGATGCAAATGCAAGGGATCTGTTGTCCGGAATAATAACGCGGCTGCAGAACAGCCTGGCAACAAATATCGCAGGCATCGTAGAGCTCACATCCGAAAAGCTTTCCTGGGGCATATCAACCGATATTTCCCTGAGACCCTATATAAAAGTGAATTACCCGGCTGATCCGGATACCCTGGAAAACATTTTCATTGACCTGAAAAACAGGTTCAGGAAGAAATACACGACAAAAAATGTTGCAGGTTACATTCGTGGTACCGAATGTCCCGATTCGTTCATTGTGTTTACCGCTCATTACGATCATCTGGGCCAGATGGGAGCAGACACCTATTTTCCGGGGGCCAACGACAATGCAAGTGGTGTGGCCATGCTGCTGTACCTGTCAAGATACTTTCAGCAAAATCCGCCAAGAATAAGCATTGCTTTCGTATCTTTTTCAGCGGAGGAAATCGGTCTGGTGGGCTCTTTCCATTTTGTGAATCATGCTCCTTTCGACCTCCGGAAGATCAAATTCCTCGTCAATTTTGATCTTGTGGGAACGGGGAGTGAAGGCATCAAAGCGGTGAACGGGACGATATATCCGGATGAATTTCAGTTGCTCAAGGAGATCAACGATGAGTTTAACTTCCTGCCTGAAGTCTCCGAAAGAAGTGCCACCTGTATTTCAGACCATTGTCCCTTTGACTATAAGGGCGTACCGGGATTTTATATTTATACCACAGGGGATTCACCCGATTACCACAGTATTTTTGACCGGCCGGAAGCCTTGTCAATGGCTGGATTTGAAGGTCTGGCAACCCTGATCATTCAGTTTGTAAATTATTTCTGAGGAAATAATTTTTTATTTCTTTTACTGATCGTATTCTTCACCCGTTTCAATTAGCAATATATTTTTGGTGGCCACTGTGATTTTATAGCGGTCGTCAATACGGTGGCTGATCAGCCAGATGATGTTGCCGTCCGATTCAATCACATGGATGTGCTGTTTGTCGGGCAACGGTATTTTCTGATCGATCAGGTAATCACTGATTTTTTTACTGCCGCGCATACCCAGCGGTTTAAAAGCATCTCCCGGCCTCCAGTGTCTTACGGTCAGGGGAAAAGTGATCAGGTCGAGATCCAGTGCAGCTATATTTTTATCGACCGGAATAACGAAATTCCGACCGGTCAGTTTACTGAACTTCATTCTTATGGGAAGGTTTATGGCTGTAGTATCCTGATCGACAATAATCTCCCGATCAACTGAAGGTACGTTCCGGGTTACGATCAAAAAGTTGCGGTCACGCGTTACGGAATGGGTCCCGGTGATGATTTTCCTGCCGGGTTCTCCTTCCAGTGAATTCACAAGAGTCTGTGTCATGGACTGATTGACTCCATATTCCCGCAACAGCTCGAACAATATGGTTTCTGATGCCGGATATTTCAGAAGCTTTTCGATATCGATGAGTTGTTTATCCGGCAGACTGATATAAACCTTTTGCCTGATGTCCTGCATGGTCAGGTTAAACAGCTGTTCGATCTCCCGGAGATGGGAGATCGTTGTCATGATATTTTGCCGGAAGGCAGGAAATGCTTTCTCGAATTCAGGGATCAGGATGTGTCTGATCTTATTGCGGTAGTACCGGGTATCAGCATTTGATGAATCATCCCTCCAATGGATAGCCTGATCTTCAGCATAGGCTTCAATGTCTTTCCTGGACGCGAACAGCAAGGGACGCACAACTGAACCCTGCCTTGGTTTTATCCCCGTGAGGCCTTTGATTCCGGTTCCCCGGGACAGATTTATCAGGAATGTTTCCACAATGTCGTCACGGTTGTGACCAATGGCGACATAACTGATGTTGTTTTCTTTCCTGAATTCCTCAAACCATTCATAACGCAAGTTCCGGGCTGCCATCTGGATCGAAATACCCGCTGACTTTGAATATTCCTTTGTTTTAAAATGTTTTATGTGCAATTCCACCTGGAGCCGGTTGGCAAGTTCATGAACGAAATGTTCATCCTCATCCGATTCCTTTCCCCTGAGATGAAAATTGCAGTGTGCAATCGAGAAGGGTATACCCGACCTGTGAAAGAGCCAGACCATAACGACCGAATCGATACCGCCGCTTACAGCAAGCAGGTAACTGTTATCCCGTGAACAGTGGCATTCCTTTTCCAGAAATTCGTTGAATTCTTTGATCATATTCATCATTTCTTTTACCATACAGGATAAAATTTCAGAATGGATGGCTCATCGGGATAGAAATCATTCAATCTCAGGCCCGGAACGCTTCCGGCATCAAAATATCTTGCAGATGCCTCATCAGAACAACCCGGATAAAATGTAAACCTGAGCTCAAACGTATCAAAAACCAGCTGATCGTTTCTGATCCTGCACCCGATTCCGATCCCGTTAAAAAAATCATTACCTGTAATGGTTGTGCCGTTTCGCCATATCAGACCCACATCGGCTGATGCAAAAAAAACAAAGCGGAAGCCCAGCAGGCGTATAGGAGTGAAGATCACAGATTCCAGATTGAGCAGCATTTTCTTGTCTCCGCGCATGGCTCGACTTGTCAGTCCGCTGATACCGTTCCTGTTTTCCAGGCTTACATACTCACCTACGGAGGGATTCATCAGACGCTGATAGGTAAAGGATGCAAAGCCTCTGAAATCCAATATTTTGCCTTTATGCAGACCGGTAAAGTAGCGCAGATGGACATTTAATGCACCCTGTTCCGCGACACCCCGGTGGATAAAGGTTCCGTACTGCAACATGCCGTAAAGGTAGCCAAAATTAACAAGGTAGTTACCTGCTGAAACGCTTCCTGCAATATACGGTCTTGTTTTATAAGCATTCCATTCCATTCCCGATGTGATTTCGAACAGGCAGCCAAAGGGGACATCTTCCGTACGGTCGAATGTATAGATGTGGTTATCTTTCTGAAATCCCTGGCGGGAATAGGCCAGTGCGAACAGCAGTTGTTTTTTATCCTGAAAATCATACAGATATGTACCAGTGGTTTCCGGTCCCTCATGGAATTCAACAAATGATGCCAGTCCCGTGGCAAAGATGCCGGAACGCATGTTGGCACCTGGCTTTCCGGGCAGCGTAAACATACGGCCCATCCATAAACTCCCCCTTGTATAGTTCAGATTAACCTGAGATATGACAGTATCAATGAGTTCAATATGATTTTGTGAGCGTGTATTTTCAAAATTTAGTGCTCCGGCGTACTTCAGTCCCGGGGTTTTGAAATCCCGGTAAACGTTTACCAGGTATGAGTTTCTGTTCCAACGGTTAATATATTCCAGCCGCGATGAGAAAAAACTCCCGTGTATGTTGGAGATGCCGTAAAACAAATGATAGCCCAAAAAAGGCGCATGTTCAGCATCCCAGAATACCATTGTTTTGAACTGATGCCCCAGACCCAGGATGTTTACATTCCAGAGGCTGACATTGCCGGCATCAAGATCCGATATTTCGCCTCCGAAAGCAACAGGCCATAGATCTTTGATAAGCAGCACCAGATCAACGGAATCGGGATTGTCCGGTATGGACCTGATCAGAAAGCGGGCATCCATCATGTAAGGAAGGCTGCGAATGATCCTTTCATTCTCAGTAAGCAGCAGTGCGCTTACTTTTTCACCGGCATGGATAAGAATATTGCGTTCGATGATTTTGTTCCGGGTATCGGAATGCAGCGCATTCCCGGTCCTTTCAAGCCAGGATTCCGGGATATAACCCGTATCCAGAACGGATGGTGCAAACATATCAACCCTCCTGATCATGATATCTCTGATGATCTTGTTGTCATATACAGCCAGACCGGCATACAGAACCGCATCATTTTCTTCCTGGCTGAACTTTGTATGGTCGCGGAAGAACAGCCTGTGAATTAAACTGCCCTTAACGGTTTCCGCTCCGGAATTAAGGTCCGTTGAATCAATCTGGCCATTTGCAATCAAGGGAATCAGAAACAGGGCAACAACCGCAACAAGAAGATGGATGCTGGCTTTCATATCCGGATTTTAGGTTCAAAGCGAAACAATACTGGTTATAAAATACAAAAAAACACCAATAATACAGACTGTAATAATATTAAAAATAATGGATCGTAATAATATTCAAATAACGGAATGTAATATCATTTTTTGTTATGTCCTGTTATGAAGTGATCCGAATTCATTACATTTGTTTGCACAAGCCTGACCGGCAAAGAAGTAAGCCATCATGCGGAAGAAACTTCTGAACATTCTTAAGTATATCATATTCCTGAGTATCGGGATTTTTGTCTTTTGGCTGGTTTATAAGAATGAATCGATCGACTATTATAAGGGTGCTTTTAAGAACCTGAACTATTTCTGGATCGTCCTTTCTGTTTTTTTCAGCATACTTTCCATCATCAGCAGGGCAATCCGGTGGAATATGCTCATCAGGCCACTGGGCTACAAACCGCGTTTGTACAACACTTTTTTATCCGTCCTGGCCATGTATTTTGTCAACCTGCTGATACCAAGAGCAGGTGAAGTTTTCCGTTGCACGATCCTGAGCCGTTATGAGAAAATCCCTTTTACCAAGCTTGCAGGCACGGTCGTTATTGAAAGAATGGCTGATCTGGTTATACTTGTTGTGCTGGCTGTTGTAATTGTTACCAGCCAGCTGGGTGTGATTATTACATTTTTCAACACACACCCCGATGTCAAAGCCAGGATGACGGAAATACTTTCCACCCGTAATATTCTTATTGCTGTGCTGGTTATGGCATTCCTGATGGCACTTTTTATTCTGTTCAGAAAATTTTTCATGCAAAAAAGGCAAATGCAGAAAGGTAAACTCGGCAGGCGTTTGCAGTTGTTAAAACGGAATTTTGCGGCAGGGATCACATCGGTCGTTCAGATGGAGAACAAGTGGCTGTTCATCGGCCATACCTTTTTTATTTTCACGGCCTGGCTGTTTATGCTCTACGTGGTTTTTCTGGCCTATGAACCTACCGCACACCTTTCACTTCAGATCGGCATGATCACCTTCCTGATGGGGGGACTGGCCATGCTCGCGCCGGTCCAGGGAGGCATCGGGCCCTGGCATTTTATGGTATATGAAACGCTTTTGATTTACGGGATCGACACGGCTGACGGTAAGGTCTTTGCATTAATTGCGCATACGACGACAAATCTTATATACCTGACTTTTGGTTTGCTGGCTTTGCTGATCATTCCTCTGGTGAATGCCCGCAGGTGAAAAACGGTCTGGCATTGTTTTCAGACTGCCGACGGGATTTCCATGCGGGTATTTCAGAACATGTATATTACATAGCAGATATTATAATTATATTTGACGCATAACTTTGTGGTTGTATAACGGTGATCGATGAAAAACCATTGTTGTTATGTCAGCTATCAATGAAAAATCGCTTCTGGAAAGGATAAAGGTGGGGGATAAGGCTGCTTTTTCGGTTGTTTTTGTGGCATATTACAGCAACCTGGTGATGTTTGCCATCACCTTTATCAGGGAGAAGCAAACATCGGAGGAAATTGTACAGGATGTATTTGTGAAACTGTGGGACAACCGGGAAATCCTGGAAATAAAATCATCGTTGAAATCCTTTCTGATGAAGTCGGTCCAGAATAAATGCATCGATTGCATACGCCATCAGAAGATCCGGAACCGTTATAGTGAAAACATTTTAAACAATCCGAAATTATTTGAAAATGAAACGGAAAGTTATATGTTATATTCTGAACTTGAAAGGCACATCGATATAGTCCTGCAGAGGCTTCCGGACAAAATAAATCAGGCATACAGCCTGAACAGATTTGACGGAATGACTTATCAGGAAATTGCTGACAAGTTGAAGGTATCTGTCAGGACCATCGAGGTGAGGGTCAGCAAGGCTTTGAATTTCCTGAGGGCAAATCTTAAGGATTATATGAATCCGTAATAAATAAATCTGCGCATCCTTTGTGGGATATGCTTTCTAATACGTCATTATATTGAGTTTCACGATATGGAAGATAAATTTGCTGAAGAGAATCTGAATCTGATCATAAGGAATCTTAACGGTACCGCAACCTTAGAGGAATCGCAAGCTCTCGAGGATTGGATCGAATCGTCTGCTCACAACCAGACAACCTATGTACAGATGAAAAATATATGGGAAATATCGGACAGGCAGTTTAAACCAGAGGAAATAGATGTTGACAGGGCACTTTCAAGGGTACTGAAGATAATCTCTACTTCCGAAAAGGCACAGAGAACGTTATGGTTCCGGCTTCAGAAAATTGCTGCAATAATGCTGCTTCCCCTTATGCTCACCGGTTATTTCATCGGCAGGGGCATATCGGATCATTTACAGATAAACCGTCAGGTAACATACCATGAAGTATTCGTGCCTTTTGGCACCAGGTCAAATCTGGTCTTATCGGACGGATCCATAGTTTGGCTGAATTCCGGAAGCAAGCTGAAATATCCGGGTCAATTTGAAAATGTACGCAAAGTATTTCTTGAAGGAGAAGGTTACTTTGAAGTTGAATCCGATACAAAGCATCCTTTTATTGTAGAAACCAGAACGCTCAATATTGAGGCTACCGGTACAAAATTCAACGTTTCAGCCGGTGAAAACGATTCCCGTATTGAAATTACGCTTCTTGAGGGGAAAATTGAGGTCAATAAAAATGATGAGGCGAAAGCCACTGCCTTTATTTCTGATCTGCAGCCCAATCAGCATATGACTTACGATATGCTGACCGGAGATTTTCATCTGCTGAACCAGAATACCGATAAATATATTGCCTGGAAGGACGGAAAACTGATTTTTCGTAACGATCAGATGATCGATGTGGTGAAAAAGATCGGCCAGTATTATAACGTTGAAATCGAACTCAGGGATAATGAGCTGATGTCTTACCGCTACCGGGCAACATTTGAAAATGAATCATTTGATGAGGTCATGAAGCTGCTGAAATTATCCTCACCCATCGACTATGTTGAACTTGAGCGTGACACCTTGCCGGACGGCACGTTCACGAAAAGAAAAGTAATCATTTTTAAGAAAAAATAATACCCTGTAAAGAACAAACCTGATTGTTTACGAAAAACCCGAGCCTATGATATAGTACCCGTTAATCCCACATGCACAGACCAAAAGGAGGAAAAGTGTCTGTGCACTTCTCCTCCGGATGTATGGTCAAAAATGCCATTCTTTGTCATGAAAGAATATTGGATTTTTAACCGCTGTGAAATACAAATGTATTGAAAAATCCAATATGTCCGGATTGTTTATCCGGACGATTACTAAGTTTTTACGCATGAAATCATCTTTAATTGTTTCGTGTATGTTCCTTTTCACTATTCTTACCCAACCTGTTGTTGCACAGCAATCCGGAATTTCAATACATATGGTTGATGTCACCCTGGAAGCTGTTCTAAATGAAATAGAAGCAAAAAGCAATTACTATTTTCTCTATAACCAGAAACTGATCGATACAGATCAGAAGGTAAGCATTCATATGGAAAATGCATCTGTTGATGAGGGTTTAAAGGATGTATTTCAGGATCTGAATATCAGATACCTGGTTTACGGTCAGCAGATCATACTTTTGCCAAAGGAAATCGATGATGAAATCGTCATTGCTGATCAACGAAGGGTCACAGGGACCATACTGGATGCCATGACGGGCGAACCGCTGGCCGGTGTCAATATCAGGATCGCGGGGACTAATATCGGGGCGATCGCTGACAGGGAAGGCAGGTATAATCTCACGGTACCCGGTTCCAATGTCAGTCTGGTTTTTTCATACATTGGTTACAGGACAGAAGCAGCTTCGGTGGGTGAACGGTATGTGATCAATATTGAACTGCTCCCGGCGGTTGAAACGATTGAGGAAATCATCGTTGTAGGATACGGTGTACAGGATAAAAGTGTGGTCACGGGTGCCATATCGAAGCTGGAATCCAGACAACTGGAAAACACTTCCATAATGCGTGCCGAACAGGCCCTGAAGGGAAGGCTCTCGGGCATTCAGGTTATTTCAAATTCCGGTGCGCCCGGAGCGAAATTGAAACTCAGGATCCGGGGATATGGCTCCAACGGAGTTTCGGATCCGTTATTTATTGTGGACGGACTGAGAAACAACAACATTGATTATCTCAATCCGGATGACATCGCCAGCATTGAAATCCTGAAAGATGCGGCTTCAGCTGCAATTTACGGATCTGAAGGAGCCAACGGGGTGGTTCTGATCACCACAAAACGGGGTAGCGCAGGGAAAAGCTCCCTTTCCTACAACTTTCAGCAGGGATGGCAAAGCCTGATTAAAAAACCTGAACTCATGAATGCCTCGAAGTTTTCCGAATATATGGAGGAAGCCGGACTGATCAGCGGTGAGCCGGTTGATACGGATACCGACTGGATCGGGGAGGTTTTCGAAACTTCGCCATATACCAAACATCATGTTTCCTTAAGCGGTGGGGGGAATGATATAACGTTTTTGCTTTCGCTGGCTTATCTGAATCAGGACGGTATTGTCATTACCTCTAAAGATAAATTCGACCGGTACAACCTGATGTTCAATTCAGACTACCGGATATTCCCTTGGTTGAAGATCGGCAACAACATTTCATATGCGCATACCACTTTGCGGGAAGTATCCGAAAATAGTGAATACGGTTCGGTCATCACAAATGCCCTGATGATGGATCCGTTGACACCGGTACGGTATGATCAATACATTCCTCTGAATATAAAAGCTTTACTTGATGACGG
>JAFGRC010000047.1 GCA_016935355.1 Bacteroidales bacterium
TCATTTCAATAAAACTGCAATAAACCCTGAAGTAAAAACCTAAAATTATTTGCCTATGATGTAATCCTTGAAAGTTTCTTATAAAAAAGACCGGAAAATGTGCACACATTCTCCGGTCAATTAAAAATTAACTGTTGCTGTTCGCATTAAAACAGCAACGAAGTCTAACTTTAATCATACAAAAATATGACAAAAAAATCATTCATGCGTAATTTATTTCCTAACGGTTACGCAAAAAAACTAATTCTAATTATGAAACTAACTTCAATTCTACTGTTAGTCGCTGCCATGCAAATTTCAGCAATGGGGTGGTCACAGGATACAAAGCTTAAACTTTCCTTCAATGAAGCTACTCTTTCTGAATTGATTGAAGCAATTGAAGCCCAGAGCGAATTCAGAGTCTTTTACAAAACCGACCAGGTAAATGTACAGGAGATCGTGACTGTAAAAGAAAAAGACGGAACTATTTCCTCTGTGCTGAATAATGCTCTGTCAGGCAGCAATCTGTCCTACCGTATTATGGACAATGTGATTGTCCTGACAAACCTGGCTATTGAACAACAACAACAGGTTGTTCGTGGAACTGTAACAGACGGGGCCACTGGCGAACCATTGGCTGGAGTGACAATCCAGGTACAGGGTACGATGACCGGTGCAATTTCACAGGCTGACGGATCATATAGTGTAAATATACCCCAAGGGGCGGAAACACTGATCTTTAGCTTTGTAGGCTATGTAACCCAGGAGATACCCATTAATAGTCGGTCAGTTATTGATATGGTTATGGGAGAAGAGATTACAGCGCTGGATGAAGTAATCGTAATCGGTTATGGTACTCAGAAAAAGAGTATCGTCACAGGTGCGATTTCAAGTGTAGATGGTGGGGACATACAAAGTTCATCCATTTCCCGAGCTGAACAGGCCCTTCAGGGAAGAACTGCGGGCGTGCAGGTTCTCTCCACGTCAGGGTCACCGGGATCGGAACTGACAGTAAGGATCAGAGGGTACAGTTCAAATGCCAACGCAGATCCTTTGTATATTGTTGACGGGGTAAAAGTCGAAAGCATCTCTTACCTTTCGCCGCAGGACATAGAGAGTATGGAAGTACTGAAGGATGCAGCCTCTTCAGCAATCTATGGAGCAGAGGGTGGAAATGGTGTCGTTATGATTACCACCAAGTCGGGAAGATCAGGATACACCGCGGTCGATTACGACTTTCAGTATACTTTTGAGAATATCCCTAAAACTACCAGAATGCTTAATTCTGAGGAATATGCCCAGTATTACTCTGAATCAGGAACGTTTACCATTGATCCGGCTGACTTACAAAATGATACTGACTGGTTGCAAGAGATTACTGAACCGAGTTCCGGTATGCGCCATTACCTGTCCTTTACCAGCGGGACCGAAAAATCAAGTTACCTGTTATCTGCTTCTGTTTTGGATCAGGATGGCATCATTGTAGGGAACAAAGATTCATACAAAAGGTACACATTCCGGCTTAATGGTGACTCCCGGATCACAGACTGGCTAAAGGTCGGAAATAACACCTCTTTTACTTACGGGAAAAGAAGAGGTATATCAGAAAACTCGACAGGCAGCACCATTAATTCTGCAAACCTTATGGACCCAACAACTCCTGTGGTTTATGAAGGAGCCATACCCGCTCATGTCCAATTGATCCTCGATGATGGCCAAAAGCCGGTGAGGGATGAAAATGGCAATATTTATGGTATTTCAGAATACATCAGCAAAAGCCCTGCGAATCCTTTTGTTGGCCTGGCAAATAACAATAATGAAAATAAATTCTATACCCTACAGGGCAATATGTTTGCTGAAGTAACACCCATTCAGCATGTTACTATTACATCCAGATTTGGCTACCTGATTGGGAATACATTTTCAAAAGGTTGGGATCCAACTTATTTCTATAATTCAAACAACAACTATAACAATCAGACTGTTGTAAGGGTAGATCATCAAACAAGCAATTTCTGGCAATGGGAAAATTTTATCAGCTATACAAACTCCTTCGGAGGTCATAATCTGAATGTTCTGGCAGGTATGTCTGCTGAAGCAAGAACCAGAAGGGTGACCAGTGCTACGGGAGGTCCTATGATCAAAGAAGATCCGAATTATGCGGAGTTGGATTTCATTTCATCACAGGAAAGTGACTTTGTGGGAGGAGCTGAATACCTTGACAAGAAAGCCTCCTATTTTGGCCGGCTTTCATATGATTACAGAGGCAAGTATTTGCTTCAAGGGACAATCCGAAGAGACGGGGCTGGCGCCTCACTGCTTCCAGAGGATAACAGGTGGGGTATATTCCCTTCATTTTCTCTTGGATGGGTATTCACGGAAGAAGAATTTTTCCCGTCAACGTTCCTTACTTTTGGTAAACTGAGGGCCAGCTGGGGTGAAAACGGCAGCCTTTCTAATCTTTCCAATTATATGTACAGTTCGGTAATCACTTCCACCAACCTGGCTTATCAGCTGGGTGACGGCAACTTGTATACGGTGGCTGTGCCCAACCAGCTGAAGAATCCTGAATTAAAATGGGAAACAAGCGTTCAGACAGATATCGGCCTTGATCTGGGAATGCTCAATAACAGGGTTAATCTGACCTTGGATTATTACATCAAGAAAACGACAGACCTGATCACTGAGAATACACCTCCTCTTGAGTCAGGTAACGCTGCATCTGCTGTGAATGGGGGTGACATTACGAACCGGGGATTTGAATTCTCAGCGGAATACAGGAAATTCACAGGCGCATTCAATTACAGCATTATGGGTAACATTGCTACCCTGCACAACGAGGTCACTTATCTGAATCCTACCATACAAAGGATTAGGGGTGGAAGTTCCGGCGGTGCGGAAATATTTTACACTGCATTTGAAAAAGGCTATCCAGTCTGGTATTTCAGGGATTATGAGACAGATGGCGTCGATCCAACAACGGGAGAAGCCAATTTTGTTGATCAGAATAATGACGGCCTGATCAATGAGGGAGACAAGACCTTTATCGGCAGTGCGATTCCTGATGTTACTTACGGTGCCAGTATCAGTTTGTCTTATAAAGGCTTTGATTTCATGGCAACATTACAGGGACAGGCAGGCAACGAAAATATGGTTCTTTGGATGCGGAATGACCTGCCGGGTTCAAACATTCCAAAATTCTTATATGACGGACGCTGGACAGCTGACAATCCTAATAATGCTACAGTGCCAAAGGCCGGATTTGACACCAAGACGTTGAACAGCGATATAATGATGTTCAATGCATCATATATGCGAATAAAACAGATGCAGCTTGGTTATACCCTGCCTAGTGCCTTACTGGGGCGCATCAAAATGAAGTCGGCAAGAATCTATGTGTCGTTGGAGGACTACTTCACCTTTACAAATTATCCTGGTATGGATCCGGAAGTTGGAAGCCAGGATAACAGCAGCATTGGGATTGACAGAGGTATTTATCCTCTTACGAAAAAGGCAATATTCGGCATTTCTGTTACATTATAAAATCTATACATTATGAAAACAAAATATATTTCAACTTTCCTAATTTTTATTCTAATCCTTACCGGATGCTCGGAGGACTTCCTGGATACAAAGCAACAGGGTGTTGCTACAGTTGAAGATTACTATTCAACTGAGGAAGAAATTCTTGAAGGCATACTGGGATGCTATGATTGGCTTCAAAACTGTTGGATCAATATAGAGTATATACCCCTTATGACCTATACCATGATGTCTGATGAGGTATATTGTGGTGGTAGCCGCCGGGGCGATGCCACAAGACTGGAAGAGGCCAATGAATACAGGATGGGTTCAAACAGTGATTTGCCAGCTTATCTGTTTAACCAGGCTTATCGTGGCATATACCGGTCAAATATTTTGCTGGAAAATGTCGAGGATAATTCTGCATTCAATAAGCTTGTCCGTGCTGAAGCTAAAGTTTTGAGAGCTTTCTGGTATTTTCACCTGGTGTTCAACTGGGGAGACGTTCCACTGGTTACCCAAACTCTTACACCAAGTGAGTATGCCCAGCCACGTGCACCGGCCAGTGAGGTCTGGGCCCAGATGGAGACGGACCTGTTGGAAGCCATCCCGGTTCTGCCCTTAAAAAGTCAGCAGAGTGAAAGAGATAAGGCGAGGGTGTCAAAAGGAGCGGCCCAGTCCTTGTTGGGCAAGGTATATCTCTTCCAGGAAAAATTTTCGGAGGCTGCAGCGGAATTTCAAAAAGTAATCGACTCTGAGGAATATGATCTTTATCCGGATTACTCAAGAGTTTACAGATTTGATACGGAGCTCGGTATAGAATCTGTTCTTGAAATTATGCAACCCATCTCATCTTACGCCCGTGGTGCAGAACCTCCCAGGGATGCAAACGGAGTAATTGGTGAAAGATCCCGCTGGAGGCCCTTCTATGGACCGAAAGGTGGTGGATGGTTTGAAGGAGGAACATTGGATTTAAAGACCGGCTTTAATTTTGCCTTACCAATATACGAAAATACCTATCAGGTATTTGTGGATGCAGGTGACTCTGTAAGGCGTGTTTCTAATGTCATAAGTGAATCCGAACTTGCAGCGTGGTATGGTGGAAATATTAGGAATCCTTTGTACGCAGATGCTAATAATCCGGAAGGTACTTTACCATGGTCTTCTGATTCATGTCTCAGGATGAAACTTACAAAATATATGGATGAATCGGGTCCACCCGATGTACATTATAACTGGGGTACTAATGTAAGACTGATACGTTATGCTGACGTACTGCTAATGGCAGCCGAAGCATACAACAGGAAACCCAGTCCGGACGACGAAACAGCACTGCAATATGTCAATGAGGTCAGGGACAGAGCCGAGTTGCTACCACTTTCTGTTACAGGAGACGACCTTTTTGAGGCCATAAAGACTGAAAGAAGGCTTGAGCTGATGTTTGAAGGACACCGGTATCATGACCTGATCCGATGGGGAGATGCCGCGGATGTGCTGAAAGACCAGGGCAAGCAAATTCCCAGAGGTGATGGTACATGGTTAGAGATTGCTGGTGCCGGATTCAAGGAAAAGAACTGGCTGTGGCCGATACCGGAACAGGAAATGGATGTGAATCCGAAAATGACGCAGAATCCTGGTTATTAATAGTCAATTAGTTTATAAACAACAAATCGTTCTGTTTAACCTGCATTATTTATTGTTGGAGTCTTTGAACTTTGATTACATGGATGCATTGTGAATCGCTTGATTGAATGCATATACCATAGTAGATTGTATATTGATAATAAATAATGCAGGTTATGGAACAAAGATCGACACAAATTTTACGAATAAAACACCCGCTTGAAAATACATAATAATAAAATTCAAAAGTAAATCAGTGGGTTTTATACTACCTTACAAATAAAATCTAGAGTATGAAATATGACAAAATATTTTGGGGATTTCTACTTGCCATTGCATTGCAGATGTCTTGCACTGGTAAACAAAGCAAGTTGATTGACAATAATATTGAAACCGAATATGGACTGGTACAGGGAGTTATCAATGAAAGCGGCACCGTTGTGTCCTTTAAAGGAATTCCTTACGCTATTCCTCCGGTGGGTGATCTTAGATGGCGCGAGCCACAACCTCCGGCCCCATGGGAAGGTGTACGTGATGCCAGCGAATTCTGTACAAACTGCATCCAACTTAACAACAGAAGACTTCCTTGGACCGATGAATATATGATCCGTGGTGAGACAAGTGAGGATTGTCTCTTTTTAAACATATGGACTTCCGCCTCATCAGCATTGGATAAACTGCCAGTACTGGTTTACATCCATGGAGGCGGCTTGCGAGAAGGATCGGGTTCCATTGATGTATATGACGGCGAGGAACTTGCGAAAAAAGGGATCGTTGTGGTGACGATCAACTACAGGGTAGGAGCCCTGGGATTTCTGGCTCATCCCTGGTTGAGTGTTGAATCGCCCCACCATGCTTCAGGTAACTATGGATTTATGGACCAGATTGCTGCATTGCAATGGATCACTGCCAATATTTCAGCTTTTGGAGGAAATCCTGAAAAGGTAACTGTTGCAGGGCAGTCAGCAGGCTCCCGGTCTGTTCACACGCTCACGGCGTCACCTCTGGCAAAAGGACTGATCAGCGGAGCTGTTACATTCAGCGGAGCCAGTATGGATCGTATCTCCGGTTATATTTCTTCAGATACCGCCCTAGCCAGGGGCGTGAAGTTTGCTGAATCGCTTGGTGCTTCAAGTCTGGAAGAACTCAGAGCCATGCCTGCTGCTAAATTGATCGCTGATTTCAGCGCAAGTATTGACGGATATGTTCTGCCGAAAGACATGATAACTATTTTTGAAAAAGGTCAGCAGAATGATGTTCCTGCCATAGCAGGTCTTACCGCTGATGAGGGCAGCTCAAGGGAAGGTTACGGCAAAAGCACTATGGCTGAATTCAAAGAAAATGCCAAAGAAACATATAGAAACAAAGCCAATGAATTTCTCTTTCTTTATCCTGTAAATTCTGATGAAGAAGCCGGTTTAAGGTCGGTAGACCTAGCCCGCGATCAGGGTAAATTCGACCTTTATGAATGGGCTGCATTCAGGGCCATGACCGCTAAAACACCTGCATATACGTACTTTTTTACACGTGGAATACCCTGGCCGGAACATCCTGAATTCGGAGCATTTCACACAGGTGACATCATATACTGGTTTAACAATCTGAAAATGCTGGACCGGCCCTGGAACAGAACTGATACACTGGTTGCAGAAACAGCTTCCTCATATCTTGTGAATTTTGTGATCAATGGTGATCCAAACGGAGAAGGGCTGCCTGAATGGCCGGCATTTGACGGGACCAAAACGGAAACAATGGAACTGGGAACAGAAACGCGGGTTATTCCTGTCGCAACAGAAGAAAAGATCGAGTTTTTCAAAGTTCAATAGAATTTCATTTGGTTAGGGTTTTTAGTTAGAAAAGAGGGGATCAGTCATTAGAAAATATTTCCTTATTCTTTCTTCTTTTTCAAAAAAACGAATCATTCAGATTTGAGAGATCTGATTATCAAAAACGTAAGACCTATTTAATGAAAGTCTGATATGTTTTACATAAAAGGTGAACATGAGATAGAAAGGAAACGATGGAATTGTAAGCCAACATTTAAATGAATTAAAACCAACTAATCGGAATTAACAAGTATAACCATGTTCAATAATAAAAGAGATCATATTAAAACCCATGCTGGAGGTGCTGCTATAGTTGAACTTAGTAGAATACCTCTGTTTAGTAATTTATACCATTATAAAAAAACGATAAAGAACATTATGCCTCGTATCACGACAGCTTTAATTATGTGCGGGGTATTGTTTGCAACTTTTTCATGTACACAGCAATCTGAGACTCCCTTTGACTCATCTTCCCTGGTTAAGCCTGGTGATCATGTAAAATATGGTTCCTACGTTGTTTATAAAATCGGGGAAGGAATCTACAAGATTAACGACCCCGGCACGACAACCGGAAGATACGGGGCATGGGGTGTCGATATGTATCTGATTTGCGGTGAAGATAAGGCCTTGATGATTGACCTGGGTAATAATTATATTGACGGTTGTGAACAGGACCTGATAGAGCCAAGAGAGAATGCTGCAGAAGAGCTTCGCGATGTTGTTTACGAATTAATAGGGAAACTGCCGCTTGAAATTGCTATCTCGCACTTGCATCCGGATCACGATGGCATGGCTGGTGCTTTCCTGGACAGTGAAGTGACTTTCTGGGTCGGTGAAGGTGAAAATATTGCAGCAATACAAAGCCAGCATAACATAGATCCTTCAATATTAACGGTATTTACACAAGGGGAAAAAACGTTCGATCTGGGTGGTGAACGCATTGTTGAAACTCTTTTGGTCAGGGGGCATTCCAACGGTCACACAATATTTATTCTAAAGAAGGACTTGCTCCTCTTCACGATCGATGCTTATGGCAATGGAGTGGGACAAACCTTTCGCTCAGTTGAGTCTCTTAAGATATTCGCAGAAGACGCCCAGAAGCTTGTGGATTATATATCTGCTAACTTTTCCCCCTATGAAAGGTACGGGTTGAGGGTATATGTTGGCCACACCTGGCTAAACGTCTATAGTCCTTACTATAGCCCGAATAAGGAAAAAGTTGACATAGGATACCTTGATTGGCGCTACGTTCAGAATTTGTGTTCCTGTGCAAAAGGAATACTCGAAGGGAAATGGCTCGTTGAGGGCAGCGGACTTCTCCATGTGGGGAATATGTCTCAGGTCGATTGGTGGGGCACAGCCGGACAGGCAATTATGGTCTATGACCTCGGCACCATCGTAATACCACTCGAGTTAGCCTTTGAGGCAGCCGGTCTGGAAATGTCGGATTAATGCTCATAGATAATACTGTTCAGCAAGGAAACAAGAAAAATCAACGTATGGAAAGTAAGTCCCTTTTCTTTTTTGTATTGATTGTAACATCAACCCTTGCCTGCAGCAAGTCAGGACCCCTTCAGGCAGAAATCCGGAATGAACACATCACTGCACAACTTTTATTGCCTGATGAACAAACCGGATACTATCGGGGAACAAGATTTGACTGGTCCGGTATCATATCAGACCTTGAATATGAAGGGCATCATTTCTTCGGAAAATGGTTTGAAGAATACAGCCCGACCTTGCATGATGCCATTATGGGTCCGGTTGAGGAATTTGCTCCGTTGGGATATGATGAAGCAAACCCGGGAGGCAGCTTCGTAAAGATCGGCGTGGGTGTCCTTCAGAAACCTCCTGCTGACAGTGTCTATAACCGGTTCAGTTTGTATCCGATCGAAGATCACGGGACCTGGAAAGTCAACAAAAAGTCTGATAAGATTGCGTTTACACAGGAATTAAATGATACGGAATATTCTTATGAATACACGAAAACCATCAGTTTGATCCGGGGGAAACCTGAAATGAAAATCTCACATATTCTTAAGAACACAGGAAAGCGTGTCATCGAGACAAACGTCTATAACCATAACTTCTTTGTGATTGACAACCAGCCTACAGGAACAGGATTTGTTGTAACCTTTCCGTTTACGATTGTTGCTGATACCGGAAAGATTGGTGAAATAAAAGAGATTCATTACAATAAGATCAGTTTTAGGAGGGATCTTTTACGGGGTGAAACGGTTCGACTTGGTACCATCACCGGTTACAGCAATGATATTAAAGACTTTGACATTACACTGGAAAACAGTAAAACCGGTGCCGGGGTCAGGATCAAAGGCGACAGGCCGCTTTCAAGAATTTTATTCTGGGCATCACTCAAAACCCTTTGCCCTGAAACATACATCAACATTAATATTGAACCTGGCCAGGAATTTATCTGGGCAATCTTTTATGAATTCTATACAATTAATCATCATGGATCTTAATTGCAAGGCATCCTTCATTAGTGAATCATATCAGGAGACTTTATGCCCAGGCTAATTAAATAGTACTATATACTTTATTATAAAATTAACCTAATATAAATCAAAATGAAAACTGACAGAAGAAAATTTATTCAGACGTTGGGAGCCGGCGCAGCCGGTATGGGTCTTACCGCAACGATTCCTTCATTCGCAGGACAAACTGCAAAAGTTACCAAAGCGAGAGTTGGAGGCAGAAAGATGGTTGTCCAGGCTGACGATGTTGGGTTTTCCAATGTATGCAATATCGGCAGTTTCAGAACAGTCGAAGAGGGTGTTGTGACTGCAATTGATATTATGCTGGATTGCCCGGGCACAGTAGATGCCCTTGAACGCCTTAGGGAATTCCCATGGATTTCCGTCGGCTGGCATATGCACATGTGGGGAGCCCCGGTGCTTGACCCCAAAGAAGTTCCTTCACTTATTGAAAAAGGAGGACAATTTGACGAAAGATTCAGGCTTGATCTTCGCAATGCCGAAGATGTGAACTTTGACGAGGCTTTGAGCGAGCTCCGCGCGCAGCTCGACAGATGCATCAGGATACTTGGAAAAGCCCCGGATACTGGCGGCGGAGGTTCAGATGCCTCACCATGGAACAGAGCCATTAAACAGGTTACGGACGAATATGGCCTTGTATATGGTTTCAAATCTCAACCGGCTACTCCTCAAGCGTATGTAGATCACATTGTGTCTGCCCGGGAAGCTGGTGAAGAGTGGGCGCAATACTATTCAGAGACTAAGCCCAGGCCTGCAACCCAGGCTGACGAGAAGTGGGCAAGCCGGAAAATTGTAAATGTAGCAGGAACGACTGCTTATATTGATTTGTTAACCGACTCTGTTTCAGAAGTGGAAGCGAAATATGATCCTGTGCTGTTTTATACGGAAGACCGTGCCGGTATACTGAATTATCCTGATGATGTAATTGCAGAGCAATCATGGCATCCCGGGTATGTGGACTATTTTGTTTACAGACTGGGCGAACGAGGCAATCGCGCACGTGCCCAGCAGTTTGTCGTGGGCCGTGTACAGGATGTTGCTGCACTGTGCGACGTCAGACTGAAAAACTGGATCAAAGAGAACAATATTGAATTGATCAATTTACGTGATGCCCTTTACGGAACCAATGAATATCAGAATCACCTGAGGTTGATCGGCAGCGACCTGGCCATTGGTTGACAAGGTTTCAGGATCAGTAGATTAATAGTCAATAAGAAGCAGTATGCACCTTTTGTTATGTATAGCAAAAGGTGCATTATTCAGCCATCCGGGAGAAGGGATCATACAAACCTTCCCGAATGAAAGATTATGAATCCTTTAATGATACACATAACAATACAACGGTATGAAAAAGAGAATAATCCTTGTCATGCTGATTTTCGCTTTTATTGCATCTCAGATACAGATATTTGCACAAGGAAAATCGCACAGAGTTACCGTAACTGGAACCGTGAAAACCACCATGGAAGAATCCGTGGATGATGCCTTTTTATTTGTTGATGGTTTGCAAACCAACATCAAAACCAATAGAAAAGGTAATTATAAAATCAAAATCACCCGTGAAACGAATACGATATCTGTTTATTCGGATTCCAGAGGCAGTGAGGAAATAAATTATACAGGTCAGGACAGGATTGATTTTGTGCTTTCCGGATCATTTAATGCCAAAATATCCATGGAACAAAAAACAAAGGAACTGGTTAATGTCGGTTATGGAAAAGTTGAACGGGAAAAAGTAACGACAAGCGTTGGCAGTGTTAATGAAGACAGGATTCGAAAGCAGCAATTCAGCAACATCTTCTCATAAACTGATTGAAGGTTAACTTACCTTCTCTTAATGATTAAAGAAAATATTTAAATATTAATTTTAACTTCACCAGCAGGATATTCTATTTTTTGTAATCAATGCTTTCTGATTATAATCAGTATTGGCAAAAAATAAGGCTTGGTGATGAAGAAGCTTTGGAGGCACTGTATAAACAATCCTTTCCTCATCTTATTAGTTATGCCCGAACGATTACCGGACAGTTACACCTTGCCGAAGAAATTGTACAGGATGTGCTGTTAAAAATCTGGCAAAACAGATCCGTAATAATCATTCAGGGATCCTTCAAATCATATCTTGTTAAAGCGGTTCACAATCAGGCTCTGAATGCTCTTAGAGGACAGAAGACCAATAAAGAACAGATTAATCAACCCTCTAAGGATGAGTTGTGGCAATTTATTGATGAAAATTATGATCATGAAGAACCGTTCATCAACCATCTTTTTGCCGATGAAACACTCAACATTATAAAAAATATCGTTGAAGAACTTCCGGAGAAACGCGGACGCATATTTCGCATGAGCCGTTTTGAAGGTTTGTCGAACAGGGAAATCTCAAAGATCCTTCACATTTCTGAAAACACGGTAAAAACGCATATTTATATCGCGCTTAAGAAAATATCCGAGGTACTGGATAAAAAATCATAGAAATAGAATAATTTAAAAAAACAGAGAATTCATTCATCGAATTCCTGGTTTTTAGTGTCATATAATCAGAAAAGAAAAATTATGGAAAGTACATCATCACGAAAGGAGGAAATTAATCTTCTCATTATCAGCTATCTTACTGAATCAATTTCAAAAGACGATCTGGTAAGGTTACAGCAATGGATCAATATGTCAAGAGAAAATCGCAGTTATTTTAATGCTTTTAAGAATGCCTGGACATTATCCGGCAAAACAGGTATTTCAGATTCAAGTGTGGATGAATCCTGGATCACATTCAAAGAAAAGCTGACTTTGACCAAAGAGCAGGAAGTTGCTCACCCCGGGAAGAAAAGACCTGTTTCAAAATATTTGCGGATTGCAGCATCCTGGATCCTGTTTATGATAATCGGGTCAGCAGTCACCTGGTTATTAACCGACAAGCCCCGTATTTTCGAGGATGTTAAATCATTTGAAATTATTGTTCCGCTGGGTGCACGAAGTGAAATGAAAATGCCTGACGGGACAAAAATATGGCTGAATGCAGGTACGACCATCACCTATGATGAAAATTACGGACTTGAAACCAGAACATTGAATCTCACGGGTGAAGCATATTTTGATGTATCAAAGAATGAATCCCGTCCTTTTATAGTTCAGACATCAGAAATAACAGTACGGGCTTTGGGAACCAAATTTAATGTAAAGGCATATCCGGAAGATAATACAATTTCAGCAATACTTGAAGAAGGTGCAATTGATGTGGAAATAA
>JAFGRC010000048.1 GCA_016935355.1 Bacteroidales bacterium
CAAGTAAAGCTTCGGATTCTGATCCGGCTAATGCCAAAGCTTCGGTTCCGGCTGATGTTTCGCGTTCCGGGCAGGATCCGGTAAGCAGTTCCCGAATACCTTAGCATCACACTTTTGTCACATCTTTTTATCCGATATACTTTTCAATTTTTTCAAGCAATTCTTCTACAGCAAAAGGCTTGATTATCAGATCGTCGATGCCGGCTTCCAGCAGCTGTTCCCTTTGATCGCCAATCTGAGAGGCAGTCTGTGCAATAATCGGTATGCCGTCATGATACTTCCTGATCTCAATCGATGCTTTCTTGCCATCCATATCGGGAAGCTGAATGTCCAGCAGGATCAGGTCGGGTTTTACACCTGACCTGCAATATTCGATGGCATCGATTCCTGTTTTGACCCTGGCAGTTTTATAATTGGAGAGATTGAGAATCTGGTTGATGTAGATGAAGCTCATATCATCATCTTCTACTACCAGTATATGCTTGTTTTGCATATTTGTCATGGTTTTGCAAACCTGATGTCAAATTAACCGTAAATGTATTAAAAAATCGTATTTTTATTCGTAAAACTCAAATTTCACATGAGCGGGGTATTTTATTGCACAATTCTTTTTATCAGAAGAAATAAACCTGTACCAACTTTATGCTGAATCGTTTCAGACACTTATTTGAAAAGGATATCTGGACAATATCCGCAAAAGATAAGAATCCGGTCCTCAGCTTTTTCGTAAGGCAGGGCAGGATATTCCTGATTGCACTGCGCGGATTTACCGAGGATAAGATACAACTCAGGGCTTCCGCCCTTTCATTCTATACCATGCTTTCCATTGTACCCATACTGGCAATGGTATTTGGCATTTCTCAGGGCTTCGGCTTTAAGGAATTTCTGATAAATTCCATTAATCAGCGTTTTGATAAACAACAGGAACTGATCGATGTGTTGCTGGGTTTTGTCGAGAATTACCTCGGCAGGTTCAGCGGTGGATTCATTACGGCCATCGGTCTTATCATACTGTTCTGGTCGGTCATGAAAGTCCTTGGCAATATTGAGAGTTCATTCAACAACATCTGGCAGATCAAGAAATCAAGGATGTTCACACGAAAATTTACCGATTACCTTTCCATACTGGTCATCGCTCCCGTATTGCTCCTGGTAACACTCAGCCTGAATGTTTCACAAATACCGGGGATATCGGAGGACATTGCCTTTCTGCATTATCTTGACAGCTTTCTGAAGATACTGGTCAGGTTTTTCTCATTCACACTGATATGGTTTGTATTTACCCTTTTGTACATTCTAATTCCAAATACAAAAGTAAAGTTTCTGCCGGCGATGATCGCGGGAATTATTGCAGGTACCATGTTCCAGTTGCTGCAGTGGGGTTATGTGAACTTTCAGTCCCTGCTTACGGGTTACAGTGCCATATACGGGACTTTCGCGGCAATCCCGTTGTTTATGATGTGGCTTGAGCTGAGCTGGCTCATCGTTTTACTGGGTGCCGAAATATCCTTTGCATACCAGAATGCGGAACACTATGAGCAGGAAGCTGAAGGAGTTGACGTGAGCCATAAGCAACGTAAGGTGCTAACCTTGCTGGTGACAAAAACCATTGTGAAAAACTTTACGGAAGGCAAACTTCCGTTGAAGGCGGCTGAAATTGCCAATCTGCACGGAATACCGGTCAGGCTGGTGCGGGATATTATTTACGATCTGAACCGATGCGGCATCATCAACGAGACTTTAACGGGTGATGTACGTGAGATAGCCTATCAACCGGCCGTTGATCCGTCCAAAATCAGTGTCAGTTTTGTGATCGACAGTCTTGATAAACATGGTCACCAGGCATCATTGGATAAATACTCAAAAGAGCTGAGTGAACTGAGTGCACTTGTCGAATCGTTTTATAAAGACCTTCAAAAATCTTCCGGAAATATTCTGGTCAGGGATTTGTAACTGTGTGGCAGTAAAAATTTTCTTTTTTTTATCACGAATAAGTATTATTTTTGCAGACGAAAATTATAAATATGAAAGAGCGCTTTACACGTAACCATCACCACCGGCCGTGATCACAATGATGAGTCAGTATTTGATAAATCGATGATATTTTCTGAGGTTTGCAGTGCTGCAAACCTCTTTTATTTTGTATTGGACGGACTGAAGCGGAGGCCTTTTAAAAGCATAAATCTGGCATATTATGATTAATTTGAAATCAAAGCAGGAATATCTTAAGATCGCCGTTCAGAAAGAGGGCAGGTTGAGCGACCGGTCCCTTGAACTTATAAAGGAATCCGGGATATTTCATATGCAGGATAACAGGCGAAAACTTGTTTCAAAGGGTGAAAATTTTCCTGTTGAAATTTTGTATTTGCGGGACGATGATATTCCTCAGTATGTTGCTGATGGAGTGGCAGATATCGGCATTGTCGGTGAGAATGAAGTCATGGAAAAGGGGAAGCAGGTTGAAATTGTGGAACGACTCGGATTTGCACGTTGCAGAATATCCCTTGCCATACCGCAGTCTGAAAAATATTCCGGTCCGGAATATTTCAACGGCAAACGCATTGCCACTTCTTATCCGCGCATTTTGCAGAATTACCTTGATGAGAAATCAATTCATGCAGAAATCCATGAGATCAGCGGTTCTGTGGAAATTGCACCCGGCATTGGTCTGGCAGATGCCATTCTTGATATTGTAAGTACAGGCAGCACACTGATACACAACCGGCTCAGGGAGGTTGAGGTCGTTGCCCGTTCTGAAGCGGTAATCATTGCTTCACCTGCGCTGAAACCGGTCAAAAGGAAGATTCTGGATGATCTGTTGTTCAGGTTTCAGGCCGTGCAGCGGTCGAAAAACAGTAAATACATATTGCTGAACGTACCCAATGAAAATCTGGAGCAGATCGTCAGACTGCTTCCCGGAATGAAAAGTCCCACCATCATGCCCCTGTATGAAAAAGGCTGGAGTTCATTACATTCAGTGGTTAATGAAGACGAATTCTGGGACATCATTGAAAAACTAAAAAAGCTGGGGGCGCAGGGAATCCTGGTAATACCCATTGAAAAAATGATCATGTAACTTTGTGTTCTATGAATGTGATACGTTTTCCTGACAAGAGAAAGTGGCCGGAACTTTTGAGACGTCCTGTCCTGGACAACCGGACGGTTGACAATGTGGTCATTCCGGTCCTTGATGCAGTGCGGCATAAAGGTGATCAGGCCGTTCTGGATTATACAAGACAGTTTGACGGAACGAAGCTGGATTCCTTTCCCGTTGGTGAAAATGAAATTGTTCAGGCTGAAAAGGAAATCGATGATGAACTGAGGAAATCCATTGGACTTGCGATCCAGAATATTGAAAAATTTCACAGGTCACAGCAAGCAGGAGTCAGAAAAATTGAAATTATGCCGGGCGTGGTATGCTGGCAAAAGGCAATTCCCATTGAAAAAGTCGGTTTGTACATACCGGGAGGTTCTGCACCGCTGTTTTCGACGGTCCTGATGCTTGCCATACCGGCTCGTATCGCAGGATGTTCAGAGGTTGTTCTCTGTACACCCCCGGGTAAGAACGGCAAGGTCCATCCTGCAATCCTTTTCGCAGCAAAAGAAACCGGAGTCACACGGATTTTCAAAGCGGGTGGCGCTCAGGCGATCGCTGCCATGGCATACGGTACGGAGTCAATTCCAAAAGTATACAAGATCTTTGGACCGGGGAACCAGTATGTCACGACTGCAAAACAGCTGGTATCGCGCGAAAATGTTGCAATTGACATGCCTGCGGGTCCTTCGGAACTTGTCATAATTGCCGATGGACGGGCAGATCCTTCATTTGTGGCATCCGATCTGCTGTCGCAGGCAGAACACGGAGCTGACAGTCAGGTCCTGCTGATTTCATCAAGCCAGGATATCATTGAACGGGTGATTGCCGAGGTAAACAGACAGATTGAACTTTTGCCGAGAAGGGACATTGCCGTGAAGGCTCTGGAGCACAGCAGACTGATACTGATGCGCAACAAGCAGGAGATCGTGGACATTGTCAATGAATATGCCCCCGAACACCTGATCATTTCGACAAATGATGCAGCAAGGCTGGCGGAAAAAGTGATCAATGCCGGCTCTGTATTCATAGGAGATTATACACCAGAAAGTGCGGGAGATTACCTTTCAGGGACCAACCACACATTGCCCACAAACGGGTATGCACGGATGTATAATGGTGTGAATCTGGATGACTTTGTGAAGAAGGTTACCTTTCAGCACATTACATATGACGGACTGGCAAAGATCGGTCCGGCCATTATGAAAATGGCGGAAACCGAGGAATTGAACGCACACCGGAATGCAGTCGATATACGGTTAAAGGGCCATTTAAAAGCATGACGCTTATGTTTGATGTAAATTCATTACTGAGAAGGAACATTCGTTCGCTTACCCCCTATTCAAGCGCAAGGGATGAATATAAAGGAAGTGATGCAATCTTGCTGGATGCCAATGAGAATCCTTTTAACCATCCTTACAACAGGTATCCGGATCCGCATCAGCAATTGCTGAAAAGCAGGATCGCTGCCTTGAAATCCGTGAAATCCGGAAACATTTTTGTCGGCAACGGCAGTGATGAAGCGATCGACTTGCTGATCAGGGCATTTTGTGAGCCGCGTGAGGATAATGTCGTAAGCATTAATCCGACATACGGAATGTACAAGGTATGCGCCGACATTAATGATGTTGCATACAGACCGGCTTTATTGACGCACGACCACCAGCTCGATATACCGTCCATCCGAGAACTTGTCGATGAAAACAGCAAGCTGTTGTTTCTGTGCTCACCAAACAATCCCACATCTAACAATTTTTACAGAGATGATGTAAAATACCTGATCCGGACCTTCAGGGGGATCGTGGTGCTTGATGAAGCCTATGTTGATTTTTCATGTGAAGCATCTTTCATCCGGGAACTGGACCTGTATCCCAACCTTGTGATCCTGCAGACATTCAGCAAAGCATGGGGGATGGCGGGCATCAGGCTGGGCATGGCTTTTGCGGATGAGATGATCATCAGTGTACTGGACCATATCAAATACCCGTACAATGTGAATGCACTTACCCAGCATATGGCTCTGGAAAAGATTGCGAATGAAGCCGGGAAACAGGAATGGGTTCGCATCATTCTGAACGAAAGGGAGTTACTACAGCAAGAACTTGTCAAATTGCCCATGGTCAGGGAGATACTCCCAAGTGATGCCAATTTTTTAATGGTTCGGTTTGAAAATCCAAATGGTGTTTTCAGGTACCTCATAGATAATAAGATTATTGTCCGCGACCGCTCAAAAGTTGCACTTTGTGAAGGTTTTCTGAGGATTACGATCGGTACCGGGGAAGAGAATATGAAATTGATGGAGGTTCTCGGAAAGTATGATCCATTGAAGTATGAAACAGATTAATAACAAATAAAACGAGATGAAAAGAGTCCTTTTTATTGACCGGGACGGTACTTTGATCCGTGAACCGCAACCGGACTTCCAGGTTGACTCCCTCGAGAAGCTGGAATTCATGGCTTCTGTCTTTCGCAGTCTCCATTACATTGTCAGAAACCTGGATTACGAGCTGGTCATGGTTACCAATCAGGATGGACTGGGCACAGATGCTTTTCCCGAAGAGAAATTCAATAAGGTGCAGCAGAAAATGCTGAAAACATTTGAGAATGAAGGGATCGTGTTTGATGATATCCTGATTGACCGCAGCTTGCCCGGTGACCGGTCCCCTTTACGCAAGCCCGGAACGGGAATGCTGGCCGGGTATAAGAATGCCGGTTATGACCTGCAAAAGTCCTTTGTGATCGGTGACAGGATGACGGATCTTGAGCTGGCCGGAAATCTCGGCTCAAAAGCAATTCTGTTCGGTTCTCAGATCACTAAAAATGAAGTGGAGCAAGCCGGACTCGGATCGACCTGCGTATTGATCACGGACAGCTGGGAGAAGATTGTCGAAATGGTCGCTCTTGGTATCCGTTCGGTCTCATGGGAACGGATCACAAATGAATCGAAGGTAATGGTAGAGCTAGACCTTGACGGAAACGGTGAAGGCCATATCTCCACAGGGATCGGTTTTTTTGATCATTTGTTAAGCCAGCTTGCCCGGCATTCCGGCATAACCATGCATGTGAAAGTCGAAGGTGACCTGCATGTCGATGAGCATCATACCATTGAAGATACAGCCATTTCCATTGGGGAGGCTTTCAGTATGGCCCTGGGTGAGAAAAGGGGGATGGACCGGTACGGATTTGTCCTGCCCATGGATGATTGCATGGCGCAGGTGCTGATCGATTTCGGGGGAAGGTCATGGCTGATCTGGAACGCTGAATTCAAAAGGGAAAAGATCGGGGAGATGCCGACGGAAATGTTCATGCATTTTTTTAAATCGTTTGCAGACGGAGCAAAATGCAATTTGCAGATCACAGCCGGCGGAAATAATGAACACCATAAGATCGAAGCGATATTCAAGGCAACAGCCAGGGCTATAAAAATGGCCATAAAAAGGGATCCTTTTGAATACAGACTGCCCACCACGAAGGGAATGCTGTAAATGCAACCGTACACGACAAAGTCTTCGAACACATGAACAACGGTAAAAAGGAAGCAGCCATACTGCTGATGCATCTGCAGCGCCGGACACTGGTATATGGCAACCGGACCGTCGTATTGAATTAGTATCATGACTGTAAAATTTATATCAGCATTCTTTTGTTCAATCATATGAAAGTAGCGATCATAAAATATAATGCGGGGAATATCATGTCAGTGGATTTTGCGATGCAGCGACTCGGTATCGAGTCTTATGTGACCGATGATCACGATCTGATCAGGTCAGCGGACAGGGTAATTTTTCCGGGGGTGGGCGAGGCCGGCACGACCATGAAATACCTCAAAAATCATAAACTGGATCAGCTGATACGGGATCTCAGGCAGCCTGTACTGGGAATATGCCTGGGATTGCAGCTAATGTGCAGCCATTCGGAAGAAGGGGATACGGAGTGTCTGGGTATTTTCGGTGAAAAGGTGAAAAAATTCATTCCGTGGAAAGATCATAACACCAACTTTAAAGTACCGCATATGGGATGGAACAATATTTCCGGTCTGCAGGACGGTATTTTCAGCAGGGACCTTGAGAACCAGTTTGTCTATTTCGTGCACAGCTTTTATGCCGCAACCGGTGAACACACGGTTGCCGCCTGTGATTATCTGGTCCCGTTCAGTGCGGCACTCAGAAAAGAAAACTTTTATGCTACCCAGTTTCATCCGGAAAAAAGCGGCCGGGTAGGTGCACAGATTCTAAAAAACTTTATTGAGCTATGATTGAGGTCATTCCGGCAATTGATATTCTTGAAGGTAAGTGTGTGCGGCTTGAACAGGGAAATTACCGCCTGAAGAAAGTCTATGAAGCAGACCCGGTTGAGGCAGCGCGGAAATTCGAGGATCATGGAATCAAAAGGCTTCATGTGGTGGACCTGGACGGTGCCAGGACAAAACATGTTGTGAACTGGAAAACTGTTGAACAAATCGCAAATCAAACATCCCTGATCATGGATTTTGGTGGTGGGATCCGGAAAACCGGGGATCTGAATATTGTTTATAAATGTGGTGTTGCAATGGCCGTAATTGGAAGTGTGGCTGTGACGGACAAGGAATTGTTCAGAGAATGGCTTGCAATATATGGTCCGCAAAAATTGATACTGGGTGCGGACGTCAGGGACCGGAAAATTGCCGTATCGGGGTGGGACGACATAACGGATATCGCTTTGCTGCCTTTTCTGGATGAGTACATAAAGGCCGGTGTTCAGCAAGTGCTGTGCACCGATATCTCCAGGGACGGCATGCTTCAGGGTCCTTCCGTGGAAATGTACCGGGAGGTCATGGATAGTTTTCCCGGTGTTCATCTGATCGCCAGCGGAGGCATTTCTTCCGTTAAGGATCTGCACGTCCTTCAGGAATCCGGGATTCCAGGTGTGGTCATTGGCAAAGCGCTTTACGAGAATAAAATCAAATTAAGTGAACTGAAACAATTTATATGATTTATTATGCTGGCAAAAAGAATTATACCCTGTCTGGATATACGGGACGGGAAAACCGTAAAGGGTATCAAGTTTGTTGATATCCGTGAGGTCGGTGATCCGGTCGAGCTTGGTGCGGCCTATGCTTTACAGGGAGCTGATGAACTGGTGTTTCTCGACATTACGGCAAGTCACGAAGGTCGCAAGACTTTCGTTCAGCTCGTCAAACGGATCGCCTTGCACCTGAACATACCGTTCACGGTCGGGGGCGGAATCAGTGAACCGGGTGATATTGAAGCTTTACTGTCTGCCGGGGCAGATAAAGTGTCCATTAATTCTGCCGCGATCGGGAATCCGGAACTGATCGACCGGATGGCTATGAATTTTGGAAGCCAGTTTGTGGTTGTCGCAATCGACGCTTTAGAAGAAAACGGCAAATGGACAGCCTATATAAACGGTGGCAGGATCCCGACCGATAAAGAATTGTTTACATGGGCTAAAGAAGCCGAAAATCGTGGCGCAGGAGAGATCCTTTTTACCTCCATGAATCATGACGGTACAAAGAACGGTTTTGCCTGCAGCGCAATTGCAAAACTTTCGGATATGTTGTCCATTCCGGTGATTGCGTCAGGAGGCGCCGGCACCATGGAACATTTTAAAGACGTGTTTACAACCGGTAAGGCTGATGCTGGACTCGCGGCCAGTATATTTCATTACAACGAGATATCTATTCCGCAGCTTAAAGCTTATCTTCATGCTGAAGGCATTTCTGTAAGGATTTAAATGTTAATAAGATACAAATTATGAGCAAAGAACAGCTTGATTTTCTGGTCCGGCTGCAGGATGTTATTGAACAGCGCAGGAAGGATATGCCTGAAAATTCTTACACTGCCCGATTGTTTAGAAAAGGGATCGATAAGATTGCCCAAAAGATCGGGGAGGAGGCTGTGGAACTGATCATTGAAGCCAGGAACGACAATATGGAACGGTTGCTGAATGAATCGGCCGACCTGCTGTTTCACATGATGGTATTGCTGACATCCAGGGGTGCAAGAATTGAAGATGTGGTCGGGATACTGCAGGAACGTCACAAATGAACATCACTTAGCCAGAAACCTGCCGAGTTTTAAAAATAAATCACTTATATTCAATGGTTTAGAGATGTAATCATCACATCCTGCCTGAATGCACTTGATGTTATCACCTTCCATGGCATAGGCAGTTTGTGCAATGATCGGCACATTCCTGTCGTAACCTTTAAAAAGCCGGGCAAGGTCCAGTCCGTTTCTGTCGGGTAACTGAATGTCCATCAAAACCAGATCGAAATGCTGATCGCCGGTAAAAACCTCAAGTGCATCCGCTGCAGTATATGCAACGGTCATTTCAACATGAGTCAGTTTCAGCAATTCATGCATAAATTTTGCACTGGAACGGTCATCTTCGACCAGGAGGATTTTTCTGCCTTTCCAGATGAAATTCCTGATTTCCGGTTGTTTGTTCTCGGCTGGTTTATCCGGTTGTCCGTTTTTCCAGGGCAGGGTAAAAAGAAAAGTAGATCCCTCACCAACTTTTGACTCAAGCCATATCCGTCCCCCCATAAGTTCCACAAAGGCTTTGCAAATTGCCAGTCCCAATCCGTTACCTCCGAATTGCCTGACCAGCGATGTGTCAATCTGACTGAAGCGTTCAAAAATACTGTCGTGTTTTTCTTCGGCAATACCGATGCCTGTATCCGATACATAAATCAGTACGCGGTTCTCAATAAACCTGTATCCGAATTCGATCTTGCCCTCACGGGTAAACTTTACTGCATTGTCCAGAAGGTTGCCGATGATCTGTCTGAGACGCAGCTCGTCAACCAGAAAGACACTCCTGTTATCTTCCTCAGGTTTTTCAACATTCAGGATTATTTTGAATTTTTTTTCATCAATGATCTTCTGGGCATAGTACATATTGAGGTCATCGAACAGGTGGTTCAGATTGACGTGGATTTCCTTCAACTCGATCTGGTTGGCCTCGATTTTTGAAATATCCAGAATATCATTAACGATTTGCAGTAAATGATTGCATCTGCTTTTGATGATCCGGGTATAACTGGATATTTCATCCTGCGTGACTTCAGGATTTGAAAGCAGTTCTGAAAAACCTATTATGGCATTCATCGGGGTTCTGATCTCATGTGACATATTTGTCAGAAAGGCCGTTTTCAGTCTGTCGGCTTCCTCAGCCTTTTGTCTCGAACGGATAAGATCCAGCTCCCTTTCCTTTTGCATGCCGGAACCGTTTTGCGAACCGGCACCCTTTTCAATCAGGTAAATATAATGCTGATTGTCGACACGGTCATTTAACCGGGATAACCGGTAATGGAAAATCAGATCATCCTTTACAAACGAATAGGTAAAACTGCTTGCTGACTTTGATCTTAAATTTTGAATGTTGCAGAAATCACAGGGTTTATCAGATCCGTGCAAAAGTTGATAACAGTATGTTTTTTGCCAATCCGGCAGGGGACAGTTAAATTCGTCGGAGGCAACATCATTCATGCCTTCAACCTCCAGATTGTCATTGATCATCAGGATGCAAATCCGGCAATTAAAGCTTTGCTGATCCAATGTACAGGGTTTGTGAAATTTGCAGCAATTTATTAAAAAAAAATCAAAAGCAGCGATAAAAATAAATGTTTGCACAGTACCCTTAACATGAATTTACCAACGTACCGGCAAGCATTTCAAAGAATATTTACGATTTATAAACAAAAACTTTATTTCGAGCTTAAAAAAACTAATTTTGATTGTATTAATTTCCTTGTTATGAATCTGGAAACTTTATCATTGGTGAATTTTAAAAATTTCAGTCAGGTTGAACTGGAATTATCGCCAAGGATCAACTGTTTTGTTGGCGACAACGGAGTAGGGAAGACCAATATCCTGGATGCCATTCACTACCTGTGCCTCTGCAAAAGTTATTTCAATCCGATAGATACCCAGAATATTACACATGATGAGGAATTCTCGGTAATTCAGGGGGAATTTCTGCTGGATGGGATTAAAAATGAAATATATTGCAGCATTCAAAGGAACAAAAATAAAGTGTTCAAAAGAAATAAAAAGGAATATGATCGACTGGCACATCATATCGGACTGTTACCCGTGGTCATGATATCGCCGGAAGATTCAGTCCTGATTACTGAAGGCAGCGACGAACGCAGGAAATTCCTGAACAGCGTGATTTCACAATATGACAAGGTCTATCTTGATGATAATATTGCCTATAACAAATTGCTTGCACAACGCAATAAGTTTCTGAAAAACATCCAGGGATCCTGGCATTATGACCGTGATATGTTAGAGGTTTACAATGAAAAACTCGTCGTTCCGGGGAAACGCATCCATCATACCCGGACGGTATTCACAAAAAAACTTGTGCCGATCTTTCGCTCCTATTACAACAAAATTGCACCTGATATGGAAGCGGTGGATCTGAAATACCATTCACAACTGGAGCAGGTGGATTTTCTGGAGCTGCTGGTGCAGTCCGTTGAAAAGGATATCATCATGCAATATACCACCACAGGCATTCATAAGGATGATATTATCCTGAAGCTGAACGGACACCATATGAAGAAAACGGCATCACAGGGACAGCAAAAAACATTCCTCGTTTCACTGAAACTGGCACAATTTGATTTTATCCGTGAGATGAACAAGGTAAGGCCGATATTGCTGCTCGACGATGTTTTCGATAAGTTTGATGAATCCCGGGTCAGACAGATCATTAAAATCGTAACGGACAGCCATTTCGGCCAGATATTCATCACCCATACAGATGAGCAGAAGATGAGATCCATACTGGATGACATGAATACTGAATTTAAGATTTTCAATATTGCACATAAAGATATCACAAGCATTTAAATACTTGCCGGGGATTGTATGCGAAAAAGCTATACACAGAAAATAGATCTGGTCATCCGGGAGTTCCTCCGGGAAATACAAATTGACAGGAAACTGAAAGAGGTACACCTTGTCACGGAATGGGAGTCCCTGATGGGTAAAATGGTCGCTTCCCGCACCCGCAGCGTTTACATCCGCAACAGAACTTTATTTGTGCACGTCACATCCTCTGTCCTGAAGAATGAGCTGATTATGATACGGCAGAACATCGTAGACCGCTTAAATGAAGTAGCGGGAGAGAAGCTGGTTGAGCAGATTGTTATCAGATAACGTTCAAGGTTTAACGTTCAAGGTTGAAGGTTCAAAGTTCAGGATTCAATTTTCAAAGTTTGTCCGTTGTCCATGCCTAAATAACGTTGGGCTACTTATCAAAGACTGAGAATCGTTCGATACATGAAAAAAAGAAGTTGCATTCCTTTTCGGCATTTTCATCGCTGTCGGAACCATGAACGGCATTTCTTTCAATGTTTGCGGCAAACTTTTTCCGGATCGTTCCCTCTTCTGCCTTTAAAGGATCAGTGTTGCCCATTAATTTCCTGTAATCGGCAACGGCGTTCTCCTTTTCAAGAATTCCGATGACAACCGGACCGGAGGTCATGAAATCAATAAGGCTGTTAAAAAACGGTTTGTTTTTATGCACGACATAAAAATGCTCAGCTTCACTCCGGCTCAGGCGAATCAGTTTCAGTGCGGCAATGTGAAAACCGCTGCTGTTGATCATTGTCAGGATGGGTCCTATATGTTCATACCGCACAGCATCGGGCTTTATTATTGTTAAAGTCTTTGTTCCGGCCATATCAAATTCCTGGTTCTTTAAGTTTTGTATCTGAATACCCTGCTAATATAAAAAAAAATCAAAACGAAACTCCGACTCCTGGTGAATGGACTGGCTTATTTAAGGAAAATAAATTTCAAGGGTGCAAATTGAACAAAATGATGTTGAAATTTTTTAAAAACTATGTAAATCTGACCGGGTCCGGGCAGAATAAGTTCACTAATTTTGGAATCGGATAATAACGCTATGGAGGACAGGAACGACAGGAAAATCTGGCAGGATGCATCCGTGGTATTGGAGCTGATCCGGAATGGTTGCAGGAGGATTGCGATCATTACACACATTGATCCCGACGGCGATGCCATCGGATCCTCGCTGGCATTGTTTATAGTATTGCGGAACATGGGTCACAATTGCCACGTGATCTCACCCAATGGATATCCTGACTTCCTGAAATGGATGCCGGGCAACGATGCCATTACGGTATTCGATGAAGAACCTGAAAAGGCCACACAGTTTCTGGGCCGGGCTGAAATCATCATATCCGTGGATTTTAATACATTGAAAAGAATTAAACAGTTCAATGATAAGGTGACAGGATCAGCCGCCTATAAACTGTTGATTGATCATCATCCGGATCCTGAATCTTTTGCTGATTGCACCATTTCAGATACATCGGCAAGCTCCAGCGCGGAAATTGTTTATCAGTTTTTTAAACATGGCGGTCTCGACAGGTACATGGATACCGATGCAGCGACCTGTCTTTTTGCGGGTATCATGACCGATACAGGCTGCTTCAGCCATAATTCTTCAAAGCCTTTGACTTACAAAGTGACTGCCGAACTGCTGGATTTTCATATTGACAAGGATAAGATATATTCCCTGATCTATGATAATTTCACGGATAAGAGAATGCGGCTGCTGGGCTTCTGTCTGAACAGCAATATGGAGGTCATCCGGGAATATCATACGGCATACATATGGTTAACCAGGAAGGATTTGCAGGAATATAATTTTCAGGTTGGTGACAGTGAGGGATTTGTGAATTATCCGTTATCGATCAGGGGTATCCGGTTTTCAGCTTTTTTCATTGAAAAAGAAGATCACATCAAGATCTCCTTCCGCTCAAGGGGTAATTTTGCCGTGAACCGTTTTGCTGAAAAATATTTTAACGGAGGTGGTCACGTCAATGCCTCAGGTGGAGAATCCACTGACACAATGGAAGAGACCCTGAAACGTTTTAAAAAGATGTTGACGTTGCAAAAGGAAAGTTTGTCAGATGATGAAATTTAAACATGTCATAGGCCTGGTGATTCTGGGTGGTCTTCTTTTCACCTGCATCAGTGAGAAGCAAAAAAGCCTGTCGGACGAGGACTATGAAAACACAAGAAGAGCGCTGATAGGGGCTAACAGGATACTGGTCAGGAAGGACCGTGAACGCATCAGTGCTTTTGCCGAACGCAGGGATTGGGATATGCAGGAGACACAGACAGGTTTATGGTATCAGGTATATGAAAACGGCACAGGCCTTTATGCGGGAACGGGTATGGTAATCTCACTTGAATATACGATTTCTCTTATGGACGGTACGGTATGCTATGATTCAGATTCCCTTGGACTGAAAAGCTTCAGGATCGGACAGGGTGGCGTTGAATCCGGACTTGAAGAAGGTGTATTGTTGTTACGGCAGGGGGATAAGGCAAGGTTTATCATGCCTCCTCATCTGGCGCACGGATTGACCGGTGACGGAAACGCCATACCACCCCGGTCCATTCTGATATATGATGTGGAAGTGGTGCGTTTGGATACATTGGTCAGCGTCCTGCAACAATAAAAAGAACCGGTAGTTCCCGTAAAAATAAAGAATCATAAACCTATGAACATCAAGATAAAAACTGACACGCACCGGATGAACAGGTTGATCCTTATTATTATCGTATTGTCCATACTGTTCCAATTTGTTTCCTGTTCCAGGCATCCGGGATATAAACGGGCAAAAAACGGTACATATTACCAGTTGCATAAGTTTGGTGAGGATACGGTAAAAATCGCTCCGGGTGATTACATTACCGTTAACCTGACATATATGACCATGGATGATTCGGCTTTTTTCGAAGGCACCAGGAAATTCCAGGTTACGGAGCCCGCATTCAGGGGATCGGTTGATGAATGTTTCCTGATGCTTTCTGAGGAAGATTGTGCCACTTTTATACTCAATTCCGGGAATTTTTTCGGAAGGACGCTTCAGACTGATCTGCCTGCATTTTTATCAGCCGGTGAAGGTATGAAGATCACTGCAGATGTTCTTGAAGTGCAGACTGAAAGCGAATACCAGAAGGAAAAAGAAGCCTTTCTCAACTGGATAATGGATTTCGGTGATTACGAAAAAGTGGTTCTGCAGCAATATATAGCCGAGGAGGAAATAGCTGCTAAACCGTTGTCATCAGGAATTTATTATTTTCCGATCCGGGAAGGAAGCGGAAAAATAGTTGAAGTGGGAGATACGGTGGAAGTCCATTATGAAGGACGTTTTCTGAATGGTAAATTCTTTGATTCGACCATAAAGCGGAACCAGTCGTTTCAATTTGTATATGGGACTGAATATCAGGTGATAAAGGGACTCGAAGAAGCGATCGGCATGATGCAGGAGGGTGAGAGGTCACTGTTTATTGTACCTTCTGAAATGGCATTCGGCAAAACAGGTTCCTCGACAGGTATTATACCACCCTATACGTCTTTGATTTTTGAAGTTGAAATATTAAAAGTATCTTCGTCAGGTAAAATTTAACGCAACTTTTTCCGTTGATTTACATCTAAAAAGATAATACTGCACTTGAAAACTGAAGAGATGACAATTACCGGTAAGCATTTTGGAATATCTGTATACTGGACGATTGCTTTCTTCCTCCTGTTGGCCGGTTGCGTGAGAAATGACTGGGAGGAGAAGGATGAACGGGAAGCCGAGATCATCAAGAGTTACCTCGATGAGCATGGTATTGCAGAGGATTCCAAAACCGAAGGTGGCATATATTTTATTGAAGAGGTTGCCGGTACAGGACTATCCCCCGGGAAGAACGATTACATCGTGATCAATTATGCAGGCAGGTATCTTGAAAACGGGGCAATTCATGAGACAAACCACGATTCGCTTAAGGATGAATGGACCAATTCGGCATACTATGCCCATTTTGTATATGCCCCGCTTAAATTTAAATACGGTTACAGCATCGCGGGAATAAATGAGGGTCTCAGTATGATGAAAGAAGGTGGTAAGGCAAAGCTGATCATACCGTCGGACATGGCTTTTTATGATTTCAATCCCCTGGAATATGAGATCGAACTGATCAAAGTAATTAAAGATCCTGTGGCATATGAAGATTCAATACTGATCACATACCTTTCAGAAACAGGATTTGATTCTACCATGCTTACCGGCAACATTTTTTTCAGGGAAACCGTAACTCCTGATCCTGAGGATCAGCGCACAATCCAGCAAAATGACACCATTCTGATAAGGTTTACCGCCAGATATGTTGTCGGGTATACGGGAACTTTAAATGATACAATTGTCTTTGACACGAATGCAGATGATACCAGACCTTTAAAGTTCGTCTTTGGAAAGAATGAAGTGATCACGGGAACGATCCTGTCCATTCCCGGCGGACTGATAACTGCTTTGGACACGATGAGACTCGGGACACACGCAACTGCTGTTCTGCCCTATGCGGAAGCGTTTGGTGTGAACGGACTGTATAGCGGCACATACGGTTATACGATCGTACCCGACTATCAGACTGTCATTTATCAGCTCATTGTGGAAGACATCAGATCCCCGCTGGGGAAATAAAATCTCTTTCAGGATTGCAGCACAAATACCGCCGGCTGGTTTTTGAGATCAAAAGGATGATACTGCCATTCCCTGATCGTTCTGGTTTTGATCCATTCAGATTCCGTAGTCAGATTTGCGGCTATGCACAGTATGGTTTCGGACTGGCAGCAGTTTATTATGGATCTGAGAAGCTGATTGTTCCGGTAAGGGGCTTCGATGAATATTTGAGCCTGATTCTCCTGTCTCGACCGTTTCTCAAGAATTACAATACGTTTGGTACGCTCATGCTCCTTGACCGGGAGGTATCCGTGAAATACAAAATTCTGTCCGTTCAGTCCGGACGCCATCAGCGCCAGTAATATGGATGAAGGACCTGCAAGGGGGATCACCTTTATATTCCTTTTGTGGGCTTCTTTTACCAGTTCAGATCCCGGATCAGCAACAGCCGGCACACCGGCTTCAGAAAGCAGGCCCAGACTAACCTTACCTGACTCTTTAAAAATGGAAGGAATGTTTTTTATTTCAGTATGTTCATCCAGAATATAAAACTTTACGGATGAAAGGGATTTTCGATATCCTGTTCTGATGAGAAAACGTCTTGCTGTCCTTTCATTTTCAACCACAAAATGATCAAGCGAATGAATGATTTGGACCACCTTTCCGGGCAGAACCATATCGATATCAGAATCACCGAGACAGGAAGGTATCAGGTAAAGGATTCCAGAAAATTCATCAGTTTTGACCATTGCTTTTAATTTTGGTATGTTGCAGAGGTTTTGTTCACAAAAAACAGGGTGAGTGACCCCGAAATCAGGACAGTAATGCCGGTCATGATCAAAGCTGTTGACAGATCGATGGTATCGGAGATCCATCCGAAAAAAGGTCCGAGGATGGAATAGAAGATCCGGATCATGAAACTCCTGATAGATAAGACTGTGGCCCTGATCTCAGAGGGTGTTATCCTGTTAATATAATCCTTTAATACAGGTGTGGCAATTCCTCTGACAAAATAGAATACAAACAAGAAGGCAATGGCCCAGGTGCTGATAACCAGACCGCTGATCAAGAAGATGCCGGCAATAAAGACCAGTATCAACAAATTTGTTTTATTTACTCCAAGTAGTGCTTTACATTTACAGGCTGCCAGTGAACCCAGACCGACGGTAATATTCAGTGCCGTCCAGAGCGCACCATACAAATAATGATCAAGGCTTACCTCAAAGAAATAGATCTGTGCAAACCATGCCATGATCAATGTAGCAAAACCGATCAGTGATGAATACAGTATGATATTGCGCAATGCTTTGGTGTCAATGATACTTTTTTTCACGGTGTTTAAGGTGGCACGGAAGCTGTGCGCCAGGGATCTGACCTGTATCACGGGTTCCTGAAGCAAAAATGAGGCGGGAATGCCCACAAATGCTATTGCAGACTGGGCAACATATGCGTATCGCAAATTTGTTATGCCCAGGAACATGATCGCAGATACAGCCATACCGGCAAATGATTCGGAAAAATTACCCAGTGCCGACAGCCTTCCCTCGTATTTCAGGTAACTTCTTTGCAATCCATGTTCAGCCAGCGTATCATAAAGTATTGCGGAATCTGAACCGCTTACAAAACTCACGCCGAATCCGATAACCAGTTCGGCTACTATAAAGCCCCAGAATCCTGCAGAAAAGGAGTACACAATAAATCCGGCCATATTTAAGATGGAACCGGCCACTATGGTGTTCTTCCTTCCCCATATATCGGCAGCATATCCGGACGGGATCTCAATCAGGCATATCGTTAATGCATGCGCAGCCTGGAGGGTAAAAAGCTGAAAATTGTTTAACCCGTTTTGTTCATAGAAGAGCTTGACAATGGGCATATACAGCATAAACCATTTGGAGAACCGGATGATGCTGAGGTTTAGGATATTATTGTATGCTGCCCTTTCCACAACAAGTCTTAGTATTCAGCTCTGTAAAGCCGTGCAGGAAATACTGCCGTTCCTTCCGATGCAATGACTATTGATCCGTTGTCTGAAACTGCCAGAGCTTCTGTCTGTACTGCAAAAGCAGAAGTAAAATCGATCTTTAAGGCATTGCGAAAATTAATTTGCTCAATATCAAAATCCCGGATGATCCAGATAAAGGGAATATAATTGGTATAGCCAAGAAGAACGAGCTGTTTTTCGGGATCAAGGTAGGTAGCTCCCGTAATGAGACCTGCACTGTCAAAACGTGCCCCTGGTCTGGCCTGGTATTCCCCTTCCTTTGCAGGCATTGTGTAGACTGTCGTTTCTTCCCTGACCCAGTCTTTTGTAAACAGCAGAACTGAATCTTTCCGCACCAGAAATGCTTCGCAATCGTATGAGTTGTTCTGAGGTGCCGGTGTAAAGTCGCTCTGGTCGGCATAACTGAAATTTATAATGCCTGATGGATAAACGCTATCGGATGACTGAAGGTCTTCCTTGTCCAGGATTATGATCCTGAGATCTTTCCTGTTTCCTGAATTATTGCCGAAATCTCCGATATAAAAATGGGATTCATCCTGTGTCAACTCTTCCCAGTCAATATTCTCCACGTTGATCACATACACCTGTCTTTCAATACTGCCCTGTCTGGTATCAAAGCCGTGCAGAACGGGTTCATTGCCACCATCATTAATGAACCACAGGAGACCGTTATATTCTGCCATACCAGAGTTTTCTGACAGAATTTCCGGCAGTTCGTGCGTTACAATCAGCATTCCCTCAGTCAGTTCATCGGAATTGCTGCAGGTCGGTAGTATGGAGACGGTCAGAAAAACTGTCAACAGCCTTTCCATATTGAACATACTGAAAAAATTAATGTATTTGCTGTATGAAGATTTAAACTTCATTTCCATATCGAATGTTCCGGTTTCCGTAAAAAGTCGTGGCTTTTTTTCCGGGAGTAAAATATGTAAATATTAATGACAATGATGCTAAAATAACGGTAAATATTTGAAAGTTCTTAAAAAACTTCAGACTGAAAACGAATAATGATATATTTGCTGACCATAAAAAGAAACTCCACCCGTAATGAAAAAATACCAGTGCCTGGTCTGCGGATACGTTTATGATCCGGTTGAAGGAGATCCCGACGGCGGGGTTTCACCGGGAACACCTTTTGAAGATATTCCTGAAGACTGGATATGTCCCGTATGCGGGGTGTCAAAAGAAGATTTTGAAAGGGTCGACTGATACCCGCACCCTGACGGGGTCACACCCCGTCGGGGTGTTGCTCCTCCGGCACGTTTTTCAGAATGTCAAGTAAAAGATCCCAGAATTTTACTGTAGTTTCAATGCTCACCCGTTCAGAAGGTGAATGCGCATCCAGTATGGTCGGTCCGAATGAGATCATATCCAGATCAGGATATTTTTCCAGAAAAAGTCCGCATTCCAGTCCGGCATGTATCGCTTTAACAGCTGGCTTTTTTCCAAACAGGTTGGTATAACTTGAAACGGCCACACCCAGTATTTCGGAACCGGGGTTGGGATTCCAGCCCGGATATCCGCCGGTATGGTCGACTTTCGCCCCTGCGAGTCTGAAAGTGCTTCTCACTGAATTTGCAATCAGCTGTCTTTCAGAATTTGAAGAACTTCGCTGACTGGTTGCTATGATAATCTGATTTTCAGGTTTGAACTTTATGGAAGCAAGATTCGTTGATGTTTCCACCAGGTTCTCAATTACCCTGCTCCATGAAATCACTCCATTCGGACAAACATACAGCGCGTTCAGAAGCTTTTCCTGCACTTTCTTCTTCAAAACCTTTCCGGGTAATTCTGCCTGGGATGCAGTCAGTTTCAAGGCAGGCTCATCAATGACATGCTCAACCATAAGTCTCTTTGAGTATTCCTGAAAGTAATCAAGGAATACTTCAACATACATACCAGGAACCACAACAACTGCATATGCTTCCCTGGGAATTGCGTTATGAAGGTTGCCTCCCTCAAAAACAGATAATCTGGCGCCAAAACGGTTTCTGATTTCCCATAATATCTGGTTCAGGATCTTGATGGAGTTGCCCCGGTTCTTATGGATATCAGTACCCGAGTGTCCGCCCTGTAAACCGCTTACTTCCAGCCGGTAAGCCTTTGACGGTTCAGGTGTGTTTCTGACATTATAGGTTATGGTCGCTGTGGTATTGACCCCGCCCGCACTGCCAATGAATATCTCGCCCTCATCTTCGGAATCCAGGTTCAACAGGATCCTGCTTTCAAAAAAGCCGCTTTCAAGTCCGAATGCTCCGAACAAACCGGTTTCCTCATCAACGGTGAAAAGACATTCAACCGGTCCGTGCTCCAGTTCCGGATCTGCCAGCAATGCCAGCTGCGCGGCAATACCTATTCCGTTATCAGCACCCAGGGTTGTTCCATCAGCCCTTACCCAGTCACCGTCAATATATGTCTGTATCGGATCTTTATCAAAATTATGGTTGCTGGCATTCACTTTTTCACAAACCATATCAAGGTGGCTTTGCAGACAGATCTTTTTCCTGTTTTCATATCCTTTTGCCGCCGGCTTCCTGATGATAACGTTACCCGTTTTATCTTTGGCATGGGAAAGCATATGTTTTTCCGCAAAACCGGTAATGTATCGTATGATCTTTTCCTCTTTTTTGGAGGCTCTTGGTATTTTTGTGATCTCATCAAAGAAATTCCAGACAGCCTCAGGTTTCAGTCGGGATAAATGTGACATGACGTAAGATTTATGGTTATAAGCAATTTCAAATATAGTTTTCATTACCAAGAATACCAATATCATGCCATCTCAATTTTATAAAACCGTTTAATTTTATACATTCGCATTTATTATTAATGTACATTCCGCTCAACGGTATTTTGTTATGCATCACATCTTATGATTACATTTGATCTGGTGTTGGTTTTTGTGGTGTTGGTCTTTATTCTTATTTCCTTATATAAGAATTTAATAGGCATTTCGTTCACGTTCCTTATTGCGATCGTAACACTGGGTATATTCGGCATCCTCACACCGGTGGAAATTATCAAAGGATTTGGCAACGAACAGGTTGCGGTTGTAATTATGATGTTGCTTTACAGTGATGTTTTGCGAAAGACCAATATCATTGAGTATAGTTTTGACCGTTTGTTCAGAAATGCAAAGAGCTACAGAGGCTTTGTCAGTCGCATGGTTTTAACTTCAGCGGGTTTTTCCATGGTTCTGAACAATACACCCCTGGTGGCAGTCATGATGCCCTATATACATAACTGGTCAAAGCGCAACAATTTCAGTCCCTCCAAATTCCTGATACCTTTATCATACGCTGCCATACTGGGTGGATCCGCTACACTTATCGGTACCTCAACGAATCTGATTGTAAACAGTATGGTTGAGGAACAAACGATCATTCCCGGAATGAAAAGCCTGCAGATGTTCGATTTCATATGGGTCGGGATTCCGATGATACTCATAGGATGGATCTATCTGGTGTTGTTTGGAAATCTTTTGCTGCCCTCACGGAAACTGGCCGATGATGATTTAAAGTCGCATTCACGGGAATATATGGTGGAAGCGAAAGTCAGGTCCAATTCCCATTTAATCGGGAAAACCCTGGGTGAAGCACGTATTTTCGACATTCAGGGACTGATACTGGTGGCTGTTCTGCGCAGGTCTTTCAGGATCACAGCCGTGCAGGAAGATGTGTTGCTGGAAAAGGGGGATATTCTGGTATTTGCCGGTGAGACAAAAAACATTGCAGAGCTGATCACCACGAATTCCGGACTGGTGTTACCGGAAGTCGGAATGCTCAGCAAGGTAAGGCGTGCAAATGTTATTGAAGTCGTTGTATCTCAAAATTCATCCCTGATCAACAAGACGGTAAGGGATACCAATTTTAGGGGCAGATATGATGCCGCAATTATTTCCGTGCATCGAAACGGTGAGAAGATAGAGGAAAAACTTGGAAGTGTCGTGCTTAAATCAGGTGATGTGTTGCTGCTTTTTACCGGCCAGAATTTTGTGAGCCGTTCGAAAGATACCACCGATTTTTATTTTATATCCAAGGTTACCGAGTACATCAAGCTCGACTGGTACAAATCGGCCGTCATGATCGCCGGGACCATACTGGTCATTTTACTGGCTGCAATGAATGTGATTTCTCTGTTCATGGGACTGATCATCATGATCCTGGTTTCGATGTTGTTTAAGATTACCAGTCCGAAAGAAATACCCAGAAATATTGATTACAATACTGCACTGGTGATCGTGCTTTCACTTGCGCTGGGTACTGCCATGATGAAATCGGGTGCGGCAAATATTGTAGCCAATGGCGTTATTTCGGCATTCTTACCGCTGGGAAGGGTGGGTGTTCTGTTTGGTATTTATATTATTACCGGACTGCTTGCTGCCTATATTACCACCAAGGCTGCGGTGGCAATAGTTTTTCCAATTGCCATGAGTGTTGCGCAGCAGCTTGGTGTGAATCCTTTGCCTTTTGTGTTTGCGCTGGCTTACGCGGCCACATGCACATTCATAACACCCCACGGATATGTGACCAACCTTATGGTATACGGCCCCGGGGGATATTCATTCAAAGACTTCATGAAAATAGGTTTTCCGCTCACTGTAATTCACATGGTAGTTACAGTCTTTATATTATCTGCGATATATTTTTAAACCCGAAACTGAAACAGAAAGTTGAAAATTGTACCTTCATTCCTGCACGTTCGTAAAACACGGATGATCCGGTAAATCTTCATTGAGCAGATTGATGGTATGACATGCGACAATACCGGCAGTTTCGACCCTGAGTCTGTTTTTGCTTAACGCAACCGGAATAAATCCATTTTCCTCTGCCTGACGGATCTCATCCGGAGAGAAATCACCTTCCGGACCGATGAGGATAATTGAATCAGAACCTTTAACATATGCTTCCTTTAGCCACTTCCGTTCCTGATCTCCGCAATGTCCGATGAACTTCATTGCGGTGGAGTGTTTTTCCCGGTCGATAAATGCTTTGAAGGCTTCAGGCTCATTGAATGCGGGCATGCGGGGGACAATCGCCTGTTTCATGGTCGATATGATCAGCCTGTTCAACCGGTCTTCCTTCAGTACCCGTCGTTCGGACCGGCTGCAGATCAGGGGTGTTATGGTATCGATACCCAGTTCCACGGATTTTTCAAGAAACCATTCAAACCTGCTGATGTTTTTTGTGGGTGCAATGGCTATGTGTATGGTCCAGGAAGGTATGACCGGTTCGTTTGTTCTCCGGATCATCTCAACGGCACATTTTCCCGGACGATCCGAAGTGATGACTGCTTCATAAATACTGCCTTTGCCATCCGTCACACGGATGCGGTCACCATTTTTACACCGCAGTACTTTTATACAGTGCATGGATTCATCAGGTGGTAGTTGTCCTTTTTTATCAATGATATCAGGGCAATAGAACAAAAACATTTCAGTCCGGCAGGGTTAACCATATTATTCTTTTCTTTTAAGCTTGAAATATGCAGAACTTTCAAAAGTCAGCGGGATCTGTTCAATATGTACAGTACTGGTGTCAAATCCAAGAGACTTAACATCCGACAGGCTTATTTTCATTAAAAAAAAGTAAAAATTGAGAATTAGCTTTTCTGCGGGCTTGAATTCAAGGTCCGAGGTATGCAGCCTGTCGATAATGATAAATCTAAAATCTGTGAGGACGTTATGTTTTCTGAGTGAAGGATATTCGCTGAGTAAATCAATCTCTCCCATCTTTGCCATTTCGTGCGTTACCTGCTTAAACATGGAATAGATCCTTGGTTCCACTTTGAATCCGAGAAAAAAGTCTACTCTCGTCAGGATTCCGGGCATCAGTTCGGTTACCTGATATTCCATTCTGTGTGGTTCATCCTTTATATCAACATGAATGATCCAGTAATGATCAGCCCGTTTCGGTTGAGTATTGAGCATGGAGTTTATGACTTTTGACTCGATATCTGTTAGTCTGTTTGCTTTGGTCAAAAATGCAAGATTGGTGGCTGTCTTTGGTATACTTTTGTCACTGTGCAAATCCTTGATTATATCATAATACTGTTTAATGGGCAGAAATCTGAGATACCGGTTAATAATCTTCCGACCGTAATACCACGAAAGCATGATGAAAGAAAGCAGGCTCCCGACCAGAATTGTAAACCAGCCACCCTGTGTAAATTTGTGAAGGTTTGCATATAAAAAAGATCCTTCAATCACCAGGTATGTCAGCACAAAAAAAGCAATAATGAAACGGCTTGTCCTCTTCATCGACAGGTAAGAAACCATTAGTAACGTTGTGATTATCATGGTGATCGTAATGGAAAGTCCGTATGCTGCCTCCATATTTTCTGATTCCCTGAAGATCAGCACAACGATCATACACGAAATATAAAGAAACCAGTTGATGCTTGAAATATACATTTGTCCTTTTTCAAGTGTCGGATACTTGATTTTAATCCGTGGCCAGAAATTCAAAGAAATTGCTTCACTGATCAGTGTGTAGGAACCTGAAATAATAGCCTGACTTGCAATGATTGCAGCAATTGTAGCTATGGCAATTCCAAACGGCAGAAACCATTCAGGCATAATGGTATAGAAAGGATTTGACAATTCGGTGATTTCGTTGCTGTGGCTGAGTACCCAGGCTCCCTGTCCCAGATAATTCAGAATCAGGGCTGTTTTTACAAAAGTCCATGTGATCCTGATGTTTTTTAATCCGCAATGACCGAGATCCATGTAAAGTGCCTCGGCTCCTGTTGTACATAAAAATACCGCTCCGAGCAGCAAAATTGCACCCGGGTATTGTGCCAGCAAATGTATGGCATAATAAGGATTAAATGATTTCAGCACCACCAGGCTTTCCTGAATTTCAAACAAGCCAAGTATAGCCAGCATAATAAACCAGATCGCCATAAGTGGTCCGAAAAACTTACCAACATAATTTGTCCCGAATTGCTGTATCATGAACAGGAATGTCAGGATGGCGATTACAATGGGTATTACCCTTATTTCAGGATTTATGATTCGCAGACCTTCAATCGATGATACAACTGTGATAGCGGGTGTAATAATTCCATCCGCAAGCAATAGACTACCTCCGGCAATAGCAAAAATAAAGATCCAGCGTTTGCTTTTCCGCAAAAGGGCAAAAAGCGAAAAAATGCCACCTTCCCCTTTGTTATCAGCCCTGAGCGTTATCAGCACATATTTGATTGTTGTCTGGATTGTCAGTGTCCAGATTACGCAGGAAAGTACACCAAGAATAAAGTTCTCCTCGATTGGGAATCCTTCTCTTATGGTCGCTTTAACAACATATAACGGTGAAGTTCCGATATCTCCGAACACAATGCCCAGCGTAACGATAACTCCCGCCATGCTGAACTTAATTCCGCGGCTTGTACCGTTTTTTAACATCTATGAATCGTTATG
>JAFGRC010000172.1 GCA_016935355.1 Bacteroidales bacterium
TCCGGCGGTTCATCGCGTAAAGGCAACATTCCACTTATATTCCGGATAATATTGCTCTCTGACAAGCTCAAAGAAAATGAAATACGGTTGCTGGATAAGATCAGCAAACCCGGGAACCTGAAATGGTATGATAAAAGTATGCTGGTCAGTGCTCTTACGCTTTCCTTGATCAGACATTTTGACATCAGCAAGATCAATTTGCTGTTTGCATTTTACGAGGCAGGTGAAAATCAGATCTGGCAGAAGGCATTGACAGGCCTGGTTCTGGCACTGGCATATTATGATAACAGGATCGATTATTATCCTGAAGTATTGCAGCGTTTAAAGGCTACTCAGGGTTCGCCGAAATCCGGTAAAAGCGTTGAATTTGTGATCATTCAGTTTATCAAGGCAAGGGAGACTGAAAAGATCACGCAAAAAATCCGGCAGGAGATCATACCTGAAATGATCAAAATTAAATCAAAGCTTGAAGAAAAGCTGGATCTCGAGAATCTCCTGTCATCCTCAAAACTTGAGCAAAAAAATCCGGAATGGGAGACTTTCTTTAAAGAATCCCCGGATGTCTATAATAAACTGGAAGAATTTTCAAACCTTCAGATGGAAGGAGCAGATGTTTTTCTGGGAGCTTTTGCCATGTTAAAGCAATTCGAGTTTTTCAGGGAGATCAGCAACTGGTTCCTGCCGTTTTATAAGGAAAATGAATATATATCTTCCGTATTCGAAGATGGCGGTGAAGGATTCGACCTCCAGCAGCTTGCACAGGGTATTGAGCGGAGCAGTTTTTTATGCAACAGTGATAAATACTCTTTCTGCCTTAACGTCAAGCAAATGCCTTCCTTTCAGAAATCTACCGTAATGGAACTTTTCAATATGGAACTGAAAGCCATGAATGAACTGTCTTTGGATGATGAGCTTATTCATTCCGCATCCCGGGATAAAACCATCATCACCCAGTATTTCCAGGATCTTTACCGGTTTTACAAGCTTCACCCGTTGCGTTCCGAATTCGATGATGTCTTTAAACTTTCCATTTCATTGTATGATACCCGCTTCTTTAAGTTATGGATCAATGACATCAATATTCTGAGAAACATCGGGGAGTTCCTTTTTGAAAAGGACTATTATCAGGATGCCCTGCAGGTTTTTTCACAGATAGTTGAAAAACTGCAGGATTATGAGTTGTTTGAAAAAATGGCATATTGCCATCAGCAACTGGGAGATTTTGCCCATGCCCTGAATTATTATCATAAGGCGGAACTTTATGGCAGGAACAAGCTCTGGTTGCTGAACAGGATCGCATTTTGCTACAGGAAAAAAGGAGAATATGAAAACGCGGTAAAATATTACCTGGAAGCAGAAAAACTTGAGCCTGAAAATCTTGAGGTCCAGGCATTCCTGGGCCAGACCTACATGGAAATGGAAGACTATGAGGAGGCGCTTAAATATTATTTTAAGGTCGAATATTTACAGCCGGACAATTTTAAGGTATACCGGCCCATTTCATGGTGTTCCTTTATGCTGAACAAATTTGAAATCGCAAGAAAGTATCTTGCAAAGTCGATACAGCGAAATGCCAGTAAACATGATTATATGAATATGGGACATATATTCTGGTGTGAGGATCGGAAGCAGGAAGCTATAGAATATTATATACTGAGCCTGCGCACTTCAAACAGGGATTTTGAATGGTTTTCAAAAGTTTTGCTCGATGACAGCAGATATCTGACAACAAAAGGTGTTCAGCAGTTCGATATTGCATTGATGATCGATTACATCAAGCTGTCAGAAAAATCCTGATCCGTAAAATCCTCGTTCGTTTCATATGGGAAAATTGAGATTTCATATACAAATTTTATGATTTCATAGCTAAAATCCGATTGTTTATATATATTTCTTTCCGGTAACAGACTTTCATACTATATTTAAACACTTTACATTCCGGCATTACCTTTTGCTTTACGCTCATGCATTGCCTCTTACAGGATGTGATATTATTTAAGAATTAATGATATATTGACTGGATGAATGCAACACCCGCAGTTTGTTTATTGAAATTCCGCGAGCAGGCATGAAAAAACCTGTCACCCAATTTGCACCAGTTTTTATCATGGCTGTGTTTTTTTTACGGCCCGTCATGTCGCAGCAGAGCGATACGCTGTACGTTTCAGGATCTTATAGGCGGACAGATCTGGTATCTTTTTTCAGATCCCTGGAATCCCAATATCCCGTTAAATTTTATTACCGCCAGGAGTGGTTCAGCAGGGATACGGTTACGCTGAGTTTTGATGAGGTGCCGGTCGGGGAAATTGTTCAACAGGCTCTGAACGCAAAGCCTTATACCTACAGGGTCATTCAGGGAAATCAGTTTGTTTTTCTCCCGAAGCAGGATCTTGTGGAGCTGACGGAACAGCTGACTGATTATTCTACCCGGTCGTTATCCTCTGAAACATACAAAATCGTTGGTGATCTTGATGAGGCAGGAAACTTCAGGTATGCTGATGTCACCGGTTTGATAACCGACGGGGAGACCGGTGAATCCATTATCGGCGCAACTGTTCAGATAGAAAACATGTTGCAGGGAGCTGTTTCAAATATTGAGGGCATCTATAAGCTTACCGTGTCACCCGGACTGTATACGCTGATCATAACCTGTGTCGGGTATGAAAGTAAGGTGCAGCAGGTGAGGGTTGTCGGCAATGGGGTGCTTGATGTGGAATTGTTTGATAAATCAATTGCCATTGAAGACGTAATCATATACGGAGAAAGGCTTGATAAAAATGTGACAAGCCATCAGATGAGCCTCCTTGAGCTGGATAATACGACGATCAGACAATTACCTGTCATTTCAGGTGGTAAAGATATCATTAAAGGACTGACCATGATGCCCGGTGTGAAATCAGTAGGGGAATTCAGTTCCGGAATCAATGTGAGGGGCGGCGGTGAGGACCAAAACCTTTACCTGATCAACGGGGCACCCTTATTTAATACCTCACATGTTTTCGGGCTGTTTTCTGTTGTGAATCCGGATATGGTTGACAAACTTACCTTATATAAAGGTCACATACCTGCAAACTACGGTGAAAGGGTTTCATCGGTGATCGATATCCGCACCAGAGAGACCATACCTGATCGCAGGCAGGTGAAAGGAGGAATTGGTCTGTATGACAGCAGACTGATGATGGAACTCCCGATCGTGAAGGATAAAGCATTTCTCAACCTGGGTGGCAGATCAAGCTATTCCAACTGGATATTGAAAAACATCAATGATGCCGATCTGAGGAACAGCAGTGCTTTTTTTTATGATCTGAACGGGAGCCTGAACATCAATGTGAACAAAAACCGTTTTATGCTCTCGGTTTATTCAAGTTTCGATGATTTCACATTCAATAATGAAATTCGCTATGCTTATGGCAGTATTGCCGGTTCAGCGGCCTGGAATTACATAATCAGCACAAACCTTGCTTCTTATTTTACTTTTAGTTACAGTAAATATGATGTTTTGAAAGATGACATCACCAACGATTATGCCAAAAACCGGATCAGGTCCGAAAACTCATATACGGGAATGCGTTACAGACTAAAATACAGCGGTATTTCGAAAAATGTTTTTGATGTCGGATTTAACGCCGTCAGATATTCGATCGAGCCCGGCAAGCAAAGCCCTCTTGGCGATAAGTCCCTGGTGCAGCCGGCCTGGGTTGAACCGGAAAAAGGAGTGGAAGGTGCTGTTTTTATTAATGATGAAATTACACTGACCAGTTTTCTTACACTGAATGCTGGTCTGAGAGCCTCGGGATATGCCTATCCTGGTCCGAAAACCGTACTGACATACTTGCCGGGGATGTCAAGGGATTCGTCATCGGTATCCGGACAAATCAGTTATTCTGATCATGAAATTATCAAGTCATATTTTGGACTTGAACCCCGTCTTTCAGCTAAAATTCAGTTTAATTATAAAAGCTCACTCAAAGTGAGTTTCGACCGTAACATCCAGTATTTGTCGCTGATCTCCAATTCATCTGTATCCACCCCGAGTGATATCTGGAAACTGTCGGATCCTTATATTAAACCACTTATTGCCAATCAGTTTGCAATAGGTTATTACCGTAATTTCATGAACAACACGATAGAATCATCGGTGGAAATCTATTATAAAAACCTGGCAAACGTGATTGAATATAAAAACGGTGTTGAACTTGAAATGATCAATCATATTGAAAGCCAGTTGGTCAATGCCACAGGCAGAAATTATGGTGTTGAATTGCTGCTGAAGAAAAATACGGGAACACTTGAAGGCTGGATCACCTATACATTTTCAAGATCCCTGAGAAAAACCACGGGTAAATACCCTGAAGAAATTATTAATAACGGCAGGTATTTTCCGTCTTCTTATGACAAACCGCATGATTTCACCGTGGTTGCCAATTATCATGTGAACAAGCGCCTGAGTTTTTCCGCCAATTTTACTTATTCAACCGGCAGACCTGTTACACTGCCCGAATACAAGTATCTTTCACGGGATGAATATGTCGTTTTCTTTTCTGACAAAAACAGGTACCGCATACCATCCTACCACCGGCTTGACATTACACTGCGGTATGATGAAAGCTTGAGAATCAAGAAAAAATGGAAAGGCAGCTGGAGCTTTTCCATTCTCAATGTTTATGGAAGGAGGAATGCATATACTGTCTTTTATAAGGAAGAGACACCTTCCGGACAGAACGACTTCAACAGGTTCAGTCTGTATAAACTTTATCTGATCGGCAGACCGGTTCCAACCGTCACCTATAATTTTATATTTTAGAGCGCCTTAAAAATGAAAACCAGAGCTGTAAAAATATCATTCCTGCTGATCATCCCGCTTATCATGTCCTGCAAGGAGGTTTTTTATCCTGACGAGATCATTTCCAACAATCACATCCCCGTAATTCAGGGAATTGTCCCGGAAGGGAAGCCTCCTGAGGTTAAGCTGTCCTGGGCAACATATTACGAGGAAAATTCAACATCTTGTATCAGCGATGCTCTGGTATGGATCACGGATGATGCCGGCAATAATGAAACGCTCGAAGAAACGACTCCGGGAATATATACGGATGTTGGCGGAGGTTTTACAGGTGTTCGGGGCCGGACCTATACCCTGCATGTGGAAACACCTTCCGGTATGGTATATGAATCGACTCCGGAGCGGATCCTTGCACCGCCTGAACTCGACAGTATGTTTGCAGTACCGGTGGTAAAGACCGTAACCTCCCTCAGTTCCCTTGGCACACTGATCACAACGGAAAAAAAAGGTCTCGATTTAAACGTAAGTTTTGGAGTCCATTCGGACTCCACGCGCTTTTTCAGATTTAAAACCGATATTTTAACCCAGATCACATATATTCTGAATCCCAACTCCATGCTTCCAACTTATGTATATGAGTGGAAATCATCGGTACTGGATAAAGTATACAGTGTGGATTATTCTTTTGCAAGCGGTTCGAGGCAGATTGTCCCCGAACATTATGCCGGTTTTCTGGAATTCGTGTACAACAGCTATTTATCAGACGACAAATCAACGGCACCTTATACGGACGGCTGGGTTGTTTCCATGCATGTTTATGCCGTTTCCGGTAATGTTTATCAGTATTACAACTCCATTGCAGAACAACTCAATGCCAACAATCAGATCTTTGCACCGGTACCTTCACAGATTAAAGGAAATATGCATTGTACGAACGATAAGTATGAAAAAGTCATCGGCATTTTCGAAGCGGTTTCAGAAATAATATTTTATAGGGCTTTTTCCTGGGTTAATCCGGAAAGGCATATCAGCAAAGATGTGGACGATTTTCCTGATGATCCGGGTAACGGGGTTGCCTATAACATACCACCGTATTTCTGGGTGAGGTGGTAATATTTTGGACTTTTATGAACAAATTGTACACATACCATTGTCAGTCCTGCTGCAAAATTTTCATCGCTGTGTTGTTATTCATGTTGATGAACCCTGCGGTTACGGCTCAGTTTGATGCGAAATTGCTTGAAAACATCAGAACAGGATATGAACGGGTTTACGTTCACCTGGACAAGATGGTATACGTTTCGGGAGGATCCATAAGGTACAGGGCATTCCTTACCGATATAAATTCATTGCAGGAAGGCATTAAAAGCAGCATTCTTTATTTTGAGCTGAAGGCTCCGGATCAGGACCACTCAATTCTGTGGCGGGTGAACCTGACAAAAGGAAATGGTTCAGGCTCATTCGTGATTCCGAGCGACCTGAAAAGCGGAACATATTCATTAAAAGCCTTTACCAACCGGATGCGGAACGGTAATCCTGATTATATTTTTTCGACTGATATACTAATTGTTAATATAGCCGGGGAAAACACCGTTGAAATACCTGTTGCGGTTAATCCGGACAACCGCAACGTGTTGATTGATTTTTATCCCGAAGGCAGAAATCTTATCTATGGTATTGAAAGCAAAGTAGGTTATATGCTTCACGGAACTTTTAACGAAATGCTTCCGGTTTCCATAAACATCATGGAAAATGACAGTGTTGAGATGGCCCGGATCATTCCTGATGCATCGGGAACCGGATGGTTTTATTTTTTACCGTCGGTTGGTAACCGTTACCATGCATCGCTGTTGTATGAAAACGGACAGATTGTCAACGTTAACCTTCCCTATATTGATGCATACGGATATGCCATGCAGGTGACGGAATCCGGGAGAGGACTGGCTGTAAAAATCAGATCAGAGAACAGCAGCGTCAGTCAGGTTTCATCTTTGCATTTGATAGCTGTTTCGCGGGGAAGCATTGTTCTTGATTCGGTTTTTTATTCATCCGGAGGGGAGCAGACCCTTTTCATACCTGAAAAACAGCTGAACGAGGGAATTATCAGTTTTAACCTTTATGACAGCCGCAGGTTTTCTTTGTGTCAGAGGCTTTACTATTATAGCAGTACCGGACCTGGTCCTGGCATCAGGATACAGGGCTTAGATAAGGTTCACAAACAGAGTGATACGATACGACTGGAGTTGCTGGCGGAGGGACTGGATGATGGGGACAGCGCTTCTCTGGCTGTTTCGGTATCTGAGGTGCAGGCCTTCCATCACATCCTGAACCGCAGCAACATTGACCGCCATTTTGCAGTGATCTCAGAAATAGCAGGATTGCCCGTTCCCATGCATTACTTAAATGAAATCAGCGATAAACAGATATCTGATTTGCTTCTTTGCGTGGATGAAAATGACTATGCCTGGAATTATTCCAACAAAAACGTTTCGTCCGGATGTTTATACGACAGCGAACCCAATGGGTATATACTGACAGGTACCGTGAAGAACAGACAAAGCGGGGAACCGCTTGCCTCAGCTGACATCATGATCACTGTGACCGACAGCGTTACCCCAAGGATTATGTATACAAATACCGATACTGCAGGCGGCTTTCGTACGGTATTAAGCCCGTTCTTTGATAATAAAGATATTATTTTACAGGTCTGTGACGGCAACAACAATACTGACCTTGCCTGGGAACTTGAAGAGAAGAGGTTGCAGTCGGATGCAAGACAGGCAGTTCCTTACATCCTTACTGAAGCGGAAAAAGAACTTGTAAACCGGAGCAGGGACATCCGGATCATTGAAGCAATATATGAAAGCAAGAGGGAAGAACGGCCAGGGGAAGCGGGAATTATTGCGGGAATGGTATTCTTGACGCCTGATGCCGTAATTCACCCTGCTGATTATACAGAACTTGTTAATTTTAAGGAGATTGCCGATAACATCCTGCCTTCGGTGAGGTTCATTACCAGAAACCGGCAATACATAACAGAAATATTTAACAGACCTTATGAGTACTGGTTGATAAACGATAAAGTCCTGCTTAACGGTGTTTTGTTCAAGGATCTCGCTTACATTGCGACTCTTGGTTCCAAAGATATTGAGCGAGTTGAAATATATAACAGCAACCTGATGTGCGGCCCCCTGACCATCCCGGGTTTATTATCCATTTATACGCATGACGGAAAGATACCGGAAAATTATCTGAGGGATCATGCATTTACATTTCATAATGAGGTGGCAGTCGGTGATGATCAAACTGTAAAAAATTATGGTGTTCAGGAGGAAACAAGCTGCAATCCTGATGATCCTGATTTCAGACAAACATTGCTTTGGGCTCCTGATGTTAAAATGTCAGGTTCGGACAGGATAGTGCTTGAATTTCAAACTTCCCGGTTACAGGGTTTGTTTGAGATCAATATTCAGGGAATTTCCCGAAGCGGGATCCCCATGCATGCAAATTTCAATTTTATGGTTGAATGATTGATGTGGTTTACATGAAAAGACTTTTCTTCCTTCTTGTCACGGCATGTTTTTGTGCCGGTTTGCACTCCCAGCAATTTGAATGCGATTGCAGTGAGACAGATGGTTCATACAACAGTTACTTCCAGAACCTTCTGATCTCCCGTGAGTATAACAATCCGATCCAGCATTTCAGAGGCGAACAGTTTTTCAATGTCTGGGCTCCGGGTAATATTACAATGGTCAATGGAGAGACGGTCAGTGGTATGCTGCTCAGATACGACAAATATCAGGATCAGGTATTATGGCTCAGGCAAACCGATTTTAAGACCGGTGTGATCAACAAATCAATCGTTTCCGGATTTGATGTATATCATGAAGACCATCAACTGGCAGGATCATTTATCAGGAAAAAGATCAATTCACCCGGAATGGGTGCAGTTGATGCCTACCTGCAGATCCTGACGGAGGGTCCTGTTGGCTTTTATGTATTCAGGAATGTGGTCAAGGCAATAAGCGTAAGCAGAACCGTGGATAACAACTTGTATTATCTGGGTATTGATTCAAATTTATATCCTGTTGCCCTGCGCAGGAAGAGTCTCTTAAGATCACCGGGCATTGATAAAGATATTATGAAAGGCATCATTCGTTCAAACCATCTTACCTTGTATCAGGATGAGGCTGATTTCACAAAAGCTGTTTATCTTTACAATGAATCTCTGATGCAATAAATTCTCCTGCTTGGTTTTTCACTGGAACTGCAATAATTCTACAGATATGATTTGCAAAATCAGTTACATGAAGATGAAAAGGATGTGTTTCTTTATAATGGTGATGCTGATAATGGTCGCTTGCGGATCATCGTCTCAGCTATTCAGGGACCTGCCGGGAACCTATGGCATGGAATCCGGTCTTTCAGAACAGGATGCAGCTGCCGGGATCAGGGAAGCCCTGATCAGGGGTACCAATCTGGGAGTTGATCTGGTTTCCGTAACAGATGGCTATTTTGGCAATCGTGAGATCAAAATTCCTTTTCCACCCGAGGCCCGGGAAATAGAATCAACCCTCCGGAATATCGGTCTCGATAAAAAAGTGGATGAGGTGATCCTCTCCATAAACCGGGCTGCTGAAATGGCTGCTGATGAAGCACGTTCCATATTTATTTCAGCCATAACCGGAATGACCGTGATTGATGCCCTGGACATTGTCAGGGGTGCTGACAATGCAGCCACCCTGTATCTTCAGCGCACCACATCACAGCAACTTCAGGGAGCCTTTCGTCCAATCATATCCAGGTCCCTGGAACGTGTTGATGCCACCCGTTACTGGGATGATGTGGTCAATACCTATAATATGATACCTTTTGTCAAAAAGATGGATCCCGATCTGGCGGGATATGTCACAGGCAAGGCCATAGAAGGTTTGTTTGTCATGATCGCAAAAGAGGAACTTGCAATCCGCCGGGATCCGATGGCCCGCACAACGGAATTGCTGAAAAAGGTATTTGGAAGCAATTAGTTACTGGTCAGTTATCATCCTGAGTGTAACGAGTTTCTTTCAATTCAGCGAGTCCCTCCATGGTGTTATGAAAAACCCGGCGATCTTACCGGCTTTATTCAAGACAACACGAACTTCTATTTTCTGTGTGGTTTTATCGAAAACGGATGAGAACCGGACGATGTTCAATTCCTGATTCCCTGATTGGGCCCAGGCTTCAGCATACTCCAAAGATACAAAATCACCGAGATTTGTTTTCAGCTGATTGTAGATATTCTTTTGATATTCCGCAGTCATCTGGTTTTTCACATCATTGGTGGCCTCATCCCCGAACTGATAGGAAGATCCGCTTTTCAGGATTGCAAAATATTCAGATGCGAATTCTTCTGCAAATGCAATTTTTCCCTGTTCAACTTCATTTTCAGCAAGCTTACGAAGTTCCTGACCGAAAGACATGGCCGGTATAAGTAAACACAGGCCTGTAGTTAAGATTGTTAATTTTTTCATTGTGTACGAATGTTGTTGATTACTATGATAAAAGTATTATAAAATACAGACAAATTAAAACGGATTTCATTCAAATATTTTTTAAGGTGTTTTTGTTTTTGATAAAAAAACGTCTACCTTTGCAAGCCAATTTTTACGAAATATACTATATACAAATATAATGCCAACGATACAACAACTGGTAAGAAAGGGAAGAGCGACTTTAGCAGAAAAGAGCAAAGCACCGGCTTTAAATGCCTGTCCGCAAAAACGCGGGGTATGTACACGTGTGTATACAACTACTCCGAAAAAGCCAAATTCAGCTATGCGCAAGGTTGCCAGAGTCAGGCTTCAGCATGGCATTGAGGTTACCGCATACATCCCCGGTGAAGGTCACAATCTCCAGGAACATTCAATTGTCATGATCCGCGGAGGCAGGGTAAAGGATTTACCGGGAGTTCGTTATCATATTATCAGGGGTGCTTTGGATACATCAGGGGTTGAAGGCCGTAATCAACGGAGGTCAAAATATGGCACAAAAAAACCTAAAAAGTAATTTTCTGAACGGGTAAAGAAAATGAGAAAGACAAAACCAAAAAAAAGAATATTGACACCGGATCCCAGGTATAATGATACTTTGGTGACCCGTTTTGTGAACAACCTGATGATAAAAGGCAAGAAGAATGTCGCTTATGAGGTATTTTACGATGCCCTTGAACTTGTTGGAAAACGCGCAAAGGATACGGAAGAACCAGCGCTTGATATATGGAAGAAAGCGCTGGAAAATATAACGCCTCAGGTTGAAGTTAAAAGTCGCAGGGTTGGAGGTGCAACATTTCAGGTCCCGACAGAAATCAGGCCGGACCGCAAAATATCGATCAGCATGAAGAATATGATCCTGTTTGCAAAGAAAAGGGCAGGACACTCCATGAGCGATAAGCTTGCTACAGAGATTCTGGCTGCTTACAAGGAAGAGGGAGGAGCTTACAAGAAAAAGGAGGATACACACAGGATGGCAGAAGCTAACAAGGCATTTGCACACTTCAGGTTCTAAAGATTTTTGACATTGAGGATGAGTTGCCTATAGTTACACTAGCTGATAATTAGTGCGTGATGAATTTAAATTTAAGAAATACCAGGAATATTGGCATTATGGCCCATATCGATGCCGGTAAGACAACAACTACCGAACGCATCCTGTTTTATACCGGTATGCTGCACAGAATGGGAGAGGTTCATGAAGGTACTGCCACAATGGACTGGATGGTGCAGGAACAGGAACGGGGCATCACAATCACTTCAGCAGCAACAACTACTTTTTGGAATTACAACGGCCAGAACTACAAGATCAATATCATTGATACACCGGGACATGTTGACTTTACTGTAGAGGTTGAACGTTCCCTGCGCGTACTGGATGGTGCGATTGCAGTTTTTTGTGCCGTCGGTGGTGTTCAGCCGCAATCCGAGACCGTATGGAGGCAGGCCGATAAATATCATGTGCCAAGGATCGCTTTTGTGAATAAAATGGACCGTGTGGGTGCCGATTATTTCAGAGTGGTAAGGCAGATAAGGGAAAGACTCGGTTCAAATCCTGTACCCATGCAGATCCCTATTGGTGCGGAAGATCAGTTTATTGGTCTGGTTGACCTCATTGAACGCAAGGCCATTATCTGGAAAGAAGATGAAAATCTGGGTATTCGTTATGAGTACTGCAAGATTCCTCCGGATATGGTAGACCAGGTGGAGGAATGGCGTGAAAAACTCATTGAATCAGTCTGTGAACTCGATGACGATTTACTTGAAAGATTCCTGGAAGACCGTACATCCATCACGGTTGAGGAATTTATGGAGCATACACGCAAAGCTGTAATAAACCATCGGATTGTGCCTGTTTTATGTGGTGCTGCATTTAAAAATAAGGGTATCCAGCGCCTGCTGGATGCAATCTGCGCCCTGTTACCAAGTCCGCTTGATATTGGAGCTGTAAAAGGACAAAATCCGTTTACACATAAAACTGAAGAAAGAAATCCGGATGATGAAGAACCACTGGTTGCCCTGGCTTTTAAGATTGCCACAGATCCGTATGTGGGCAGGCTGACCTATTTGCGTGTTTATTCAGGTGCAATTGATTCGGGAATGTCGGTACTGAATCCGCGCACTAATAAAAAGGAACGTATCAACCGGCTTTACCAGATGCATGCAAACAAACAGAATCCAAGGGAACGCATTGAAGCAGGGGATATTTGCGGAGTTGTCGGACTGAAAGAGGTTGTTACGGGTGATACACTTTCGGACATAAAACATCCTTTGTTTCTGGAATCCATGACTTTCCCGGATCCGGTAATTGGTGTGGCTGTTGAACCAAAAACCCAGGCTGATGTGGACAAACTTGGCAATGCATTGCATAAACTGGCAGAAGAAGATCCCACCTTTAAGGTTACGGTGGATGAAGATTCAAACCAGACCATTATAAGCGGGATGGGTGAGTTACACCTTGAAGTGCTTGTTGACAGACTCAGGCGTGAGTTTAAAGTGGAATGCAATACGGGGGTACCTCAGGTAGCATATAAGGAAGCACTGTTGACTGTTGTAAGCCACAGGGAATTATTTAAAAAACAAACCGGTGGCAGGGGTAAATTTGCTGACATTATTTTTAATGCATCTCCGGCCGATGAAGGAATTTCGGGACTTCAGTTCGTTAATGAGGTCAAAGGAGGCAATATTCCGCGTGAATATATTCCTTCAGTGGAAAAAGGTTTTCGTGATGCCATGCGAAACGGAGTCCTTGCAGGTTTTCCCGTGGAAAGCCTGAAGATTGTTTTAAAGGACGGGGCCTTCCATCCGGTAGATTCCGATTCACTTTCGTTTGAAATTGCAGCGAGACAGGGTTTCAAACATGCACTCAAAAAAGGAAAGATCAGTCTGCTCGAACCGATTATGAAACTTGAAGTTGTCACTCCGGAAGAATACATGGGTGATGTCACAGCTGATTTTAACCGTCGCCGGGGACAGATCATCGGTATGGAAACGCGGTCATCTGCCAGAGTGATCCTTGCCAATGTGCCACTTGCCGAGATGTTCGGGTATGTGACCATATTGAGGACCTTGACTTCGGGCCGTGCGACCTCAACTATGGAATTTTCGCATTTTGAGATCGTACCCCCTGACATTTCAGGTGAAGTAATTGAAAAAGTAACGGGAACAAAAGCATTTGTTTAAACGATTTTAAGATAATAAACATGAGTCAAAAAATCAGAATTAAGCTTAAATCATACGATCATAATCTGGTAGATAAATCAGCTGAAAAAATTGTAAAAACTGTAAAATCTACCGGTGCAGTGGTAAGCGGACCCATACCACTGCCGACGCATAAAAGGATATTCACGGTTTTGCGTTCACCTTTTGTAAACAAGAAATCAAGGGAGCAGTTTCAACTTTCATCACACAAGCGTTTGCTGGATATATACAGTTCCACGCCAAAGACAATCGATGCACTCATGAAGCTTGAGCTGCCCAGTGGTGTGGAAGTTGAAATTAAAGTTTGAAAAAGTTAATTTGTTGAGAAATGCCAGGATTAATTGGAAAAAAGATCGGAATGACTTCAGTATTCGATGAAGGGGTAAATACTCCCTGCACTGTACTTGAGGCAGGCCCGTGCGTTGTAACGCAGATCAGGACCCTTGAAAAGGAAGGTTATGAATCTGTTCAGATTGCTTTTGATGAAAAAAAGGAGAAACATACTTCCAAAGCAATGGCGGGTCATTTCAAAAAGGCAAATACAACACCAAAGAGAAAAGTTGTTGAATTGCGAGGTTTTATACACAAGTGGAAAGTGGGAGATCAGATCACGGTGGATTATTTTGAAAATGATATCTGGCTTGATGTTACTGCCGTTTCCAAGGGTAAAGGATTCCAGGGAGTGGTCAAAAGACACGGATTTGGCGGAGTCGGTGATAACACACACGGACAGCACAACAGGCAAAGAGCTCCAGGGTCGCTCGGAGGGTCGTCATGGCCGTCAAGGGTTTTTAAAGGCTTACGCATGGCGGGCCGTATGGGTGGAAAGAAGGTCAAGGTCCTCAATCTTAAGTTGGTAAAGATCATTCCTGAAAACAATTTGTTGTTGTTGAAAGGATCTGTACCCGGTGCAAAAGGTTCTTATGTGATCATTGAAAGTCCCGACAGGATTTAAAATCTGTTAGCAATGGAATTAATAGTATACAATACAGCAGGAGAAGAGACTGGCCGAAAGGTGAAGCTCAGCGATTCGGTATTCGGTATTGAGCCAAATGACCATGCCATCTATCTGGATGTGAAACAACATCTTGCCAACAGGCGTCAGGGTACTCATAAAACCAGGGAACGGAGCGAGATTTCGGGCAGTACCCGTAAAATAAAACGACAAAAGGGAACGGGAACAGCCCGTGCGGGAAGCATTAAAAACCCTTTGTTTGTTGGTGGAGGAAGGATATTCGGTCCACAGCCGCGTGATTATCATTTCAAGCTTAACAAAAAGGTAAAACAGCTGGCACGCAAATCGGCTCTGACTTACAAGGCAAAAGACAACCAGATAGTAGTAGTCGAGGATTTTGTTATGAAGGAAATCCGCACAAAGGAATATATATCAATCATCAGCAACCTGAAAGTTGATGGTGAAAAATCCCTTCTGGTCGTGAATGAGCCGGATAAAAACATATATTTGTCAGCCCGGAATCTAAATCAGGCCAAGGTTGTAACCTGTTCAGAATTATCTACATATGATATCATGAATAGTGCCTCGATCGTTTTTATGGAAAGTTCGGTCGACAACATTCAAAAGATTCTGTAACCTTCTAAATGCAAAGTGATGAACATTATTGTAAAGCCTATAGTAACGGAAAAAATGAATGCACAGGCCGATGTACTCAGAAAATACGGTTTCGTTGTGAACAGGAAGGCGAATAAAGTCCAGATCAAGAAGGCTGTGGAGAATTTATACGGAGTTACCGTAGAATCGGTGGATACGATGAATTATGCCGGAAAGCAAAAATCGAGATATACCCGTACAGGACTTATATCCGGTAAACAAGGTGCTTATAAAAAAGCTGTTGTTACATTGCGGAAAGGTGATATAATTGATTTTTATAGCAATATCTAATTTATTATTATGGCTGTAAGAAAACTTAAACCTGTAACCCCTGGTCAGCGACACCGGGTTGTCGGAGCTTTTGACGATGTTACATCTTCTTCTCCCGAGAAGTCGTTGTTGAGATCGTTGAAGAAGTCGGGTGGCAGAAATAATGATGGTAAAATGACCATGCGGTATATTGGCGGCGGGCATAAAAAAATGTACCGTGTGATTGATTTTGTGAGGAACAAAGATGGCATAGCAGCTTCTGTAAGAACCATTGAATATGATCCCAACAGGTCTGCCCGTATTGCACTGTTATTGTATGAGGACGGAGAAAAAAGGTATATTATTGCTCCGAACGGTCTGAAAGTAGGACAGGTTGTTCGTTCAGGATCGGGTGTTGCTCCTGAGATTGGCAATTGCCTTATCCTTGCCGAGATACCTTTGGGTACACTGGTTCACAATATTGAATTGCGGCCCGGAAGAGGAGGCGCACTGGCGAGAAGCGCAGGCACTTATGCACAGCTTACATCACGCGATGGAAAGTATGCCATCATTAAACTTCCTTCCGGTGAGTCAAGGATGATCCTTACTACCTGCAGGGCTACAATTGGCATCGTGTCCAATCCTGACCACGGACTGGAACAATCCGGCAAAGCGGGTCGCAATCGCTGGCTGGGAAGACGTCCCAGGGTGCGCGGTGTTGCTATGAATCCGGTTGACCATCCGATGGGTGGCGGAGAAGGAAAGGCTTCGGGCGGACACCCGCGGTCACGTACAGGATTGCATTCCAAAGGGAAAAAGACAAGGAGCAGAAAAAATCCTTCAAACAGATTTATTGTTGAAAAACGGAAAAAATAACTGACGAAAGCGTATTATGAGCAGATCACTTAAAAAAGGTCCCTTTATTGATTTCAAACTCGAAAAACGGGTCGTGGACATGAACGAAACCGGTAAAAAATCGGTTGTTAAAACCTGGTCCCGAAGGTCTGTAATCTCTCCGGATTTTGTCGGACATACCATTGCAGTGCATAACGGGAACAAATTCATCCCCGTGTATATAACGGAAAATATGGTTGGGCACAGACTGGGTGAATTTTCACCGACGCGTACTTTCAGGGGGCATGCAGGAAAACAAAAGAACTAATTTGAACGAATTCGTTAAAATATTGAATAATGGGAGCAAGAAAGCGCATTGCAGCAGAAGAGCGTAAAAAACAAAATGAAAATACAGCACGGGCAGTACTGGCAAATTGTCCGACTTCCCCCCGGAAAATGCGACTGGTTGTTGATATGATCCGGGGTGAAGAAGTAAACCGGGCACTTGATATTTTGCGGTACAGTCCGAAGGAGGCGTCCAGAAAAGTGGAAAAGGTGCTTCTTTCAGCCATAGCGAACTGGCAGAAAAAAAATGAGGATATTCGCATTGAGCAGTCCAACCTCTTTGTGAAAGAGGTGTTTGTGGATGGTGGACGTATGCTTAAAAGACTGCGCCCGGCTCCTCAGGGAAGGGGTCACAGGATACGAAAACGTTCCAATCATGTAACCATCATTCTGGATAGTCTTAATAAAAATCAGGTGCAAACCGAAAGTCAAACAAAATAAGATTCATGGGACAAAAAGTAAACCCAATTAGCAATCGGCTTGGGATCATTAAAGGATGGGATTCTAACTGGTACGGCGGCAAAAAATATGCTGATAAACTTGTTGAGGATTATAAGATCAGGGAATATCTCAATGCACGACTGGCCAAAGCCAGCATTTCAAAAATAGTCATTGAACGCACACTGAAGCTGATCACAGTCACGGTCAATACTGCCCGTCCCGGAATTATCATTGGCAAAGGCGGTCAGGAAGTTGATAAACTGAAAGAAGAATTAAAGAAGATCACGGGTAAGGAAATACAAATCAACATTTTTGAGGTAAAAAGACCCGAACTTGATGCAGCTATTGTTGCCAATAACATTGCAAGGCAGATTGAAGGAAAGGTATCGTATCGCAGGGCAATCAAAATGGCGATTGCTTCAACCATGAGAATGGGTGCTGAAGGCATAAAATGTCAGGTTTCGGGACGTCTGGGAGGTGCTGAAATGGCCCGGACCGAAATGCTCAAGGAGGGACGGATACCGCTGCATACATTCCGTGCTGATATTGATTATGCGTTGGGTGAAGCACTTACGAAAGTCGGTCTGATTGGCGTGAAAGTCTGGATTTGCAAGGGAGAGATCTATGGTAAGCGCGATCTGGCCCCGAACATCGGCGCAAAATCAGCAAAACCGAGGGGATCTTTTAAGAAGCGGAGAAAATAAGGGTAACACATATTAACATTGATTGATCATGTTACAACCAAAGAAAACAAAATACAGAAGACAGCAGAAAGGCAGAATGAAAGGCAATGCCGGCCGGGGGAATGATTTATCATTCGGCTCTTTTGGCATTAAAGCCCTTGACAATGCATGGATCACGGGAAGGCAGATTGAGGCCGCCCGTCAGGCTGTCACACGTCATATGAAACGTGAGGGTCAGATCTGGATACGCATATTCCCCGATAAACCGATAACAAAAAAACCTGCCGAGGTGCGTATGGGTAAAGGGAAGGGTGCTCCGGAAGGATTTGTCGCACCCGTAACTCCGGGACGTATTATCATTGAGGCCGACGGTGTTCCGTTCGAGATAGCAAAAGAGGCACTCAGACTGGGCGCCCAGAAGTTGCCCATACATACAAGATTTGTAATCAGAAGGGATTATGTGGAAGGCTGAAAGCCATGCTTATAAGGAGTACCCGGCTGACGGACCGACAAAACGTACGGTATGATTGACAAAGAAAATTACATATAGAACATTAAAGCAAAACAAACTGAGAAATGAGAACTTCCGAAATAAGGGAATTGACAGCCAAGGAAATAGAAGAAAGACTGGAAAACGAAAAGAACCTGATATTTCGTCAGAAAATGAACCATGCCATATCTCCCCTTGACAATCCTATGAAAATAAGGGAAACGCGAAGAAACATTGCCCGGCTGGAAACCATCCTGCGCCTTAAAAGGCAGGAAGAGGTTAAATAAAATGGTTAAAATGATTAAAATGGAAAAGAGAAATTTAAGAAAAGAAAGGATCGGGACCGTTGCAAGCAACAGAATGGATAAAACCATTGTCGTTATTGAAAAAAGAAAGGTAAAACACCCGATCTACGGCAAGTTTATCAGTCGGACCAGCAAGTATATGGCACACGATGAAAAGAATGACTGTAATATCGGCGATGTGGTCAGGATCATGGAAACACGTCCGTTAAGCAAAAACAAGAACTGGAGAGTGGTTGAAATTATTGAAAGAGCTAAATAATTATGGTACAACAGGAAAGTAGACTAAGTGTTGCAGATAACAGCGGGGCAAAGGAGGTGCTTTGCATTCGCGTACTTGGAGGAACACGCAGAAGATATGCCTCTGTTGGTGATAAAATCGTTGTGACAGTCAAGAGCGCACTTCCGGCCAGTGAAGTAAAAAAAGGAACCGTTAGCAAAGCGGTGGTCGTGCGAACAAAAAAGGAAATTCGCCGTTCTGACGGTTCGTACATAAGATTTGATGATAATGCATGTGTGCTGCTCACGAATCAGGATGAGATCAGGGGTACGCGAATTTTCGGTCCGGTTGCCCGTGAACTTCGCGACAAGTACATGAAAATTGTATCACTTGCACCTGAGGTGTTATAATATTAAAAACAAATACCATGCAAAAGAAATTACATATAAAAAAAGGCGATATTGTTTATGTGAATACCGGAGAGAATAAAGGACAACAGGGACGGGTGCTCGAGGTGATCAGAAAATCGGAAAAGGCAATTGTTGAGGGTATCAATTTGGTTTCCAAGCATACAAAACCGAATGCCAAAAGTCCGCAGGGTGGTATATTGAAACAGGAAGCTCCTGTGCATATATCAAATCTGATGATCATCGATCCTTCATCCGGAAAACCCACCCGGATCGGAAGACGGCTGAACAAACAGGGTGTCTTGGTAAAATACGCAAAAAAATCAGGCGAGGAGATTAAATAATGACTTATATACCAAATTTAAAAGCAAAATACCGGAAAGAAATTATACCGGCACTGACAAAGGAGTTCAATTATCATTCAGTGATGGAAGTCCCCAGGCTTAAGAAAATCGTAATTAACCAGGGTGTTGGCCAGGCCGTTTCTGACAAGAAAATTGTGGATCTGGCGCAGGAAGAACTGACTTTAATTACCGGTCAGAAAGCGATACAAACCTTAAGTAAAAAAGATGTATCCAATTTTAAACTTCGCAGGAAGATGCCCATTGGAGTTAAAGTAACATTGAGAAGGGACAGGATGTTTGAATTCCTGGAAAGGTTGATTTGTATTGCCTTGCCCAGGATCAGGGATTTTAAGGGCGTTAATCCGAAATTTGACGGCAGGGGTAATTATACGCTTGGTATCACTGAACAGATTATCTTTCCTGAGATCGATATCGACAAGATCAATAAGATACTGGGCATGGAAATATCATTTATTACATCAGCCAAATCTGATGAGGAAGCTTTTGCCCTGTTGCGTGAATTTGGCTTACCTTTTAAAAACATTAAAAAGAACTGACTGATATGGCTAAAGAATCAATGAAAGCCCGTGAAGTAAGGCGCAGAAAACTGGTGGCAAAATATGCTGAGAAAAGAGCAAAGCTGAAAGCTCAGGGTGAATATCAGGAACTCAGCCGCTTGCCGAGAAATTCAAATCCCATCAGATTGCACAACAGGTGTAACCTGACCGGAAGGCCGAAAGGATATATTCGCCAGTTCGGCATCAGCAGGATTGTATTTCGTGATCTGGCTTCCAAAGGCCTTATACCCGGGGTGAAAAAAGCAAGTTGGTAATTATTTGAACAAACAGGAGAATAAAAAACTATGATGACAGATCCGATAGCAGATTATCTTACCCGTTTGAGGAATGCAATTTCAGCAAAACATAAAGTCGTTGAGATCCCATCCTCAAATTTAAAAAAGGATATAACCAAAATATTATACAACAAAGGTTACATTCTCAACTATAAGTTCATTGATGATGAGCTGCAGGGTATCATTAAAATTGCTTTGAAATATCATCCCGAAACCAGGCAGTCAGCCATAAGGACCCTGAAAAGGATCAGTACACCCGGACTTCGCAGATACAGCGGTTTCCAGGAGCTGCCAAGAGTCCTCAACGGTCTTGGAATTGCGATTGTGTCCACATCGAAGGGTGTGATGACCGATAAGGAAGCCAGAAAACTTAAAATTGGCGGTGAAATTTTGTGTTATGTATATTAAAAAAAGGAATATTCAATGTCACGGATAGGAAATCTTCCAGTAACAATAACTCCGGGCGTAACGGTAACGGTAAGTGAAGATAATACAGTTACGGTAAAAGGCCCCCGGGGGGAGCTTCATCAGAAAGTTAATCCTGATCTGAAGATTAAGGTTGAAAATGATGAAGTTACCTTAAGCAGACCGACCGACCAGAAACGTCATAAGGCAATGCATGGTTTGTACCGTTCACTGATCAGTAATATGGTGGCCGGAGTAACAGAAGGATATAAAATAGAGTTGGAAGTTGTTGGCGTCGGCTTTAAGGCTGATGCAAAGGACCAGCTTCTGGAACTTCACGTAGGGTATTCACATGATATCTATTTTCAGATTCCGAAAGAAGTGAAAGTGGAAGCACGGACTGAAAGAAGAAGCAATCCAGTCATTACACTTACCAGCAACGATAAACAGCTTATCGGTCAGATAGCGGCCAAGATCAGGTCTTTCCGCAAACCAGAACCTTATAAGGGGAAAGGTATCAAATTTGTAAATGAACAATTACGCAAGAAGGCCGGTAAATCGGCAGCAACCAAATAAGGCTTAAAAAACAAAGGATTATGGCTTTAACTAAGGTAGAAAGAAGAAAAAGAATAAAACTGCGCATCCGGAAGAACATTCACGGTACGGGCGACAAACCCCGTTTTTCAGTATTCCGGAGCAACAAGGAAATCTATGTTCAGTTTATTGATGATTTAAAGGGCAGTACCTTGCTTTCTGTCTCATCCCGGAATAAAGAAGTCGCTGACAAAACCGGAGTTACAAAGACTGAAAAGGCCCGTATGGTTGGAAAACTTGCTGCAGAAAAACTTATGGAAAAGGGTATCAGCCAGGTCGTTTTTGACCGCAATGGCTACCTGTACCACGGTAGAATAAAAGCCCTGGCTGAAGCTGCCAGGGAAGGAGGACTTAAATTTTAAAGCACTATGTCAAACGCAAGCATAAGAAGAGTAAAGACAACGGATCTGGACCTGAAAGACCGTCTGGTGAGCATTCAACGTGTTACCAAAGTGACAAAGGGTGGCCGGACCTTCAGCTTTTCCGCCATCGTTGTTGTCGGAAATGAGGATGGCATTGTCGGGTATGGACTGGGTAAGGCGAACGAAGTTACAACGGCCATTGCCAAAGGGGTCGAGGATGCCAAAAAGAACCTGATCAAGGTTCCGGTCAATAAGGGCACCATACCTCATGAGCAATTTGCCAAATACGGAGGTGCGAGAGTTTTCCTGAAACCGGCTTCAAGCGGGACGGGAGTAAAAGCAGGGGGAGCCATGCGGGCAGTACTGGAGAGTGTTGGGATAAAGGATGTATTGGCAAAATCGAAAGGGTCCTCCAATCCGCACAATCTTGTCAAGGCTACATTCAGTGCACTTTTGATGATGCGGGATGCATACACGGTTGCTCAGAACAGGGATGTGAGTCTTGAAAAGGTATTTATCGGACAATAACAGATAAAAACTAACAAATGGGAAAGATCAGGATAACACAAATAAGAAGCAAGATACATTGTACCAGGAGGCAGAAACTTACGCTTCAGGCTCTGGGACTCAGAAAACTTAACGCGACTGTTGAACATGAAGCGACACCCCAGATTATGGGTATGATCGAAAAAGTAAGACATCTGCTGAAAATTTCAGAATAGTAAACATTAAGAATTTCAAATTATGAATCTGAGTAATTTAAAACCGGCTAAGGGATCAATCAGGAAAAGCAAACGTATTGGAAGAGGTCAGGGATCAGGAAGGGGTGGTACTTCAACAAAAGGGCACAAAGGACACCAGTCGAGATCGGGTTACTCGCGCAAAACGGGTTTTGAAGGGGGTCAGATGCCTTTGCAGAGAAGGGTGCCGAAATTCGGATTCAGCAATATTAACCGGAAAGAATATAAGGCTATAAATATTTCTACTTTACAATCCCTGGCGGATTCTAAAAAACTTACATCGATCGATGTAAATACTTTCATAGATGCAGGTCTGATCGCTAAGAAAGATCTTGTGAAAATTCTTGGTAACGGAACACTTACTTCCCGGCTTGATGTGAAAGCCCACGCCTTTTCAAAATCAGCCAGAGAAGCTATTGAAAAATTACAGGGAACTGCAACCATAATCTAAATTTCCGGATGAAAAAGCTCATACAGACATTAAAGAACATATATAAAATTGAGGACCTCAGATACAGGATTTTCTTTACACTGGGGATCATTCTTATTTATCGTCTGGGATCTGAAGTGGTTCTGCCCGGTGTCGATCCGGCCATGCTTACGGCATTTGCCCAGCGCACCACGCAGGGTGTACTGGGATTGCTGGACATGTTCTCGGGTGGCGCTTTCTCGAATGCGTCGGTTTTTGCACTTGGAATCATGCCCTATATCTCCGCCTCAATTATCATTCAGCTTCTCACCATCGCTGTTCCCTATTTTCAGCGTTTGCAAAAGGAAGGTGAAAGCGGAAGAAGAAAAATGAACCAGATCACGCGTTATCTGACCGTAATTGTGCTGGTTTTACAGGCGCCAGCTTATCTGACACAGATACCGGATGAGGCGAAAATCATGGCACAGACACCTTTTCTGATCTCATCAATCATTATACTGACATCAGGCACAATTTTTGTGATGTGGCTTGGCGAACGCATAACAGATAAAGGTATCGGGAACGGAATATCGCTGATCATTATGATCGGTATCATCGCCAGGTTCCCGTTTGCCATTTCCAGTGAGCTGACAGACAGACTGAACGGGCAGGGCGGACTTGTAGCATTCCTGGTTGAGATCATATTTTTGTTCCTGGTTTTCGTGGTAAGCATTCTGCTGGTTCAGGGGACAAGGCGCATACCGGTTCAATACGCCAAGAGGATCATTGGAAACAAACAATATGGCGGAGTGCGGCAGTATATACCACTTAAGGTAAATGCAGCCGGAGTAATGCCCATCATTTTTGCACAGGCTTTGATGTTTCTTCCGTTGTCATTTGCCCGATACGGTTCAGGCGGCGAAATCATGTCCAAATTCGTCGCCGCATTCGCAAGTTATACCAGCATCTGGTATAACCTGGTCTTTGCTCTGCTGATCATATTGTTCACATATTTTTATACAGCCATCACGATCAATCCGACACAAATGGCTGAGGATATGAAAAAGAACGGCGGTTTCATACCGGGGGTGAAACCCGGTAAAAGGACTGCCGAATTTATCGATACAGTGATGTCGAGAATAACATTACCCGGTTCGATTTTCCTGGCGATAGTGGCAATTATGCCTGCTTTTGCCGGTCTGCTGGGTATTCAACAAAGTTTTGCTCAGTTTTTCGGGGGAACTTCCCTGCTCATTCTCGTTGGTGTCGTTCTCGATACGCTGCAGCAAATTGAAAGTCATTTGCTGATGCGGCATTACGATGGTCTGATGAAAACAGGAAGAATTAAGGGAAGGGCAGGCGGTTATGCTTCTTCCATTTGACCAGGAAGTTTGAAACGTTCTTTGATGATACATTTAAAAACACAGGAAGAGATTGAACTGATAAGAGAAAGTAACCAGCTGGTTTCAAAAACCCTGGCCGAGGTTGCACGTGTGATTGCGCCGGGAGTGACGACACTTGAACTTGATGTGGTTGCCGAGGAATACATACGCAGTCAGGGTGCAATACCCGGTTTTCTGGGTTACAAAGGTTATCCAAACACTCTGTGTACCTCGGTAAATCAGCAGGTTGTTCATGGAATACCCTCTTCCTATGTACTGAAAGAAGGAGACATCATTTCCATTGACTGCGGGGTGCTGTATCATGGTTTTTACGGGGATTCGGCATATACATTTGCCATCGGTCATATTTCAGAAGATGTCAGATTACTCCTGAAAACGACCAGAACGTCTCTCTTTAAGGCTATTGAACAGACCGAAGCAGGAAAACGAACTGGTGATATCGGTTATGCAGTGCAGAACTTTTGCGAGAAGAACGGATATTCCGTAGTGCGTGAACTGGTGGGACACGGGATTGGTAAGGGACTGCATGAGGCACCGGAAGTACCGAATTATGGCAAACGTGGGCAGGGAGTTCGGTTACAGGAGGGTATGGTGATCTGTATCGAACCCATGATCAATATGGGCCGAAGGGAAATTGTACACAGTCCGGACGGCTGGACAGTATCCACGGCCGATCATATGCCGTCAGCCCATTTTGAGTTGTGCATTGCAATTCGCAACAGTGGGCCGGATATTCTTTCAACATTTGATTATATAGAGGAAGTATACCATAATATTGTTTAAATTACAGGTTAACATATGTCAAAACAACCGTCAATCGAACAGGATGGCTTAATTAAGGAAGCATTATCCAATGCAATGTTCCGGGTTGAACTGCAAAACGGGCATATCATAACAGCGCATATTTCCGGTAAAATGCGAATGCATTATATTAAAATATTACCCGGTGATAAAGTGAGGGTTGAAATGTCACCATATGATCTGACAAAAGGAAGAATTACATTCAGATATAAATAATACAATTGAGGAAAAATGAAAGTTAGAGCATCTGTTAAAAAACGCACTGTCAACTGCAAGATCGTTCGCAGAAAAGGGAAATTATTTGTGATTAATAAGAAAAATCCCAAGTACAAACAACGGCAGGGGTAATTAATGATTATAACTAATATACATCAATATGGCACGAATAGTAGGTGTTGACTTACCAAAGAACAAGAGGGGTGAAATTGGTCTTACCTATATATATGGTATTGGCCGGAGTTTGTCACAAAAGATCCTTGAAAAGGCCGGCGTTGACAGGAATATTAAGGTAAAGGACTGGAGTGATGAACAGGTTAACCTGATCAGAAAAATAGTCAATGACAATTTTAAGGTTGAGGGAGAGCTGCGTTCCCAGGTTCAATTGAATATCAAACGTCTGATGGATATCGGAAGCTACCGGGGAATCCGGCACCGTATCGGTCTTCCTGTCAGGGGACAAAGTACCAAAAATAATGCCCGTACACGGAAGGGGCGCAGAAAAACCGTTGCAAACAAAAAGAAAGCTACCAAATAAGAATTGAATTATGGCAAAAAAAACAGGAACCGCAAAAAAGAAGGTTGTAAAGGTTGATCCTGTGGGACAGGCTCACATTCACGCCTCTTTTAATAATATTATCATTTCCATGACAAACAGCCAGGGACAGGTAATATCATGGGCTTCCGCGGGTAAAATGGGATTTAAGGGATCTAAGAAAAACACACCTTATGCTGCTCAGGTTGCCGCGGGTGACTGCTCCAAAATTGCCTTTGATCTGGGATTGCGGAAGGTGAAGGTCTTTGTCAAGGGACCCGGTGCAGGAAGGGAATCTGCCATCAGAACCATCCATACAGCCGGCATTGAAGTCATTGAAATTGTGGATGTGACACCACTTCCGCATAACGGTTGCCGTCCCCCGGGCAGGAGAAGGGTATAAGGATAGCGGTCATATTAAAATCAGGTACAGACTATTATAAGTTTACATAATTAAAATAAAAATGGCAAGATATACCGGACCAAGAACCAAAATCGCAAGAAAATTCGGAGATCCGATTTTCGGACCAGATAAGAGCTTTGATAAAAAGAATTATCCGCCGGGGCAACACGGCATCAACAAGAAAAGAAGAAAACTCTCGGAATACGGTTTGCAGCTTCGCGAAAAGCAAAAGGCCAAATATACTTATGGATTGCTTGAGCGTCAGTTTGCCAATTTGTTTGACAAAGCTTCCAGAAGCAAGGGTGTTACAGGTGAAGTATTGTTGCAACTTCTGGAATCACGGCTCGATAACCTGGTTTTCAGACTGGGTATCGCACCCACGCGTTCGGGAGCGCGACAACTGGTTTCGCACCGTCACATTACGGTGAACGGAAATGTTGTAAGCATACCTTCCTTTGCAGTTAAACCCGGTGATATTATCGGTGTACGTGAAAAATCCAAATCACTTGAGATCATCCAGGATTCTTTAAGCTCACGCAGGGTAAATGTATCATGGTTAACCTGGGATCCGGCATCCATGTCCGGCAAGTATCTGAACCAGCCTGAACGTGATCAGATCCCTGAAACCATTAAGGAACAATTAATTGTTGAATTGTATTCAAAATAATCGTAATTCTAATTATATGGCCATTTTAGCTTTTCAGAAACCCGACAAGGTAATCATGATAGAATCGGACAATAAGTCCGGAAATTTTGAATTCAGACCCCTTGAACCTGGTTATGGTATTACAATTGGTAATGCTTTGCGGAGGATTCTGTTATCGTCGCTTGAGGGTTATGCAATAACTGCTGTTAAAATCGATGGCGTGGAGCACGAATTTGCTTCCATTGCAGGTGTTATCGAAGATATGGTTGAGATTGTACTCAACCTCAAGCAAATACGTTTTAAAAATCTGATCGAGGATGTCGATGACGAAAAGATCATGGTAACAATCTCCGATCAGGATGTTTTTAAAGCCGGGGATCTGAACCGGTTTTTAAGCAGTTTTGAAGTGCTGAATCCTGAGCAGGATATCTGTCATATGGAAAAAGATGTGGAACTTCATATGGAAATATACATCAATAAGGGGAGGGGATATGTATCCGCTGAGGAAAACAAGCCCTTCGATGCAGAATTTGGCCTGATACCCATTGATTCGATATTCACGCCCATTAAGAACGTAAAGTATTCCGTTGAGAATTACCGTGTGGAACAGAAGACCGACTACGAGAAACTTTTACTGGAAATACAAACGGACGGATCAATCCACCCGAAGGATGCACTGAAAGAAGCAGCCAAAATACTGATCTATCATTTTATGCTTTTTTCAGATGAAAAGATCACACTGGATTCAGATGAAAGAGCTGCAAATGAAGAATTTGATGAAGAAGTGCTGCATATGCGTCAGTTGCTGAAGACCAAACTGGTTGATCTTGACTTATCCGTAAGGGCTTTGAACTGCCTTAAAGCTGCTGAGGTCGAGACACTGGGAGACCTGGTAAGATTCAATAAAAATGACCTGTTAAAATTCAGGAATTTCGGAAAGAAATCGCTGACAGAACTTGATGAACTGCTCGAAACCATGAATCTTTCATTCGGAATGGACACCTCAAAATACAAGCTTGATAAAGATTAATCAGGAATCAGGAAAGAGTTATTAATAATACAAGGTATTGTTACCTTATGATTTAATTCAAGATTGACATGAGACACAATAATAAAATAAATGCCCTGGGTAGAAAAAGTGCGCATCGTAAAGCAATGCTTTCCAATATGGCGACTTCACTCATTTTGCACAAGCGTATCATGACAACAGTTGCCAGGGCAAAAGCACTAAGGGTGTATATTGAACCGATCATCACCAAATCAAAGGAGGATACAACACATTCCAGGAGGCTGGCTTTCAGTTATTTGCAGGATAAGAATGCTGTGACTGAATTGTTCCGGGAAGTATCACCCAAGGTTATGGAGAGGCCAGGCGGTTATACCCGTATCCTGAAGACCGGCAACCGGTTAGGTGATTCGGCTGAAATGTGCTATATTGAACTGGTTGACTTTAACGAAAGCATGCTGGCTGCGAAGGCTGCCACGGAGGCCAAAGCCACGCGCAGAAGCCGCAGGGGCTCGAAGAAAAAGACCGGTACCGAAACTGAAATGAAGGGCAGGCAGGCCGTGGTTGCTGCCAGAACTGAAACAGAATCCAAAAAAATGAAAGCCGGAGTTCCGGAAAAAAAGCCGGAGGATGGGATAGCAACAGAGAAGAAGGATGAAATCAAAACCAGACCGGAACAGGATTTTGAGGTGAAATCAGGAGGGACTCAGCCATCAGAACCCTTAGATGAAACCGGAACTGAAAAGGTAACTTCATTTCCGGGTGAAGAAGATCAGGCCGGTGAAGGGGAACAGGATTCAGGTTCTGAACAATCTGCGGGAGAGGAAGAAAAGACTGACAGAGAATAAATATACCATTTACCGGTTATTTCAATAGCGAGGGATAAGGATTTTCGATATCTTAATCCCTTATTTTTTGGGATATGCAAAAGGGAATTATCTTTAATCCCTTTGTTAGTTATAATTTGTTGTTTAATTTAGTTCTTTATTGTAAATAATGATCTGAGTATGCCTGTCAGTCGTGCATATGTTTTAGCATTCGCGATGCTGTCTTTTTTACCGTATCGTTTGTCTGCCCAGAATTATTTACAACCAGAAATCATCTCTATTAAGGAAGGTCTGTCATCTCACTTTGTGCATGATGTCATGATCGATCAAAGGGGTTACCTTTGGGCTGCTACCAAAAACGGACTGAACCGTTACGACGGTTATGGCTTTAAACATTTACTCACCGAACAATTACCCGCTCCCCTTCAGGAATCACAGGAAATTAAGAGAATGGTAACCGACAGTCACGGGAACATCTGGTTTGTCAGTACTACGGGTGTGGGAATGTATGATTCAAACACGGGTGAAATCTCATTTTATGACAGGGAATCAATTGATGAAAACCTTGATGTTTCCGCTGTACTTATTGATATTTATGTCGATGCGGAAAATGCGGTATGGGTACTGACGGATGCTGGCGTGACGCAAATGAAGCCCGGCCAGTTTTCAGAATCATATGCATGGACTCAGGAGCAGCAGGACCATTCCATAACGTGTATAACGGCAGATCAGGGCGGAAGCATATGGATCGGAAGCAGCAGGGGTCCGCTTATACTGAATAAACAATCCGGAAATTTTATTGAACTGATATCAGAGACCAATCAGGCAACTTTAAGCCATCCGCATGTGAACTGTCTTTTTGTCGAACAGGAAGGCCCGATATGGATTGGCACGGCAAAAGGGCTCAACCGGTTTGATCCTGTTAATTTTAATATACGGACATTCTATCCTGAAAGTACCGGACAATTCACACCGGGAAATGAGATACTCGACATTGCACATTATGAAGATGGCAGCATTCTCGTGGTTACGGGAACCGGAATCATGATCTTTGATTTGCAGGATGAACAATTTTCAGATGTCTATGCTGCTTCTGAAATAAAAGTATTTTCAGCAGTTTCTGATGCATTTGGAAACATATGGAGCGCAACCTCGCGCGGTATTTTGAAATTAAGGAATTCCGATCTGCTGGTCCGGAATTACAATACCATGAGCACTGGCCTGAAACTTACGGAGAATCATGTTACAGCATTGTATACAGTAAAGGGCGATCAACTTTGGGTCGGATATGAAAACGGTGCATATGACATTATAAACATACATACATCTGACGTCATACGAAAACAGACAACAACCCGTGACGAAATAAGAGGATTTTACAGGTTCAGTGCGAACAGCATCATGGTGGTGACAGAACACGGTCTGATCCTCTCCGACGAGAACGGATCAGAACTGACAAATCTGAGTACGCGCTATGCCTTTATCAGGAATGAATTTTTCCGTGATGAGCAAATCAATTGCATGTTGCAGGATCCAGCCGGCCGGATCTGGCTGGGTACATCCGACGGTCTTCAGCTGTTACAGACGGATGAAGCTGTACATCAAAGAAGGACTGTACTGAAAAGCGCTGGTGACAGTCTTGTACTGCATCAGGTTTATGATATTGCCATTGATAACAGGAACAATTTGTGGCTGGGTACCGACAACGGTCTGATATTGTTTGATCCTGAACAGGAAAGCTTCTATAAATATACTCCTTATGACAAAGTACTGCTGAATACCGAAAATAAAAAAGTATATAAGATCATATCTGAAGCACCTGATCATTTCTGGATTGGTACGTCGCGGGGTATATTCAGGTTTGATATCAATAACCGGGAATTTACCGCACTGAATGACCCTGATCTTATGAACTCGGCAGTAAGAACCGTTACGTTTGACCAGTACGGTAATATCTGGATCGGAACGGATATGGGACTGTATTATTACAAAACTGACAGAAATGCCTTGTTGTTTTTTAATCCCGATGAAGGTCTTGTCAATTATGCATACAATGCATCCACTGCAGATGGTGCAGGAAATGTATATGTGGGGGGTGACCATGGACTGTCCCGTGTAAACATCATATCGGTCGAACCGAGTTTCAGATATCATGATGTGGTGATCACCGGAATGTACTGGATTGAAAAGGATATCAGGGAAGAAATATCTTTCGAAGTTCCCGATACGCTGATACTGCCTCTGAGAAAAAATTCCCTGCAGATCAATTTTGCGGTGCTGGACCTTTCAAATCCTGAAAGCAACCGTTTCAGCTATGCATTTGTAAAAGCAGGGAGTTCGATTGAATCCTACCGCAACACTTCACAACCTTATGTCATTTTAAATCCTTTATCTCACGGCAAGTATGTATTCAGTGTTAAAGGTTCCAATTCACATATGGTCTGGAATCCTGCGGATGACATGGTTGTTATTATCGTTGGAGCCCCTTTCTGGAGATCCACAATAGCATTGATCCTATATGGCATATTGGTGACCGGACTATTAACAGTTTTGTTCAGACAATGGTCGGGATGGATTTCAAAAAAGAACAGGCAAAGAAAGGAGAAAGAAATGATTGCAAAGCAGATCATGGAACAGAAGGAAGAGCTGAGTGTAAAAAACAAAAGCATAACCGACAGCATCAATTATGCAAAAAGAATCCAGACAGCCATGCTTCCCCCATACAAAATGCTCAAAACGATCTTTCCGTCATCTTTTATCCTGTACATGCCAAAAGATATTGTAAGCGGCGACTTTTACTGGATCAATACGATGTACGACAAGACATTCCTGGCTGCGGTGGACTGTACCGGACATGGAGTCCCGGGTGCGTTTATGTCGATAATCGGATTTGAACTGTTCCGGAAGATTACCAGCATTGAGGGATTGACAAGACCTTCAGACATACTGAACAGACTCAATGAGGATTTTCATGAGATCTTCAAGGATGTCGATAATGTTGTGCTTCGCGACGGGATGGATGTAGCGTTTTGTTCAATTGATAAAAACAACAAAATTCTGGAGTTTGCCGGAGCTTTCAATCCCTTATACCTGATACGGGATGATAAAATCACTGAGATAAAAGGCGACCGGTTTGCCATTGGGCTGGATGAAACAAATTTCATGGATCAGACCTTTAAGAATCACATCATACCGTTACAGGAAGAAGACATCATCTATATCTTTTCCGACGGATTTGCTGACCAGTTTGGAGGTCCTGACGGAAAAAAATACAAATACCGTCGTTTCAAACATCTGTTGTTGAATTTGCACCGGCTTGAAATGGAAAAGCAACGGGAAATTCTTGAAAATAATGTGCTCGAATGGAGGGGTGAACAGGAACAGGTGGATGATATCCTGATCATCGGTATAAAAATGGACTTTTGATCAGATCAGCTTTCGTTTTCCCCGGATTCAAGTAAATTTTTCATTTTCTGAACCAGCAGATCAACCTGAAATGGTTTGCTGATATAATCATTCATTCCGGCTGCCAGACAGGTTTCCTTGTCTCCCGAAAGCGCATTTGCAGTTATGGCAATAATGGGTGTCAGCGTATTGGAAGATGATTCCAGTTCCCGTATTTTTTTTGTCGCGACAATACCATTAATGACAGGCATCTGAATGTCCATAAGGATCAGATCGTACTTGGCCGATCCGAATTTATCAAGGGCGTCCTTCCCGTTATGGGCAACATCAATGTTCTTTACCAGATTTTTTAAGCTTAAAATAATGATTTTCTGATTGATAGCATTATCTTCGACCAGTAAAATGTTCGAATCTTTCAGTTCAACTTTGTGTTTGACCTGAAGCAGTCTGGTCACTTCCCTGTCCGGTTCAGTTCTTTTATACCCTGTAAAATGTGTATCTTTTTTCAAAGTTAACCTGAATGTCATGGAAGTGAAGTTGTCTGAAGTCGATATATCGAGTTCACCACCATAAAATTCAATGATCTTCTTTGCAATGATAAAATCAATAAAGTAATCATCAGGATGGTAGGTCCCTTCATGAATAAGTTCAGGACCGGGTCTGGCATAATAATTGCCGTAATCGTCTGATTCCAGATGAAGCAACGGACACCTGACGATAAAAGTCAGTGCTGTTTCCTGCTCACGATCCTCCGCGACATCAACATCTGCTTCAATGGTGATCTTATGATCGGGATTTGCTTTGATCACATTCTCAATAATGTTGAGGAATATTTGTTTCACCCTTATGGGATCACCAATATAATTGGTCTTTATGTTTTTTGAGATGTTCAGTGCAATGTCAATACGATCTTTGTACTGATCCCGGAACAACTTGAAAATACTCTCAATGGAAGCGTATAAGTCAAAGCTGACCTGACTGCTGACTTCTTTTTCAATTTTTACCTCTGAGACTTTGACGATGTTGTTGACCACATTGATCAGATTGATTGTCGATGCCATAATGGTATCAAAAAGATCACGCAGTTCGGGATCCAGCCGGGATTTGTTTACAAGATTTGAAACGACTGTCAGGTTGTTCAGAGGTGTTCTGATCTGGTGTGATAACTTGGACAGGAAATCCTCCTTTTGCCGGATCTCATTTTTAGACTCGATGATTGACCGTGTAAGTACCTGATAGTTGTGAAGTTTCAGGTATTCATGGAAATATATCATCAGGTGAATGATGGCATAAGCTCCGCCAAGTCTTATGGAAACTGCTGCTGTATATTCCTGTGATCCTTGAATCTGTTGGTGTAAGGAAAAAAATGCTATGATCAACACAAAGAAGATAAATGACACTACATTACCCCGGCTCAGGCCATATAATGGAATTGAAAAGACCGGAAAAAACAACACCCAGATAAATCCGGTACCGGCAGTCCCTCCCGTATATAACAGGTATAGCATCACAACAGCAGCCAGTAGCGTGAGAATGAACTTACAGGTTCTCTGATGCTTTGCAAAATGATAAAAGATCAGATTTAAAATCAAAACACCTGCCGCCCCCAGCAATACAAAGGATAAGGCATTATTCTGACCGGTTAAAGCCATGATCCCGAATATAATACATATGACGGCACAGGTGAGGTGGTAAAGATAGATGAACAGGATTTTATTGACTACTTCCAGGTCAGACTGTCGTTCAAGTTTTTTTGTCAGACGATCCAGTAACAAATAGAGCAGATTCATTCTTGTTGAATTGGCCTTTGTCAAATATATTTATTCACTTGCTAATATAAAAACAGTTAAAAATAATAAATATTTACAGAATTCAGTTATAAAAACAATGAACTGCCTGTTCATTGAATATCGGATTAAGGGTATGCCACTTTAAAAAATATGCAATAAATTTGTAAAATGACCACAACCGGCGGAAGGAAGACTTTAATGAAAAGCATCATTTTATCGGCAACACTTGTCTTCTGCAGCACCTTAATGGCGGCAGGGCAGGATGCATCACAGATGATCCGGTATACTCCCGATTTCAAATTCAAAGACGGACTTTTTCTCCGTTTTGAGCAGGTCCAGCAGAACAGCCCGATACCGATATCCCTGATCATCAGTCCGGTTCCCTATGACGATCAGGATTTTTATGAAAGAATTTTACAGGACAAAGTGGTACAGTATTTTGATCAGCTGGGGATTGTGCAGGAAATTCAGATAAAGGATTTGTGGGGTTATTCCCATAACGGAATGTTGCACGTTAATATAAACGATGGTTTTTACCGCATTACTGTCATAGGAAAGATATGTCATTTTGTTGCCAGTCTGACCACATACAATAATTATTATAACCCGTATTATCCTTATACTTCACCTTATTATTATCCCTATTACAATCCCTATTCGTATTATCCCGACAGGAGAACTACTGAAATGAGGCAGTACCTGCTGGATTTCACCACAGGTAATATCATGGATTATGATGTTCCGGAAATAGAAGTTTTACTCATGGCCGATCCTGAATTGCATGATGAGTATACATCGCTCAGCAAAAGAAAAAGAAGGCAAAGCAAATTTCTGTATATCAGAAAATTCAATGACCGTAATCCACTGTATTTTCCGGCCAACTGAACTGCGGTTTTGTATATGCGTTTGCAAATTTAATAATGATGAATATGAAAAAAATAGTGATCACCTGGATTTTTCTGATGGCTTTTCCGGTATTGTTTGCTCAAAGCTATGTTCCATCCAGAGAGGATATTACAGCGTTTTTCAATACGACAACCCTTGTAGTTCTTGATGATAGTCCGATCAGTGAATATAATACAATTATTTCCGGTGTGATGGAACAGGAGTGGAATGTAACTGATTTTGACTTTATTTCAAATAAAGAGTTTGAGGAAAAAAGGTTTGATCCTGCTTATTCTTTTATTTATAGCGCACAGGTTACATTTGAAAATGATAAAACTGATGCCCGGTACAGATTTCTCCATCTTACTCTGGGAGGAGACTATTTCAGACTGAACGAAATGCCTGATCTGGCTTCGGTACCATTGGCATACCATAGTGTGGATGAGGACCGGTATTCCTATAAGCTGGCAATACTGGTAAGGTTCATTCAGAACCATGTGATGCTGATCCGTGAACATCCCGAGATCGTATCTTCCAACGTATTCAAATATTATAACAACAACATCAGGGAGATCAGGGATAAAATCCTTTATCTGCTTGAAGAGGAAATTGCTCCGGAGATCAGGAATACCTCAGGCATTCAGAAGGTCTATCCGTATAATTTTCAGATGGTTACAATGGAGGATATTGAAGAGGCAATTAAGCGCAGGGATCCGGATGTGGTTTTTCTGCATAAAGTGGGACCGGAAGGCACCAAACTTAATGCACGTTCTTATAAAATAATCATCGGAGCTGCAAATGCCAATTTTTATTATTTTGATTATCATATGATCAGCAATAAAAATCCGGATGGATTTCTGGAATCTGATTTTAAGAAATTGGCAAGGTGATGTTTCATTGGGAATTGGATTTGATAATGGGAATTTACGGGTGCAGCCGGTCCGGTGATGAATGAATTGTTATGTTCACATATGCGATTTACCGAATAAACAAACAAACGTCTTAACAATTAAACAATATTTATTACTTTCATAGTCTGATTAAAATGTTAGCCGGATGATCCGCATCAAATCGGGTATTGTTCTTACATACTTGTTCTTATTTCTTGGAAGTGATCTGATTGCACAGGATCCTTCAAGGGCAAATGATCTGCTTTCTGAAGCGGATGTGCATATCGGCAACAATCAACTTGGACAGGCCCTTGAAAAGACCAGGGAAGCATTACGGGTCGATCCGTCAAGTATGGCTGCAATTCAGAAGCAGATCAATATTTATTATCTGATGAATGATAACAAGGAAGCTTTAAGGCTGGCTGATGCTGCCATAAAGAAATACCCCGGCGATCCGGAATTGTTATACCTCAGGGGGATTATCAACAACAGCCGGGGACGTTATGCCAGGGCCCTTGAAGACTTTGATCAGGCACTGACTTTGCAGGATGAAGCTGGCGCTTATAAAATTTATCTGGGACGGGGAATTGCTCATATGAGTCTTGTGGAATATGAACAGGCCATGTCGGATTTCTCCAGGTCAATTGAATTAAACGATAACATAGCGGGTGCTTATCACAGCCGTGCCCTCCTGAACTATGAACTCCAGGATTATCATGCCGCAATAGAAGACTTTCTGAAAACCCTGGAACGTAATGTGGAAAATGATGTGTTGTATTTCAACCTGGGTATGTCATATTACAGACTTTCTGATCGGACAAATGCATGTCCGTATTTTCACAAAGCCTGTACAATGGGGAACAACAATGCATGCAGGATGGTGCTGATGGAATGTGCCAAAGCACTACCGTATATCCCTTAAAGATATACATCGTTATTCTGAAATCCAGGCAGCGTGTATTTCATAACCCTGTCATCACTGCTGATATTATTTGTCTTGAATGGAATTGTCGGTTATTATAGTAAGCTACAACGTAAAGCATTTCCTTGAACAATGTCTGAATGCCGTTATTCGTTCGGCCGATACCATCAGGACAGAAATTATAGTTGTTGACAACAATTCGGTTGACGGTTCCGTTCAGATGGTACGGGAAAAATTTCCACAGGTCTTCCTCATTGCAAACCATTCCAATAACGGATTCGCAAAGGCCAATAACCAGGGCATTGTCATTTCCCGAGGTAAATATGTACTCCTGGTCAATCCCGATACCGTTGTTCAGGAAGACACCTTTCTAAAATGCATCGAATTTATGGAATCACATCCTGAGGCCGGATCTCTGGGTGTAAAAATGATTGACGGGAAAGGGAGGTTCCTGCCGGAGTCCAAACGGGCATTCCCCGCGCCGGAAGTGGCATTTTACAAAATATTCGGATTTTCTGCGCTTTTCCCCAGATCAAGGAAGTTTGGCAGGTATTCGCTGGGATATCTTGACCGGGAAAGTGTTCATGAAGTGGATGTGATCTCCGGAGCCTTTATGTTCATACGCCGGACAGCACTCGATAAATCGGGATTGCTGGATGAGGATTTTTTTATGTACGGGGAAGATATTGATCTCTCATACCGGATCAAGGAAAGCGGATATTTGAACTATTATTATCCGGAAACCGCCATTATTCACTATAAAGGTGAAAGCACAAAAAAAAGCAGCATTAATTATGTGGTGATGTTTTATCAGGCGATGATTATTTTTGCCCGCAAACACTTTTCGAAAAATGCTGCCCGTTATTATGCTGCGTTGATTCAGACAGCAATCTATTTCAGGGCTGTTGTTTCCATTACCGTACGTTTTTTCACCGGCATCATTAATCCTTTGCTCAATGCACTCATAGTTTATGCCTGCTATTGTTTGTTCCTTCCGGTCTGGGCAAAACACCTTTTTGGGATCAACGGCAGCTATCCGCGGGAGTATCTTTATTACATTGTACCTGCATACATTCTGGTATGGACACTCTCAATCTATTTCTCAGGCGGATATGAAAAACTGGTCAGGCCGGTAAACCTTCTTAAGGGAGTACTGACGGGTACCATAATTATACTGATCGTGTATGCATTGTTGCCCGAACATTTGAGATTTTCCAGGGCTTTAATTCTGATCGGGACGGTCTGGATGTTCATCACGGCACTGATCATTCGTCTTTTACTCAGTCAAACGGGCAGCAGTAATTTTAAACTTGAATTGCGCAAAAGAAAAAAGCGCATGATAATCGTTGGCAGCATGGCTGCCTGCAAGCGTGTATTGGAGATTCTGAACCAGAACGGAATAAAATGTGAATTTGCCGGATGCGTTCATCATATCACCGGGGAGCATGTTCCTGACGGGTATATCGGACATATCGGACAGATTGAAGAAATCGCCGGCATAAACAGGATTGAGGAAATCATTTTTTGTTCCCGCGATTTGACATCAAAAAACATCATAAAAACAATGTTGTTGTGCACCGGCACGGATGTCGAATTTAAAATTGCCCAGCCTGAAAGTCTTTCCATCATCGGAAGCAGTTCAGTCAATACCACGGGAGACCTTTATGTGGTTCATTCCAACACACTGTCAAGAAGGCTTAACAGGAGAAAGAAGCGGCTGCTCGATATTGCCGTCGCATTGATCCTTGTGCTGATCAGTCCGGTCATGATGTTTATTGTGAAAAATCCCCGCGGTTATCTGCGGAATATCGGTTTGAACTTTTTAGGATTCACCTCATGGGTAAGCTATTGTCAGTTCTCAGAAAATCATCCCGGTTTACCCGGTCTGAAAACGGGCGTCCTCACTCCCGCTGACGGCCTGAATGTGGTGTCCATGTCGCCTGAAGCATTGGAAAACCTGAACTTGCTTTATGCTAAGGATTACAGCATTTCAAATGACATTAGCATCATATTGCGTTCCTGCAGGTATCTGGGAAGAAAACCCGGTTCCAATCCGGCAAAGAACAGGTCAGGCATGAATAATTCGAACAACAAATCAAAAAGCTGATCCAAAAGATGTGTTTTTAACAAAAAGTTTATAAATTGATAGCCATTACATACTGTTGATGATCTATGAATTGTATATAATTGTTAAATTTGTTTGATCACGCCTTGAATTATGAAAATACCATCCCGTATCCGATATTCATTATGTATGCTGATCTTTTCTTCTCTGTTCAGTGTAAATGCCTTTGCCCAGGATGAGGGCAATTTCAAGGAATTGTTCCTCGAAGCTGAGTCTTTTTTCCTCTTTGAGGAGTTTAAAGATGCACTGCCCTTATATCAAAAGCTTTTACAGCTGGATCCTGAGAATTTCAACATCAATTATAAAATAGGCATATGTTACCTGAATGATCCCTATCAGGTCAGCAAATCAATAACATATCTGGAAAATGCGATTAAGGGGACAAGTCCGGGTTACCGGATCAATAACCACAGGGAACGGATGGCACCGCAGGAGGCATATTATTATCTGGGGAATGCATACCGCGTCAACAACATGCTGGATGATGCCATTGAAATGTATGAGTTTTTCAAAGGGGTAATGGATCCCGTGGTATATGATTCTGAACTGGTTGAGGCACAAATTGATGCCTGTGAAGTAGCAAGATCCCTGCAAGCGAGTCCGATTTATTTTACATCGTCAAATTTGGGCGGAACGATCAATGAACGGTTTGAAGAAATCAATCCCGTCATTTCAGGTGATGAATCTGTCCTGGTATTTACACGCAAACTGCAGTTTTACGATGCCGTTTTTTACAGCAGGAAAGAAAACGGGACATGGAGCTATCCGGTCAATCTCACCGCTTCTTTCGGTGTTGACGGAAATACTAATGTAACGGGAATATCTTATGATGGTGACGAACTTTTCGTATACCGAAGTGACGATTTTGACGGCAATATATATGTAAGCAGACGTAAAAACGATCAATGGTCACGGCTGGAAAAGCTAAACGATAACATTAATACGAAATACTGGGAATCGCATGCTTCCATCTCGGATGATGGTAAAACACTTTACTTTACCAGCAACAGGAAAGGCGGTTACGGAGGACTTGACATCTATAAATCGGAACGCAGGGAAGGAGGAAACTGGGGTCCGGCCATTAACCTGGGACCCGTGATCAATACCAAATACAACGAAGACACGCCTTTTGTTACCGATGGAGGCTCGACAATTTATTTCAGCTCCATGGGACATTATAATATGGGTGGATATGATATTTTTTACAGTACCAGGCTTGATAACGGACGGTGGTCGGTTCCCGTCAATGTCGGATATCCGCTCAATTCAACGAACGATGACCGTTTTTTTGTTCCGACCCGTGATGGAGCGTATGCCTACTTTTCAAAATATAATGCGGAAGATTCATATGGCCTTGCCGATTTATACAGGATGGAGGTATTTACCGATCTGCATCCAAGAAAATTCATTCTGAACGGTATTGCGCGAATCGAAGGTAACATCAGTGCAGATCTGACCCGGCATGCGGTGAAACTGGTCAATGCCCGGACAAAAGAAATTGTCGATCAGGATACCATGAATGCTGACGGGACCTATACGCTGGATGCTGTATCCGGTGATTTTGAACTGCAGATCAGCCAAAAAGATGTCATTCTCGCCTCTGAAAGAATCTCGATTCCTGCAGACAATCCGTCAAATGTCATAACACATGCATCGACTTTCAGTCCTGCATCCCGGACTGAAGCTATAGCTGCCGGACCTGCGGAAAGTTTTAAACAGACCGATCTGCCGGTGATTAACACCAGGATCAGATCTTACGATGTTACAACGGACCAGTCGATACCCATCGAACTGGAACTCGAAACTGATACGGAATTGGATGTCGAAACACGGGTAAACGGACAATTATTTAAAACTGAAAATTTTGAAATTGACCAGAGAAGTTTTATTTACATGCTGAAACCCTTTCAGGGTGAGAATACACTCCGGTTTACCATCACCAATCGGGAAGGTGTCAGCAATACACTTGAAGTAACCGTGAATTACTTGCCTGAGATTGAAGAACTGGCTGCTGTTAAACCGCTGGAACAAAGTGTCAGGTCGGACACCAACCGATATGCGGTACTTGGTTCACTTGCAGGTGGAAATCTGGCCGCGTATTTACAGGGAACGGACCTTCAGGAATTGCAGTTCAGCACCATCGGTGAGTTGTATGAATACCTGGTTACCCAGAGCGATGAGAATAATTTCACGACAGAAGATGTGGATGCGCTGGTAACACGATACCTGGTCCAGAAGAACCTGGGTTTCTTTGTTGATGAGCTGAAGGACCAGTCTTCTGACAGCATTGTCAGGGCTGTTGACAGGATTTTCATCCAGTCAGCCGATCAATATACACCTGAAACATTGCTGGATCATCTTTTTGGAATTGCTGAACAGGGTAATTATTCTTCAGATGAACTGCAGGATGCCCTTTACAGGATCGCGGCAACCGACCGCAATGAACTTTCAGTAATGGATCTTTTGCAATCATATTCCGTAGAAGGCCTCGCCGGTTATCTGGATGACATGAAACAAAACGTTTCCGGATTCCCTGATGTTGCTTCAATTGCAGACCATATCATGAAAGGCCTGGAGGAAAACTGGTTCAGTCAATCTGAATTTGAAACGGCGCTGAAAAGATCGGCATATGAAATAGATGTTAACTTTTTACAGATGAGTCTTTTAAATATATCTGTCGATTCATTGCACCGTACTGTTGCCGGACTTAAACTCTGGGATCAGAACATACGCAATGCAACCGAACTGGTCACTTATTTGCTGACGCATTCAGAATCCAATGGCTATACACGAAAAGATGTTCTTGATGATATTGAACAGATAAGGAGCAATCCTTACTATCTTGTAGAAATGTTCCGTAATACACTGGCAGAAGAAGCTACCGGCAGCCTGAAGATCTTTTTACAGGAAATCGACATAAGAGGACTGAATATTGACACCTATGGAAAGCTCATCAACTATCTTCTCAGGCAGTCAGAATATCAGGAATTCAACAGGGAAATGATCTACCAGCTTTTAATTGATATTATTGATATCAGTGATGCCGGTGAGTTTGTTGATCTGTTGCTGCAATTCGCAGATGAACGCATTACCTCCGCAATATACGCAACAGATCCCGGACTGTATTCAAGACCGCTTGAGGTTGTCCAGTATCTTCTTGCTGCTTCCGATGAATATGCATATACGGAGCAGGATCTCCTGAATCTTTTGCTGAAGATATTCTTTGAAAGGAAACCCCTGATCCGTGAAATTCCTCAGGAGAAAGGATGGTTTTTCGGAGCGGAAAGGCCTGCATTGATCAAGGCTCTGATTATAGCGAATACGGTCATTATATTGCTGATCATCGTATTGATCTTTCTCAGGAGGCAAAAAAGAGATGCACAAAATTCCACTGAATGACTGAATGATTAGAAGGCTGCTGTTAAAGTAAAAATAAATGAGGCCAGTTCATCCGTTATACCGGTGCATACGAGTAATATGTCTTGTTTCGTTGTTTTCCTTCTTTTATCCCGCAGCAGGTCAGGTAATTGTGCCTCGACCTGAAGATATCTATGAGGAAGCTGAACAATATGTGTTTGCAGGAGATTATCAGGAAGCTTTGGCTTCATACATGAGCCTTTACGAAAAAGGTTATACCACAGCAAACATCAGCTACAAAATCGGGACCTGCTATCTCAATCTGTCCGGATTAAGAACAAAGGCAATACATTTTCTGCATGACGCTTCCCGGCATGCATCACGGGTATATTCAGGAGGAGCGTTATATGAAGCCCGGGCACCCGTCAAGTCATTTCTATATCTGGGTATTGCACACCGCATCAACTACGATTTTGACCTCGCTGAAAAAGCTTTTCTGACTTATGTTGATTCCCTTGACGAAACAGACGTGACAGGCAGGGCACTGGCTCAATATCACCTGGAACGATGTGAAAATGCAAGGGAACTGATCGCATCACCCGCCACCCTGAAAGCAGATACCCTGCCGGGTGTAATAAATAACCGGTTGTCAAATTTTAATCCGCTGGTCACGGATGATGAGAAAATACTTTTTTTTAATGAACAACTAAAATTTTATGATGCGGTGATGGTATCCCATAAGGAAGATTATGCATGGTCGGTTCCGGAAAACATCACCCCAAAGATCAGATCCGACGGGGATCATTACCTGACGGGAATATCACAGAACGGGGACAGGTTATTGCTTTCAGCACATGATCCTTATATGAGCGGAACGATCTATGAGGCTGAGAATATAAACGGCCGGTGGAGACCGCTTAAGGTTTTGAATGATAACATCAATACCCGTTTCAACGAGACACATGCATCTTTTTCAAAAGATGGGAATACGCTGTATTTTACCAGTGACCGTCCGGGAGGATACGGGGGACTTGATCTCTACAAATCGGAACGGAATGGTACAGGCAACTGGGGTCCTGCACAGAATCTGGGTCCTCTTGTGAACACACCCTATAATGAAGAAACACCTTTTGTTACCGGAGATCCTGTCATACTTTTTTTCAGTTCACAGGGACATTATAACATGGGAGGATATGATATATTCTTTTCCCGCAGGTTTGATGACGGAGCCTGGCAACATCCGGTGAACATCGGCTATCCGGTCAATACTCCCGATGATGACCTGTTCTATTATCCCCTGCCTTCAGGCGAGGCGGCTTACAAACCGGTATTACACAACATCCGTGCGGACCCCGATATTGTCCGGTATCAGATTTTGGAACCCGGTAAGCCTGCCCGGTATACCATCAACGGAAACATTGAAATTGAGGATCAGAACGGGGCCGGTTATTCGGATATCCTGGTTTCCGTGTTCACCAGACCGGAAAACGATACCATCGGCCGGCACCATCCGGATGATAACGGAACATTCAGTCAGAAAGTCCCCGGTGGATCATTCACACTGGAGATCACCCAAGGAGGTTATCCGGTTTATTCCAGGGAACTGGAAATACCTTCTTATTTCCCCCATAAGGAACTTGTGCTCAATGCATCCGTCTCTTTACCGTTCCGATCTGCACTTGACACATTGATCCTGAGAAACATCAGGTTTGATTTTGATCAAAGTGATATCAGGGATAAAGCCCGGACCTTTCTTGATGGTCTGGCCATGATGTTGAACAAATATCCCGAAATAACGGTCACTTTGAACGGATATACAGATGCTGTCGGATCCGAGTCCTACAATGTGAAATTATCACTGGAAAGGGCGAGTAATGCAAGAGATTTTCTAAGCGGACGTAATATCGTTCAAAACCGACTGATGATTAACGGCTTCGGAGAAAATTATCCGGTGGCTTTGAATACAACTCCTGACGGAAGTGATGTACCTGAAGGCCGGGCATACAACAGGCGGGTGGAAATCGTTCTGGAGAATATTCCGGAGAACCTTACAATTATTAAAGGGAATGATATTCCTGAAAACCTGCTGATAAAATGACCCTGGTCAGTAAAGGATTTTATGTCCGGTTGGTATTGGTTTAATTTAGAATTATTATTGCACTCCCTGCGGATAATTTATTAAATTTGTTATAAAATCCCTTCTTATATGAAAAAAGCACTGGTCTTTGGCTCATTCATAATTTTGTTTTCATTTGTGCATGCGCAGGAAATTGAAAGATCTGTATTAAAAGAATACTTTCTGGATGCGGAATTTTTCTTCGCGCAGGAAGCATATGCTGATGCCTTGTACGAATACCTGGAATTATACAATAATGGTTACCGGGATGTTGCCAACATCAACTACAGGATCGGTATCTGTTACCTGAACATTCCGGGACAAAAGGACAGTTCCATTCCGCATTTGCTTGAAGCCGTAAAGGATGTATCTTCCAGGTACCGGGAAAGTTCTTTCAGACAGGAAAGTGCACCGGCAGATGCATGGTTGTTCCTGGGCAATGCATACAGGGTCAATAACATGCTTGATGAGGCCATTTCCGCATATTCTGCATTCAAAGCACTAACAAAATCGACTGATGAGATACAATTTGCAGATCAGCAGATCACAGCCTGCAATAATGCATTACAGTATATGAACCGGCCTCTGGATATCCGGATCACGAATCTGGGCGATTCGATCAACGGGACTTCATCAAATTTCAAGGCTGTTGTTTCGGGTGATGGCAGAACCCTGGTTTATATGAATGAACTGCCTTTTTACGATGCCGTATATTTTTCCAGATACCGGAACGGATCATGGTCGGCTCCTGTCAATATCACACCACAAATAGAATCGGACGGTGACCAGTATGTATCATCTGTCTCATATGATGGCACTGTATTATACCTTACCCGGGAGGATCCTTTTAACAGTGATATTTATACAAGCACTTTTGTGGGGGACAGATGGACAAAGTCACAGCCGATAGCCGGCCAGAACATCAATACCAAATACTGGGAATCCCATGCTTCAATTTCAGCGGATGGCAGATCCCTGTATTTCACAAGCAACCGCAGGGGAGGATCCGGGAATATGGATGTGTATATTTCAAGACTTCAGGGAGATGGCATATGGGGTGAACCGTTGAACCTGGGATCCGGCATCAACACGGCATTGAATGAGGACACGCCCTTTATTACTGAAAATGACAGCCTGTTGTATTTCAGCTCACAGGGTCATGAAAATATTGGCGGTTATGATATATTCAGGGTCCGACTAAACCGGGATGGAAGCTGGAGTACTCCTGAAAATATGGGTTATCCGATAAATACCACGGATGATGATCTGTTCTATTATCCCTGGCATAATGACCGTATAGGTTATGCATCGTTATACCGTGATGATGGTTATGGCAAGGAGGATATTTTTGCATTTCAGGCTGCAGACGATAAACCGTTATATGAATTGATCGCTGAATTGTTGCCTCAGGAAACGATGCCTCCGGAACAGTCAATAGAGGAAAGTGTTGATGCGGAGACAGTTGCAGCTGATGCTGCAGTTTCAGGTACAGAAACTTCCGGCGGACAGGCTGCCGCAACCGGCATGCCTGAAAAGGAGGTTGGTGAAGCCGAAGCACCGGAGACTGAAAAAGAGCAGACAGAAGTTGCAGAGGCTGCACCATCTGAAGTTCCGGAACCTGCTGGTAAAAAGCTTTTGGAGGTTGAACTCAATCCGCTATATTTTAGTTTTGATGATCATGAACTCACTGAAACGGGCAAAAATGAACTCCAAAAAATATACGACCTGCTTTCTGAATTTCCGGAAGTACATTTAAGGTTGATGGGTTATACAGATGCAGTAGGACCGGCTGCATACAACCTCGGATTGTCTGAAAGGCGGGCAGTTTCTGCCATGAACCATCTCGTGGATCTTGGTATGGATGTAAAAAGGCTGACAGCGGTGGGACTCGGGGAAACCGGTTTTGCAGCAATAAACACCAATGCTGATGGCACGGATAATCCTGAAGGCAGGAGGCTGAACAGAAGGGTTGAATTTGATATCATGGGACTGGAAGAGCAAATGATCATCATCAGAAGACCGGCAGTACCCGAAAATCTCAGATTCAAAGAATAAACCGATGTATTGTTTCATCCGGAATACCGTTTTCTTTTTTATGTTAGTCATACTGTCACCTGTGAGCATATGGTCACAGTCAGGTGATATGATTGTGGAAACATTCGATGATGCAGAGTTCTTTTATGCCCGCGGCGAATACGAAGAAGCAGCTTATTATTACCGGCAGCTGGTTACATATTCTCCGGCAAACGCAAATTATCATTTCAAACTCGGGGAATGTTACCTGAATATTCCCGGAAGTGAGATACTGGCCGTTCCGCATCTGGAGAAAGCCAAAGACAACATCATCGAGAAAAAAAAATACAGGGCAAAGGATTTTACCGAAGACCGGGCCCCGCTGCATGCTTTTTTTTACCTGGGGAATGCTTACCGGATCAACAATCAGTTATCTGAGGCACTTGAAGCTTATAACACCTTTGTAAGCTCACCTTTTTATTACGGGAATTATAATGTGGCAATTGTTGAAAATGAGATCAAATCCTGTGAACGTGCCAAGATCATTCAGGATCATCCGATACAAATGACCGGGATTCTCCTCGACAGCACGATCAATACTTCTGCATCTGAGTTAAACCCCGTTATATCATCCGATGAACAGGAAATATTTTTTGTCAGGCGCCTGAAGTTCTATGATGCGGTTTATACCAGTGTCAGAAAGGAAGGAACATGGACTGATCCGGTGAACCTGAATCCCTTCATAGGTTCTGACGGAGATTTTTACCCGGCATGCATCTCACCGGATAAGAGGGCGTTGTACCTTATAAAAAAAGATGTAACGAACAGTGATATTTATGTAAGCTACAGGGTGGATTCAGTTTGGACCGGAGTGCAAAAGCTGAATAAAAAAATAAATTCAAAGGCGAACGAAACTTCGGCATGGATTTCAGAGGACGGGGAAACACTTTTTTTCTCAAGTTCCAGAAGAAGGGGTGTGGGGGGTAAAGACATCTATTATGCCATAAGGAAGAAAAACGGCGAATGGGGCAGGGTCAGAAATATCGGCAAGACGATCAATACGCCCTTTGATGAGGAAGGTCCCTGTCTTACAAACCAGGGTAATACATTATATTTCAGTTCAAAAGGCCATTATAATATGGGTGGATTTGATATTTTTTTTTCAAACCGGAACGGTGACGCATGGGGAGAACCTGTCAATGCCGGCTATCCATTGAACGATACCGGGGATAATACCGGATATACCGCACTGATGGGTGGCATGACCGGTTATTATTCAAAGATGAACATGACCGGAACTTCCGGCGAGGACATTTACCGGGTTGTGATCCGGACCAACCTGCCCCGTATTATGGAAACCATTGAAAGCATGCAGCAATGATATCAAATTAACTTAGACATGCAGGATGACAGATAAGCTGGAAAACAATCCGGAATTTGAAATTACATTACGGGCACTGGAACCTGCTGATATCGATGTGATCTACAAATGGGAAAACGATCCGGATATCGGGCGCATCAGCAATACTTATACGCCCTATTCAAAATACATCCTTGAAAAATACATAGAAAATTCCCACCTTGATATCTTTCAGGTTAAACAAATGCGGTTGATGATCGATGTCCGTGACAGGAAGGAAGACCTTGTACGCTCGATTGGAACAATTGACCTTTTTGATTTTGACCCCTATCACAACCGTGCCGGGGTGGGAATCCTTATTGGTGAAAAATCCGACCGCAAAAGGGGATATGCCACAATGGCTTTAAAAAAGTTCATTCATTATGGTTTTAACATCCTCCAACTTCATCAGTTATACTGCAATATTGTCCCGGAAAACCTGGACAGTATGAAATTATTTAAAAATCAGGGTTTCCGGATCTGCGGCAAAAAGAAAGACTGGATCCGAACACCCGGCCGTTATGTTGAAGAATACACGCTGCAATTGATCAATCCCAATGATTCAGGCGGAGATACCAAAATGACCGGTCGCTGACAGGAATTCTATCTGAGCCGGATGTACATGATTTTTCAGGTCAGTTCGTCGTATTCAGGTATATCCGTGAGAAACTCATAGCTTTTTCTGGTCAGGTCAATCCTGCAACAATAGTGCTTTCTGCCGTTTGTGACCAGAAGATAACGGGCATGATACATTTCATTATAACGGGTTGCCTGGTTGAATGTTCTCTGGGATATTTCAACTACCGGAGCTTTGCATTCAACGATCATCGCAGGTTCGCCGGTACGGTCGTAAATAAGCAGATCATAGCGTTCTGAAAGCCTGTTGCGCCGGAATCCTTTTTCAATGGACATCAATGTTCTCGGATAATGTTTATCTTCCGACAGGTATTTAATAATGTTCTGCCTGACCCATTCTTCGGGGGATAGAGAGACATACCTGCGCCTGATCTCGTCAAAAATGTATTTTTTGTCCCCATCTTGTTTTATACTGAAAGAATATGTTGGTAAATTTAACGGTTCCATTTCAAAGGCATCATTCATGTAAATTATGAATAATTTGCGAAAAAAGAATATTATACAAAGTAATATTTTACATGATTGCATTCAATAAACTAATCGGGGAACTCAGGGAAGGTAAATACAAAACCGTTTATTTTCTGATGGGTGAAGAACCTTATTTTATCGATGTGATATCAGATTATATTGCTGATCATATCCTGAGTGAGGAAGAGAAGCCTTTTAACCTGCAGATCTTTTATGGGCGGGATGTTACAATGGATACCGTCATTGCAACTGCGCGGCGTTTTCCGGTCATGTCCCGGAATCAGGTGATTGTTGTGAAAGAGGCGCAGCAAATGATAACACTTGAGGGTCTTGAGCATTACCTGAACAGTCCTGCCATGTCAACAATTCTTGTTTTCTGCTATAAGCATAAAAAGCTTGACAAAAGGAACAAACTTACCAGACTGATTTCGGAAAAATGTGTTTTGTTTGAATCAGACCGGTTGCAGGAGGAAAAAATACCTGTATGGACAAGCTCATATCTTGAAACAAAGGGATATCAGATAGAACCAAAAGCGGCCTGGCTGCTGGTCGACTTTGTGGGGAGTGATCTGGGCAGGATTACCAATGAACTGGATAAACTCATTTTGCTTTTACCGGATGATCAAAAACTCGTGACTTCCGATCTGATCGAGCAAAACATTGGGATCAGCAAGGATTATAATAATTTTGAACTTGCTAAAGCACTAACATCCAAAGATATACTTAAAGCAAACAGGATCATTGGTTATTTTACGAAAAATTCTGCCAGCAATCCGGCAACGCTTACCTTATCCTATCTTTTTTATTTCTTCAGCAAGGTCCTGTTATACCATGGAATTGTTGATAAAAGCAGGGATCATCTGGCAAAGGAAATGGGTGTCCATCCCTATTTCATAGCTGAATACCGGCAGGCATCAAAAATATTTTCATTGACGAAAACCCGCGAAATCATAGCACTGTTGCGGGAATATGATGTAAAATCAAAGGGAGCGGGTAGTATGGCTCCCGATGGCGAATTGCTGAGGGAACTTGTATATAGAATCATACATTAACCATTGCACCATGACCTATATTATTATTGCTTTCACCGCACTGGTCTCGATTCAGGCATTTAACCGGAGTGAATGGTTTTCAAAACTGCAGTTCAATGCATATCAGGTGTATCACAGGAATGAGCTATACAGACTGCTCACACATGGATTTCTGCATGCAAACTGGACGCACCTCATTGTGAACATGCTGGTGTTGTTTTTTTTCGGCCCCTACGCTGAAAAACAACTCAGGGCAATTCTGCCTGAAAATATTCAGCAATGGTATCATCTGATATTCCTGTTCTTTTATTTGGCTGCAATTGTTGTCGCCTCCCTGATAACACTTTTCAAGCAAAAGGATAATGCATGGTACAATGCCGTGGGAGCATCCGGTGCTGTATCTGCCATAATCTTCTTTTTCATCTTTTTCAATCCCTGGGAATTGATCTATTTTTACGGAATATTGCCTGTTCCGGGAATCATTATGGGTGCTTTATACCTGGTCTATTCACACATAATGAGCAAAAGGGGCAGGGATAACACCAACCATGATGCGCATTTTGTCGGTGCTGTTTTTGGTTTTATCTTCCCGCTTTTCATCAATGTAAGGCTCATTCTTTTGTTTCTGGACAGGTTGTTGAGTTTTTCATTCTGAAAAAAAACATGTGGAATCCCGATGCACGAATCAAAGTTCATTTGTTATAACGGTGAATATTTACATGCCGGTGAGCCCTGCCTGCTTGCCGACAACAGGGCATTCCGGTTCGGGGATGCAGTAACGGAGGATATCCATGCATACGGTACGGAACCGCAGTTTTTAAGCTGGCATATTGAAAGAATGATTTCAGGCATGAAATTGCTCTCAATGGATATACCGGTCCATTATACCACGGAAACATTCGGAACCTGCATTTCAAAATTGCTGACAAAGAACCTGATCTTTGGGGGAGCAGCTGTTTACCTGACCGTTTTTCGTGATTCATCCCGGCTTTTTGTGCCCGAGCATAATCAGGTTTCATTTATACTCGATTGTCAAAAACTGGAAAGCAACTTCTATGAGCTGAATCCGAAGGGACTGGTAATAGATGTTTTTGGTCAGGCGGTACGGTTCAGGCACAGTTTCTCAACCCTCAGGAGCGCAAGTACTTTCCTGTTCATTGCGGCAGGGATCCATAACCGTCAAAACGGACTGGATGAATGTGTGCTGATGAACGACAAGGGAAACATTGTGGAATCGTCATGTTCCAATATTTTTTTACTGAAGGGAAAGTCGGTATTCACACCGGGGCTTGATGAGGGATGTATACCGGGGATTATCAGGCGGGCCATGATTAAAGTCTGCGATGAATCGGAATTCCGTGTAAATGATCGTTGCAGCCTGTCGACACGGGCACTTGAAGAAGCGGATGAGATCTTTCTGACCGATGCCATTAACGGCATCCGGTGGGTAGGGGCATACAAACAAAAGCGGTATTATAAAAAAACCACACAATTGCTTTTACAAAAATTAAATGAGTATGCTTTTGGCAGGCATCAATAGTGTAAAGGTTACTGATCAGTTCATCTGGGGATTTTCGGGAAAATTGGCCCACATCTGATATTTTGTGCCCATCCGGTTCAGGGCTTTTTTCCAGAAGTGTTTGTTCATGGGAGTCATGATTTCTTCGGGACTGATATCCGCTATGATCCAGGAATTTTCCGCCAGTTCATCATCCAGCTGATTGGATTGCCATCCGCTGTAACCAAGGAAAAACCGTATGTTGGATACATTGAGGTTACCGGATTCAAGGAGGCGTTTCACAACGTCAAAGTCGCCACCCCAGAATATGCTGTTAATAACCTTTACACTGTTGGGAATGATGTCTCCCATGGTGTGTATGTAGTGGAGTGTGTTCGTCTGGACCGGACCGCCAAGGCATACGGCAGCCTCAACTTCCGGGAAATCACTCATGATCTCATTGATCCTGATGTTTACCGGTTTGTTCAGAACAAATCCGACCGTTCCTTCCCCTGAATGTTCAGTAAGCAGGACAATCGACCTTTTAAAATAATTGTCCAGCAGAAAAGGCTCGGAAATCAGGACCCTTCCTTTTTGTGGCTTAAGGGTGTTCTCTGTCCGGAAAAAATCATAATGGATCTGCATGACTTTCTATTATAAAAAACAGATCACAAAATTCATTCCACAATAGTGCACACATTTCAAAATTAATACAAATGGATCTGATAAAAAAGATGTCCCGGTTAATAATCATGATCATAACAGGTATTTTATTGCAGCCGGGGGGAACCGGTAAAAATTTCAGGGTGATGCTACGTGAATACCGGAGTTTAAATGTCATATATAATGACCACGTATGTACACCAGATTTCCAATAAGGTTAATTTTAGGTTTGTTAGTTAGGAGTAGATGGGGGTTGGGGCACTAGTCCGGCCCCCTTTTTTTGTAAAGTTCATTTTTAATATCTGACCAGTCGGGTTTTAACCGGTCCGGATCCATGACCACAGGTCCTGCAATCCGCCTGTATCTCTTTTTTTCTTCACATTGCGGACAGCTCAGTCCAAGCCTGATCATATTTTTATTTTTGCCGACTTCCGTTTCAGGAAATTTTCGCCTGAAGAAAAATATGTTCATGCCCAGCATCAGGAATGCAAGGCCGACAAAAACGGCAACAACCGCCAGCAATTGAATCATTGTGCACATATGTTAACGGCTCCAAATATATAAAATTAACCTGCATGATCCGTGCTTTTTTATACAAGACGCCGGAATTAACAAAAATTGCGCCTGAAGTGGTGATCCATTTTATATAAAAGAAAGTGCAATTTGTGTATTGTATTGACTAATTCTGATCTGTATATTTGATTGATCAAATTAACCTAATTACAAAAAGATCATCACATGAACCCAATTTTAGGCATTTTACTGATAGCTGTTGGCAGCATATGTGCCGCCAGCTTCTATGTTCCCATAAAGCGCATCAAAGGCTGGTCATGGGAATCATACTGGCTTGTCCAGGGCATCTTTTCATGGATCATCGTACCGGTATTTTTTGCCTGGCTTACGGTTCCTTCGGGAACGCTTGGATCCATAATTTCTGCATCACCTTCCAGATCCATTTTTCTGGCAATATTTTTTGGAGCCTTGTGGGGTGTGGGGGGACTTACATTTGGTCTGAGCATGAGATACCTGGGTATTGCGCTTGGACAGTCGATAGCACTTGGTTTGTGTGCGGGACTTGGCACACTGGTACCGACTTTTGTGAACGGACCAAATGTGTTTTCGGATCCTGCCGGAATACTGATCCTGATCGGTGTTGCCATCAGTCTGGCTGGTATTGCCATCATCGGATATGCCGGTCATCTGAAAACCACAACCATGTCTGAAGAAGACCGTAAAGCGGCCGTAAAGGAATTCGCCCTGAAAAAGGGCATACTGATCGCCATACTGTCGGGTGTGATGAGTGCTTGTTTCAATTTCGGACTGACGGCTGGAAGACCCATTCAGGATATTGCTATCGGTATGGGGACCAATACCTTATTTGCTAAAAATCCGGTCATCATGTTTGTAACGCTGGGCGGATTTATTACAAATTTTGTGTACTGTCTTTTCCTAAACATAAAGAACGGTACGGGAAAGGATTATCTGTCCGTGCCTGCAGGAGTACTGACCAACAATATTCTTTTTGCAGCGCTGGGAGGTACCTTGTGGTATTTTCAATTCTTCTTCTTTGGCATGGGTGAAAGCAAACTGCCGGTTGCAATGATGGCATTCAGCTGGAGCATCCTGATGTCGCTGAATATCGCTTTCAGCAACATATGGGGTATTATTCTCAGGGAATGGAAAGGGGCAGGAAGAAAGACAATTGTTGTGCTTGTGACCGGACTGATCATACTGGTGCTGTCGACATTTGTCATACAGCTTTATCAGGTTCTCGATTTATAGTAAAGATCAACAAATCAGTAATTTCCTCCCCTTTTTAGGGGAGGTGGCCGAAGGCCGGAGGGGTAAATAAGTAAACGAATCAATAAACAAATATATTATGGACAAAAACCAAGTAATCAAAGCGTACGAACTGGCAAAGGAAGAATATGCCCGGCTGGGTGTTGACACTGATGAAGTCCTGAAAAAACTGGATCAGGTTAAGATCAGTCTCCATTGCTGGCAGACTGATGATGTGGGTGGTTTTGAAACCCCTGATGCTGAGCTTGGTGGCGGTGGAATCGCGGCTACCGGAAATTATCCCGGTAAAGCCCGCACCATTGATCAGCTCATGCAGGATATCGACAAAGTGATGAGTCTGTTGCCGGGTAAGCAAAGGCTGAACCTCCATGCCATTTATGGTGATTTTAAAGGAGAAAAGGTTGACCGCAACCAGATTGAAGTGAAGCATTTTCAGAGGTGGATCGACTGGGCCAAAAAACATGCAACCGGAATTGACTTTAATCCCACGTGTTTTTCGCACCCTTATGCTGATGACGGATTCACCCTTTCCAGCAAGAATGAAAAATACAGGAAATTCTGGGTGGAACATGTGAAACGTACCAGAAAGATCGCTGCCGAGATGGGAAGACAGCTTAGGACACCTTCGGTGAACAACATCTGGATCCCCGACGGATCAAAAGATGTTCCTGTTGACCGCAATACACACAGAAGCCTATTAAAGAAATCGCTTGATGAAATATTTATCGAAGAATATCCCAGGGAATACCTGAAAGATTCCATGGAACCCAAACTGTTCGGAATGGGACTGGAAGCCATGACTGTTGGTTCTGCCGAGTTCTATCTGGGATATGCCGTAAAGAATAACAAGCTGATATGCCTTGACAACGGACACTTCCATCCCACGGAGCAGGTCGGGGACAAGATCTCTGCCGTTCTCCAGTTTGTGGATGAACTGTTGTTGCATGTAACGCGACCAGTACGGTGGGACAGTGACCATGTTGTGATATTCAATGATGAGGTTCAGCTGATTGCACAGGAGATCGTCCGCAGCAATGCACTCAACCGTGTGAACATCGGACTCGATTATTTTGATGCCAGCATCAACCGGATTGGAGCTTATGTAGTGGGCGTCAGAGCTGCCCAGCTGGCATTTCTGTTTGCAATGCTGGAACCGCTTGAAACACTGAAAAAATATGAAGAAGAAGGTAAGTATTTTGAGCGACTGGCATTGCTTGAAATTATGAAAACAAAACCCTACGGTGCTGTTTATGATTATTATTGCCTGACAAATGATGTGCCTGTCGGAGTTGACTACATTCAGGAAATTCAGGAATATGAAGCCGATTTCCTGAGTAAACGATCCTAATTAATATGGGTTTAAGAGGTTGTTTGAAATACCCTTTCATTTGGTTAATGATTTGTATTCCTTTCTTTGATCATCATTCCATTGTACGATTGTATACCCGTTTCAGACAACCTCTTTTTAATTTAATCATACTAAACGTTCAAAACCAAAGTACTTTGATATTATGGGACAAGATGTAATCGCTGTTTTTGATATCGGAAAAACGAATAAAAAAGTACTCCTTTTCGACCGTTCATTGTCACTTGTGTTTCAGGACGAACAAATATTTGAAGAAATCCGTGATGATGACGGATTCGCCTGTGATGATATTGAAAAAATCGAAAAATGGATGGGAGATACAATTGGCGGGCTATCCGGGCGGTTTAACATAAAAGCGGTCAATTTCACCACATACGGTGCAACACTGGTGTACCTCGACCATAACGGGAAGCGGCTGACTCCCGTATACAACTACCTCAAACCTATGCCGGAAGGGGTACTTGACAATTTTTACGAAAAATATGGCGGGATGGAGGCGTTTTGCAGGCAGACCGCATCTCCGGCTTTGGGAATGCTGAACTCCGGACTGCAGGTTCTGTGGCTGAAAAGAAAGAAACCCGGCGTATTCAGCAAGGTGAACGCCATTGTACATCTTCCGCAATACATGAGTTATTGTTTCACGGGACAAATAACATCTGAATATACCTCCATAGGCTGTCATACGGCACTGTGGGATTTTGACCATATGAAATACCACCGCTGGCTTTCGGATGAAAAGATTAAACTTCCGGAACCTGAATCGAACAGTAAGGTTCATGATGTTCAGATTAATGGCAAAACAGTCGGGGTTGGTACAGGCATACATGACAGTTCGGCCTCGCTTGTACCTTACCTGAAAGGAACCGGAGATCCCTTCATACTCATGTCAACGGGCACCTGGTGTATCATTATGAATCCATTTAATTATGAACCGCTTACCGCCGAACAGTTAAAAAGGGATACTCTGTGTTATATGAGCGTGAACCAGAAACAGGTCAAGTCCTCCCGTTTGTTTATGGGACATATGCATGATGTGAACGTAAAAAGACTGGCGGAACATTTCGGGGTTGATGCCGGATCTTACAAAAAAGTGAAACCGAATGATGCGCTTTTACCCGGCCTGGCGGATGCTTTCAACGGCGAAAGAATGTTCTTCAGTCGTGAAATCCCTGAAGATTACATTGACCGTTCGGTGGATCTGGGTAAATTCTCATCCTTTGATGAAGCATACCATCAATTGATTACCGATCTGGTAAGCCTGTGCATGGAATCACTTGAGCTTGTGACCGCGGCAGACGACCGCACAAAATCTGTTTTTATTTCGGGCGGTTTTGCACGGAATGAGATCTTTGTGAAGCTGATCGCTTCAGCATTGCCGGAGAAGAAAGTCTATACTTCCGAAATTGACAATGCCACGGCGATGGGTACGGCAATAACCATCTGGGAAGCCGCATTCGGAGAGCAGGTACCGGCCCTGGATCTGGGTTTGATGGAGATCATAAAGCACTAAAGAAGCGGTCAAGAAGCGGAAAGTACTGAATATTTTCCCCCCTTTCAGGGGGGATTAAAGGGGGTTAGTTATGCATTTTGCAGGTATATAAACATTTTCTGATCGAAGGTTGATAACTTTAACATACAAATGCTTCCTGAAACGGATAAATATTTAATTGAATCCATCAGAAAAGGTGATTATGCAGCTTATGAAATCGTTTTCAAAAGCTATTATTCCATGTTATGCAAATATGCAACCGGTATCGTCAACAATCCGGATACCGCTGAGGATATTGTTACCGATGTGCTTGTCAGGATCTGGGAGTTCCCTGAAAAAATTAACATACACACTTCCTTAAAAGGTTATCTGATAAGGAGTGTACGCAATGCCTGCATCAATTATCTTACCCGTAGACATAAGCGTTTTCAGGAGTTGAATCCTGAGACCATTGAAAAGCTGAATTCCTTTTTACCCGTCCCGAATTCTGACATTCCGGCAGATCAGATGATCGGAAATGAGCTGGAGGCGAAACTTGATCAAATCATTTGTGAATTGCCGTCAGAGTGTGGTAAAATATTTTTATTGAGCCGCCGGGAATCATTATCCCACCGTGAAATTGCCACCAGGTTGAATATTTCGGAAAATACGGTCAAGGTTCAGATTTACAGAGCACTGTCAAAGATCAGGGAAGCACTGAAATATTATCTTGAATAGTTTAAAGGCATGTACTGACTGTCAATTAGATTAGAAGTTACAGCAGAAATTCCCGGTGGTTTCCGGTACAATTTCTAAAGGGAGCTGAAAAATTTCTTATATAGCTGTAATACCACAATCAAAAAAATGTGTCATAACAATAATTAAAGTAGTTGTATGAATCATCCCACCATTTCAGAATCCCTGCAGGCGGCAATCATCGGTTATTATTCAGACAGTCTGACACAGGCCCAGGCTGATGAATTGCTTGTCTGGTTAGAGCACAGTGAAAAAAACAGAAAGTACTTACATGATCTGGGCAGACTTTGGAACATCACCGGATCATTAAGAGACAAGGAATTTAATGCCGATCGGGCATTGTCTGCCGCACGTGAAAAAATCTGCGAAAGGGGCTTTCGCAAACCAAGCGGCCGCCAGGTTCGCATCCGGCTGTCCGGTTTCTATAAACTGGTCGCAAGTCTGATTCTTTTAACTGTTTTGGCAATATCGGCATACCTGATTTTAACCCCTTCACGACCAGCTTTTGATGGCGATAAGTATTTTGAAGCTTTTGCTCCAAAAGGCTCTAGGTCGTTTATTCTCATGCCCGACGGAACCAACATCTGGTTGAATGCAGATACCAGACTGAGGTACAATGCGGAATTTGGCAAATCAACACGTGATGTTTTTTTGGATGGAGAAGCTTTCTTTGAGGTTGAGAAAAACACAGACATACCTTTTAAAGTAATCACCTCCGATATCAGCATCACTGCGCTGGGAACGTCTTTTAATGTGAAATCATATAAAGACGAGAACACCATTGAAACGACCCTCGAGGAAGGTTTGCTGAGAATCGAACCTTTAAAGCCTTCAAAAGGTATGGGGAAAACCGGACCCGTTACGCTCGAACCCAACCAGAATGCTGTTTTTGTTAAAAATACCGGTACTGAAGCAATGGAAATAGTTACCGATGTTACTTCCGAAAGAGCTGAAATTTCTCAGGAAAATGAACCGGTAACGGATTCTGATCCTGAGAGCTTAAAGACTATGCAGATCCAGAAGGTGGCCGATACCAAACTTTACACTTCCTGGAAGGACCAGAGGTGGATCATTAAGAACGAAAGGCTGATTGAACTGGCACCCAAGCTTGAGCGGCGCTTTGATGTGAACATCATTTTCATGAGCACAAATCTGGAAGATTTTGCCATAACGGCAACATTGCTGGAAGAACCTATTGAGCAGGTTCTACAGGCAATGAGTCTGTCAACCCCGATAAAATTCGAGGTAAAATCCAAGAATGTTTACCTGTATGAAGATCCTGAACTCATGAGCCGGTATAAAGAAATTTTAAATCCCTGAAAATACTGATTAACAACTAACTAATAAAACCAATGCCCATGACCTGAAAAAATCCGGCTAAAACCAAAAAAAGCCACGCCAGAGCAAGGCTCCGGCGTGACAGCAATGAATTAAAAATTACCCGTCTTATGGTTCGCGGCCATAAAGACGATATTATTAACTTTTAATCAACTCAAAATTATGAAAAAACCTGAACATTTATGCAATCGGAAGATTTCCGATTTAAAAAAACTACTACTAGCTATGAAAATAACAATGATTTTTCTGTTAACCGGAGTACTGCAGGTTTCGGCAACTGTATACTCCCAGAACACGAAAATTTCCTTCGACCTGAAAGATATAAGTGTGAAGGAAGTTCTGAATGAAATAGAAAGAACCACGGAATTCCGGTTCTTTTATAATGAGAACTTTACCGACCTGGACCGGACTGTAACAATTGAGGCAAATGAAAACAGGGTGGAAGAGATTCTCAATGACCTGCTGGCATCCTCAGAGGTTACCTTCAAGGTACTTGAGAACAACCTGATTGTGATCACGCCCAAAATTCTGATGCAACAGATACGGGTGACCGGTATGGTGACCGATGCATCAAACGGAGAACCACTTCCGGGCGTTACGGTACAGGTGCAGGGTACCATGACGGGAGCGATCTCACAGGCTGACGGAAGCTACAGCGTGAATGTATCGGAGGGTTCAAATACGCTGGTATTCAGTTTTGTCGGTTATACAACCCAGGAAATTGCAATCGGCGGTCGCTCCGTGATCAATGTTGCGATGGTTGAAGAAATCACGGCACTTGAAGAGGTTGTGGTCGTCGGATATGGTACGCAGACAAAAAGATCCGTCACGGGAGCCATCCAGACAATTAATTCAGAGGAATTGGCTGATATACCCGTGACTTCAGCCACCCAGACATTGCAGGGGAAAGTAGCAGGAGTGCAGATCAACCAGACCACCGGAAGACCCGGAGAGGGCATGGCCGTCAGAATCCGCGGAGCGGGCTCCATTTCCGCGGGCAGTGAACCGTTGTATGTGATTGACGGATTTCCCATTACCGGAGACCTGACCAATTTCAATACAGATGAAATCGAGTCCATTACGATATTGAAAGATGCCGCATCAACCTCCCTCTATGGCTCAAGAGCCGCCAACGGCGTTGTGCTGGTTACAACGAAGAAAGGTACGCAGGGCCGCACGGAAGTTGGCTTCAATGCATACTACGGCGTGCAGGTGCTTCCTGAAAAAGGACGGCCTGATATGATGAACGGAACGGAATTCGCCCAGTATAAGAAAGAATCCTATGAAGATAAAGGGCAGGCCGTACCGGCGGCATTCCAGAACCCTGAACAATACGGTGAAGGATATGACTGGTATGATATCATGTTCCGTAAAGCTCCCATACAGGAATATACGCTTTCGCTTACCACCAGGACCGACAGGTTCAGTGCTTCGGCAATTGCCGGTTTTACGGAACAGGACGGTATTGCGATCAATTCAGGGTACAACCGTTATTCCCTCCGTCTGAATACCGAGTATAAGGTCAGTGATATGATCACATTCGGTTTTAACGTCGCCCCGACTTATAACAGTCGGTACTCTGCAGGAACTGAAGGTGCGTTTCATGGTGGAAATCTTTTGTATTTGGGTCTGCTTACATGGCCGATTATGGATCGGGACGGGAATATCGGCAATACCGGTCTGACCATTGATGATATTCCTGCACTGGGGGGATTCCCGCAGGCAAACTACTATGAATCAGCACAGGAGATCAAAAGCACAAACAATTCATCCCGATTGCTGTCCAATGCATACCTTTCCATTGAACCCATCGACGGACTGGTTCTTAAACAGGCAATTAATATAGAGTACGGAAACGGTGAATCAAAACTTTTCAATCCTTCCACGGCATCCAGCCGATTTGCCGTAGCTCCTCCCGTAACTGCGTTTGCAAATTATGGCAGCAGTTCAAGTGTTTCCTGGTTATCCGAGACCACAGCCACCTATACAAAGGCATTGGGAAGCCATAACCTTGAAGTACTGGCGGGTTATTCGGTGCAGGAATATACCGGAAAAAGCATGGATATCGGAGTGAATACATTTCCGGACGACAGGATCAGTGATGTTGATGCAGCTACTGTTATTGATGAAGGTGGTACGAATTCCAGCGTAAATGAATGGGCGCTTCTTTCTTATATCGGACGGCTGAATTATGATTTCAGGGGTAAATATCTGATTTCTGCTGCCTTCAGGCGTGACGGTTCTTCCCGGTTCGGCGAAAACAATCGTTGGGGTAACTTTCCTTCCGTATCTGTGGGATGGATCGTATCAGAAGAAAATTTCTTTCCTCAGAATGATGTTTTAAGTTTCCTGAAAGTGCGTGCCAGTTACGGTCTTACCGGTAACAACAACATTGGTAATTACACACAGTATGCGTCGGTAAACCTGGGCGCCAATTATATTTTAGGAAGTACTATTGCCAGCGGATCCTATGTTTCCAATCTCGCCAACCCGACCCTGAGCTGGGAAAAGTCAAAGCAACTGGATATTGGTGTTGACCTTGGTTTCGTGAACAACAGGATCAGTGTCAACTATGATTTTTACCAGAAAAACACGTATGACATGCTGTATAATTTTGATATTCCCAATTCATCCGGGTTCGGAAGCTTCCAGGGCAATTCAGGTGAACTGAAATTCTGGGGACATGAGATCGCCGTGACTTCAAGGAATTTTGTAGGTGAATTTAAATGGACCACAAACGCGAACATCACCTTTTCTGACAACGAGGTAGTGTACCTGGCTCCGAATGTGGATGCCATTTACGGTAGAGGCCATATCAGCAAGGTTGGTGGTCGTCTGGGCCTGTTCTGGGGACTGATCCAGGACGGCATTTACGAGACACAGGAAGAGTATGACAGTTCTCCCAAAGCATCACGCTCACGTGTCGGAACCATTAAATTCGTGGATGTCAACGGTGATGACAGGATAGACAACAGAGATGTCGACGGTGACCGCACTGTCATCGGGGATCCCACTCCCAAATTCCTTTTCGGGTTAACCAATACCTTTAACTACAGGAATTTTGATCTTTCCATCGTCGCTTCCGGATCGGTAGGCAATGATATTGCCAACCGCTTTTATCAGGGAACAACCAACATGGATGGCCCGTTTAACGTGCTGGCGGATATCAAATACAGATGGCGATCAGAAGAGAATCCAGGGAAAGGTTTATGGGGTACTACCACGCAGCAGACATCGATGCAAAGGGACTGGTTTCACAGCTACTTTATTAAAGACGGATCATTTTTAACTATTAAGAATGTTACATTGGGTTATAACGTGAATGTCAACCGGATCAATATGCTGAGCAGGCTCAGAATCTATGCATCCGTGCAGCAGTTGTACACCTTCACAAAGTACGAAGGCAACAACCCGGAGGTCAGCGGCAGTCAAAATGTATTAAGTTTGGGTGATGACTCCTCCGGCTATCCCGTGCCCAGGACCTTGACATTTGGAATAAATGTTGGATTCTAATCCATTGAGAGCTTTATTAAATGATCATTTAAATTTATATAGATATGAAATTCAAATATATATTACTAACGGTTTTAACAGTGGTTCTTTTGAACGCCTGTTCGGAAGATTTTCTTGACAGACCCTCACAGTCAGCCCTGACATCGGCCGTCTATTTCAAGACCCAGGCGGACTTTGAATCGGCTGTAAATGGTATTTATGCGCCCCTGAGGACTTTTTACAACAATCAAACCAAAAACAATACCTGGGTTCCTCCGAATCTGCAGATGGGCGATATGCATTCCGATAACGCAAGGTATTACTACAATCCGAATTACCGGGCTGTCAGTGAATCTTCTGCCGATTTTATTCCTGAGCCAAATCAGTTTTCAGGGTACTGGAACAGCTACTATTCCTGGATCTCACGTGCCAACCAGGTGCTTGCAATGATTGATAATGAAGGTATTGAATGGGAGAGCACCGCGGTCAGGGACAATTTAAAGGGCCAGGCATTGTTTATGCGGGCATGGAGCTACTGGTGGCTGGCACAGTTATACGGCGATGCCTGTATTCATCTTGAACCGGTTGCTTCTGTCGAGGAAGCAAGTGTTCCATTAAGTCCTGAATCAGAGATCATCGGCATTGTGATCACCGATGCTACTGCAGCTTCAACGCTTTTGCTGAACAAGGCAAATCAGCAACCCGGACGTGTAACGTCGGGAACGGCAAAGATGTTGCTTGCCGAAGTCGCAATATGGGAAAAGGATTATGGAACGGCAGAGACATTGCTCGAAAGCCTTGCCGGTGAGTATTCCCTGATGCTGACCTATGCAGATGTATTTGATCCGAACCAGAAGAACAATGCCGAATCCATTTTTGAGATACAGTATTCCGGAGCTACGTCAACCTATTCAAGCAACTTCGCTTACCCGATGATGCCCTATCCGATGAGCGCAGATACCATGGCCAAACTCACAGGTGTCAGCAATGCAACGGCACTTACTGAGGGGGAAGGTTATTGCACTCCCACACCTCTTTTGCTTGCTGCATATGAACCCGGTGATGAGCGGTTTGATGTAACAATCAGGTATATTTATAATGCAAATGATTCTCTGGTTCCGACATGTGTTAAGTATCTGCACCCACATTCACTGAACTTCCAGGCGGATGAGAACATGCCCATATGGAGGTATGCTGAAGCTTTATTGTACCTCGCGGAGGCCATTAATGAGCAACCCGGTAGCCGGCAGGCTGAGGCCATGGGATATGTCAACGAGGTAAGAAACAGGGCCGGTCTTGTTGACAATACAACTGCAACAACCCAGCAGGAAGTTCGTGATGCAATCCTGCAGGAAAGACGCATTGAACTGGCCTTTGAAGGAAAACGTTTCTGGGACCTGGTCCGTTTTGACCTGGTTGAGGATGTGGTCACGGATTACGGTGCTGCTGTGAGAGCCGATCCCATTGGATATTATTTGGGAATCGGAATAGATCCGGTACCCACCGCATTTACTGATTTCAGGACCAAGTTCGAGATCCCCGATGGTGAAAGACTGGTGAATCCTTATATTGACTAGGCGCGTTTGGTTATTCCAACAGAAATACCTTTACGGTATGAGGGCATATGAAAGATAAAAGGAGGAGGCATTGGTTTCCTCCTTTTATTTATCAGTCGGCTGAAAAGTTTTACAGAAGAAACGGATGAAATGCAGAACTTTATTTTTACATCATCCCGGACTCAAGCCCGCAGCAACATAAAGCAACAAACATAAAACACGACTGGATTGCCAGTTTTTTACAACCATTGAATTAAACATTAACATCTGATGAAGAAAAAAAACATAATGAATATTCGTGTGATGATCCTGGTAATCATCATGATATCAACCGGTATGATGCTGCATGCAGCGGTCATTATTGGCAATCTGCAGGTGGAATATACCCGGAATCCCATCGGTATTGATGTGAATCAACCCCGTTTCAGCTGGCAGATGGTCACAACTGCAGGCGAACGGGGATATCTGCAGGATGCCTACCAGATCGTTGTTAAGGATCCTGATGGCAAGGTTCATTGGGACACAAGGAAAGTGACGGGAAACGAATCCGTAGCCATTAACTATGCAGGCAATCCCCTTCAGGCGGCAACAAGATACACATGGACCGTAACCGTATGGGATCAGACAGGAAGTGCGGCGTCTGCGAGCTCCTGGTTCGAGACGGGACTGATGGACCCGAGCCCGGATTTATCAGCCTGGGAAGGAGCAACATGGATCGGTGGCGGAGATGATGAGCTTGTATTCTGTTCCCACTACCTCCCGATTTTTAACCTGCAATATGACATAACAATAGAGCAGGGCAGCACAAAGGCTGCTTTTATACTTGGTGCAAACGATATCAGGCTGATGGACAAAAACAAAAATGTTTTTCAGGTTGAAAGTGGAATAAATGAAAGTTATATCAAAATAGAACTTGACATTTCCACAGTTGACGAATACAGTCAGGGTAAAGCAAAACTGAATGTATACCGTATGGGGTATTCGGATCAGGATGCTCCGGACAAACCCCTGCAGAGCTTTGATATACTGAATTCGGTAATAAACAATGGAAACAAAAATGATAAACACACTTTTGAGATTGCAGGAGTCTTTGGAAGGTATTCCGCTTCTCTTGATGGCATCGCTGCATTTGCAGCGGAAGTGCAGAGTGCTTCGGAACAGGTCCCCGGTGGAGGACCGCAGGGTGGCCAGGGTGGCGGAAACGTGAGTGTTAATGTGAATCCAATGGGTTCCGGCGGTAATGTAATCACTTTCGGATACCTTTGTGATATCGGTTTTTCGGTTGATCCCGGACAGGTTGCCTCTTTTTCGGATGTGAAAGTCATAAACAACCGGTTCCCGAGCAACGTCCTGTTCAGCGAAGATTTGTCAGGTCCTTCCTATGAGGGTATTTATGCCCGGTATGCAGAAAAAACGGGTTCAGGACTTGCCATAAGCAACGGAAGCTATGTTGTGACGGGAGGATCAGACGGTTTGTTGGTCGTTTCCAATCCCAGCAGGAATTCCACGCCCATGTTGCGCACCGAATTTCCGGTAATGGACAAGACCGTTTCCGGAGCACGTCTTTACGTGACTTCACGGGGAATTTATGAGGTTTATCTGAACGGTTCAAAAGTAGGGGATGATCATTATAATCCCGGACTGACACAATACAACAAAACACATTTTTACCAGACCTATGATGTTACCGGTATGATCAATACAGGCGGGAATGCTCTCGGGGCCATGCTGGGTGAGGGATGGTGGAGCGGACTGTTAAGCTACGGCTCAATCTGGAACCATTTCGGTGACCGGCAGTCATTACTGGCCAAGCTGGTCATTACTTACCAGGACGGAACAAAAGATGTCATAACCACAAATGATAAAAACTGGAAATACTACAATGACGGTCCTGTTGTATACAGCAGTCTTGATCTGGGTGAAATCTATGATGCCCGGCGCGAGTCTGCTGTCAATGGATGGAGCACGGCAGGATATAATGACAGCAAATGGAAGTATGCCTTGGCTGTCCCGTTGGAAGGCACTGCATACGTTGGTACCTTTGAAGGCCGTGGTGGTGAAACGACAAGCTTCAACCATAACGAAATGTCCCTGCTGGGACAGATCGGCAACAATGCAGGTGTTTTTACCGTGCTGACAGCAAAAAGTGTTGAAGAAGTACGTGAAGGTGTGTATGTGTATAACATGGGCCAGAATTTTGTCGGTGTCCCGAGAATTACAATTGCAGGCGGAAAAGCAGGGAATAAACTGGTGCTCAGGGTGGCTGAAATGCTTTATCCCGACCTGGAGGAATCCGGCAATAATGTAGGGATGATCATGCGTGAAAATTACCGTGCTGCCCTGAGTCAGGATATATACATCATGAAAGACGGAGAACAGGTCTTTCAGCCCCGTTTTACTTCTCATGGTTATCAATACATTGAGATCACGGGTATTGATGAGCCCCTTCCGCTGGAAGCTGTCCAGGGCATAGTAATCAGTTCCGTGAGGGAGCTGACGGCAAACTATAACACCTCCAATCCGAAAGTCAATCAACTGTGGTCCAATCTCGTGTGGTCCAATATCGATAATTTCCTTACCATACCGACTGATTGTCCCCAGCGCAATGAGCGGATGGGCTGGTCGGGCGACATCAATGTATTTTCACGTACCGCTACTTATGTGTCAAATTCGGATCAGTTCCTGACACGGCATCTCTATGCAATGCGGGATGTGCAGACTGATGCAGGCAGATTCACGGATGTTGCACCTGTCGGAGGCGGATTTGGCGGAGTACTTTGGGGAAGCGCCGGAATCGTAATACCCTGGGAGGTTTACCAGCAATACAATGACATTGACATTCTGGCCGGGCATTACGATGCAATGGTTGCGTATATTGACTACCTTGAAACAACAATCGATCCTGAAACAGGTCTGAGTACCGACAACAGATTAGGTGATTGGCTTGGTACACAAAACACTATACTTGGAACGGATTACCTTGTGACGGTTTATCATATCTTTGACCTCTGGATCATGGCCAATGTCGCTGAAATCCTTGGCAAGAAAGAAGATGCAGCAAGATTCCGAAACATGCATACCGACCGTAAGGAGTTTTTTAACAGGACTTTCATCAATGCAGACCATAAAACACTGAGTATGCAGAGACCGGGACGGAATGATCCGCCGGATACACCCAATGAATGGAGGATAGCCGATACACAGACTTCCTATGCAGTTGGACTGGCTCTTGGTGCATTCAGCGATGAAAATATTCCTTACATGGCGGAAAATCTGGCTGAAGCGGTCAGTCGGCAAAATGAGGACGATGGGGGTGTTATCAGGCCTGAATATTCACTGATGACAGGATTTATAGGAACGGCCTGGATCAGCAAAGCGCTTTCTGATCATGGTTACAGTGATCTGGCCTACAGATTGCTTCAAAACGATCAATATCCGTCATGGCTATACCCGGTGAATCAGGGTGCTACCTCCATATGGGAACGTTTGAACGGATATACTGTGGAAGAAGGATTCGGAGGCAACAACGGTATGAATTCATTCAACCATTATTCTTTCGGGGCCGTGGGTCAGTGGATGCTGGCCTACTCCCTGGGTATACAGCGTGACGAACCGGGATTTAAAAGGTTCATCCTGCAGCCTGAACCGGATCCGACAGGCGAAATGACCCGGGCTGAAGGTTACTATGATTCCATGTACGGAAGGATCAGCAGTGCCTGGACTATCAGCAACGGCAGCCTGACCTATAACGCGACCATACCGGCAAATACCACCGCTACGCTATTTCTTCCGGCTTCATCGGAAGATGCCGTTCAGGAAGGCGGTATGAAGGCTTCATCAGCTCCGGGAGTAAAATTTATCAGGTTTGAAAACGGAAAGGCTGTTTATGAACTGGCATCAGGTTCATATCAATTCAATGTATATCTTTGAAATATGAAATCCGGCGAAGTTATTCGGCTCCGCCGGAATAACAAATGAAAATAAAATGATTAACAGGGTATTTATAACGGGACTGGTATTTTTAACCATGCAAATATGTTCACGTGCCCAGGAAGCAGGGACATTTGTTGTGAAACCAGGCGAATCCATTGCAGATGTGCTTACAAATGAAGAAATTTATAAATATCCTGAATTTATCCAGGGGAAAGTATTGTTTACAAGTGGAACATATATTGAGGCCATGCTTAATTACAATAAGGTTCTCGGAGAAATGCAATTCATCAATAACAAAAGCGATACCCTGGTTATAGCCAACAACAATGAAATAAACCTGATCAGTTTATCGGAAGATACATTTTTTTACGACGATGGCTATCTGGAACTGGTTGCGGGCAGCGATAACATCCAGCTTCTGGTAAGGAACTACGTAAGACTAAGGGATGTCAAGAAACAGGGAGCATATGGCACAACCAGCTCCACCGGATCTGCTGATAATTATACTTCAATCAGCTCAGGAGATAATGCCGGTACATACCAGCTGAAATCCAGTCAGGAAATGGTATATTCATTTGTTGTGGAATATTATTTCAGAAGCGGCAATATGGAATGTCTGGAAGCGAGGAAGAATAAGCTGCTGAAACGCTATCCTGAGCATAAGAAAGAAATTAAAGAATTCATCAAGGAAGAATCTGTTAATTTCAACAGGAGGGATGATCTGGTCAGGCTTACGCTTTATTTACAAAATGTGATAAATTGATATCGGAAACTGAAATAAGGATTCTTTATAACAAATAATCCGGACCATGAGACTTATGAAGATATATGTGTTTTTAACAGCACTTATTTTACTGCCGGTCGTGTCGTGTAATACCGGGAATACATCCTTTATTGCTCCCGTGAGCCTGACATGCGAATACCTTGTCAATCCTCCGGTCGTGGATGTGCTTCAACCCCGGCTTTCCTGGATCAACACGGCAACGGCTGGTAATCGCGGGCAATACCAGACTGCCTACCAGGTACAGGCAGCAAGTACTGAAGATTTGCTTACCATGAATGAGCCCGATCTGTGGGACTCCGATAAGGTTGATTCGGATCAGTCAATCCTTGTCAGTTACCGGGGATTACCGCTGGAATCAAGGCAGGAATGCTGGTGGCGGGTGCGGGTATGGGATCGTTCCGGGGTTGTTTCGGGATGGAGTGAACCTGCATACTGGGGCATGGGTTTGCTGGATCCGGAGGAATGGACGGCAACCTGGATCGGAGCTCCCTGGCAGGGCGAAGAACCGTTGCCTGATCCTGTGCGCAATGAAGAAAGACGGCAGGTGCTTCCGGAATTCCCCCCGCCGGCTCCTATGCTGAGAAAAGCATTTGAAGTCAACAAGGAAGTGGTGGCCGCAAAGGCTTATGTAACCGGACTGGGATATTTTGAGCTTTATGTGAACGGTGAAAAGGTCAGTGAGGATGTGCTGGTGCCGAACCAGACCAATTACGGAAAGCGACCCGGGTTGATGAATAATGGTATTGCGGTTGAGGATGATTTCAGGGAATACAGGGTGATGTACATGTGTTATGATATAAAAGACTTGCTTCAGGATGGAGGGAACGTGATTGGTGCCATCCTCGGAAACGGTTTTTATAATGCACCGATCAACTGGACTGAATCATACGGTACACCGAGGTTTCTGGGGCAGATTTATATAACCTATGCTGACGGGACAGAAGAGGTCATTGTTAGCGATCAAAGCTGGAAAGCTTCTCAAAGTCCGATAGTGATGGATCTGATCTACCAGGGCGAACATTATGATGCCCGGTTGGAGCAACCGGGATGGTGTACACCGGGTTTTGACGATTCATCATGGGAGCTGGCCATTGTAAGAAAAGCACCTGAAGGGATCATGAAAGCGCATATGGCGACACCCGACCGTATCATGGAGCGACTGGAGCCCGTTGCAATCGAAAAGCTGGAAGACGGTCATTACAGGATTGATTTCGGACAGGAGATCTCAGGCTGGCTGAATATTTCAGGAGCCAGGGGGGAAGCCGGACAAAAGATCGATATCAGGTACCTCGAAAATGATAGTGTTACTGCTGGCAGCGGTGCTAATTCCTTTACCTGCAGTGGAGGTGGACCGGAATCCTATGCGCCGCGCTTTACCTGGTTCGTTTTCAGATATGTGGAGCTTACCAACTGGCCGGGTGAACTTGGTGTGGATCAGCTGAAAGCAGAGGCTGTTTATACAGATATTAAAACCACGGGGAAATTTGAATGTTCCAATACATTGTTCAACGACATTAACCGGATCTGGTGGCGCAGCCAGACCGATAACATGCATGGCAGCATTGCAAGCGACTGCCCCCACCGTGAACGGTCGCCCTACACGGGTGACGGACAGGTTGCCTGTGTCACGGTAATGCACAATTTTGATGCAGGGGCCTTTTATAACAAATGGATCCAGGATATCCTGGGAGCACAAAATATTGAAACCGGATACGTTCCCAATGGAGCGCCCTGGCAGCCGGGTTGCGGCGGGGGTGTAGCCTGGGGGGCTGCTATAAACATCATGCCCTGGGAGTTTTACCTGCATTACGGTGACCTTGACATGCTTGAATACACCTATGAAGGCATGAAAGGATATGTCCGCTATATGCTGACATGGACAGATGAAGATGGTATCATGTTTTCGCAACGGACAGGGAATAATGGTCAACCCCTGCGATGGTTTAACCTGGGAGACTGGGCACCGGCCGCGGAACTGCCTCCTGATGATATGGTGCATACTTTTTACCTGTGGCGTTGCGCAGATCTTACAGCACAGACAGCAAGAGCTCTGGGGTATACGGATGAAGCGGAGGAATTTTCCGGACTTGCTGAAAAGACCAGGCTGGCCTTTCAAAAGAAGTTCTATTATGAAGAGAATGGTACTTACGGCCCTTTCGGCGGAAATATCTTTGCGCTGAGAATGGGTGTTCCACACGATCAGGAGACAAAGGTAATTGAAGCATTAAAAGAAGATATTGCTGCAGGTGACGGCCATCTTGATACAGGCATATTTGGCACTCAGTTCTTTTTTGAAGTTCTTTCCGATTACGGTATGCATGATCTTGCATACGAGGCTATGAATAAAAAAACGGAGCCTTCATACGGATGGTGGATCGAGCAGGGTGCCACGACAACATGGGAACAATGGTCGGGAAGAGGTTCACGCAACCATCCCATGTTCGGCGGAGGGCTTGTATGGTTGTACAGAAAACTGGCAGGTATGAATGCCGATCCGGAACATCCGGGTTATAAACATATTATCTACAAACCTCAACCTGTTGCTGATGTCACTTATACTTCATATACCAATCTTACTCCATATGGCACGGCAGGAATTGACTGGAATTTGAGGAAGGGTAAAATTACTGTTAATGTGACCGTACCGGTTGGATGTATTGCTACTGTTTATGTTCCTGCAGACGAAGGTGCGGATGTAAGAGAAAGCGGTAAAAGGATCAGGGACGATTCTGAAAATGTGACTTTCGTGAAAATTGAAGATCATTATGCCGTTTACGATATTGAATCCGGCACCTATCATTTTGAAACCAAATTATGAATTAACTAAGTATATAAACTATGAAAAAAACAATCTTTAAGAGCCTTATACCCATTTGTTTTATGGGTGTACTTCTGACAATGTCGTGCCAGGGTGGACCTGAGACAGAAATAACAAACCTCAGGGTTCAGTCGGTCGAGATACCCCTGGCCATCGAGGATGCGAATCCCTTGTTCAGCTGGGTTATGATTTCATCGACTGTGGGACAAAAGCAGAATGCCTATCAGATCGTTGTTACCAGAGCGCGCGATAATAGTGTTGTGTGGGACAGTAAAAAGGTAGATAGCGGTTTATCCAACAATATCATGTATGAAGGTGATCCGCTCGAACCCGAAACGGCATACACCTGGGAACTGACGGTGTGGGATGCGGAGGACCAAATCCATACTGAAACGTCCCGGTTTGAAACGGGACTGATGAATCCGGATATCAGTGCGTGGGACGGGGCCCGGTTCATCGGAACAAACTCCCTGACGCTGGATGCGAATTCCGCCTGCCTGTTTGAGATCAACGCCGATTTTCAGATTACTCAAGGTGATGCAGTTTCAGTTATTCTGGGAGCTGATGATTTTCGTTTCAGCGACAACTTCCTGAACATTGAGGATGTGGAAGGAGAGAACTATGTGCGTTTTGAGCTGGACATTTCGGGCGTAGGGACCGAAACAGGCGCGATACTGAATATTTACAGGGTCGGATACGGTAAAGAAGATTCTGAAGGCACCCCTTACAGAACCATTTCGGCAGCCCTCTATCCGGAAACCAACATCAACGGTATCATTACCGAAGCCAATAAGAATGATGTTCATAATATGAGCATTGCAGTTGAAACCGGTAATATAACATTTCAGATCGACGGTGTGACCGTACAGACCACTGCTCCTCCCGCACCGGATGCCGGTGGAGGGTTTCAAAGAAGGGGCAGAGGCTCGAGCATCACCATAAGCAATTACAATACCGGAAACAACTACAATACTTTTCCCAATCTCTGCTCTGTGGGATTTGCTGCCAATCCGGGAGATGAAGCTGTGTTTACCAATTACAGGATACTGAACAAGGGCAGGAGCAATCCCGATAACAATGTGGTATTTGGTGCAAATGCCGGGGCCACTTATTCGATTTTTACCGGACTTCCGGGTGTTACCGTGGGCAGCGACGGCATGTCGATCACAGTTAAAAATGACACACAGGAAACGCTTATCGGCTATGCAGATCCAAGCTATGGAGGGCTTTCCATGCTGAGGACCGGTTTTTCCACTGCATCAGGTAAATCGGTTGCAGGTGCAAAACTGTATGTGACGTCAATGGGTAGCAATGAAGTATTTATCAATGGCGAACGTGTGGGTGAGGACTGGTTTGGTCCGGGCGACAGCCAGTTCCGTGAAACGCTCTGCTACTATGCTTATGACGTGACGGACAAGATTAAAAGCGGTTCCAACATCATGGGGGCAATTCTGAACTCGGGATGGTATACCGGATACATGACCTTTTCTCCCGGCAACTTTAATTTCTTCGGTGATACGGAAGCACTGCTGGCAAAACTGGTGATCACTTATACCGACGGTACTCAGGAAACGATTGTGACCAGTCCCGATACGTGGAAAATTTATAAAGACGGACCGGTACGGTATGGAAGCTTCTTCCAGGGTGAACGATATGATGCAAATAAGGAAGCGAATATTTCAGTAGGCAGTGACGTCAATGGCTGGAGCACGACAACGTATGACGACAGTGGATGGACCAGACCGGAAATCGTTGAACAGCGTGACTGGATCGATTTTGACATTGTGGCCCGCTACGATCAGGCTGTCCGTGTTGCTGAAATCCTTCAGGCTCAGCAGGTCATGGACGTACACAGTGAGGACGGGCGCACTTATACTTATGATATGGGTGTGAACATGGTGGGTGTTCCGTCCGTCACAATACCTGCAGGCTGGCTGCAGGCTGGTGATATTGTGATCCTGCGATACGGAGAGCAGGTTTATCCGGGTTTTCCGGGCGATGATCAGCTTTATATCGACATGTACGGATATGAGAGCGAAGGGAAAGGTATTGCCGGGCGGATACTGACAGAAACTTACAGGGCTGCTCTGGCAACAGACTTTTATATTGCAAAGGACAGTAAAGCGGCTATCATTCAGCCAGGCACCACATACCGCGGATACCAGTACATCCAGATCACCATTCCCAATCACGAGGGTGCACTGCCTTTGAAGAACGTGAAGGGACTTGTCCTTTCTTCAGATAGGTTGCCGACCGGAACCTATACGGCAACCACGACTGATGGTACAACGGGTACAATGGTAAACCAGCTGTTTAAGAACATACAGCGCAGCCAGCTGGGCAATTTCTTCACCATTCCCACGGATTGTCCGCAGCGGAATGAACGCATGGGATGGACGGGAGATGCCCAGGCATATACACGAACCGGAACGTACAATTCGGACGCCCGGAATTTCTTCAGGCAATGGATGGTTGCACTGCGCAATGACCAGGGTGTGGGCAGTGATACGGATGCACCGGGAGGGATCGGCAGTACAGTACCTACCTATAACATGACCGATGCTACCAGCTTTGCCGATGGCACCACCTGGGCCGCCGCCGTATGCATGGTTCCATGGCAGTTGTATATCCAATATGGTGATAAACAGATCATTGAAGAAAATATGGAAACCATGATGTTGTGGCTCAACGGCATGGATTACTATGATTTCAGTGACGAATATACCCATCTTTCATCAAAGACATCAGGACTGTCTGACTGGCTGGCGATGGACAGCCACACGCCTGCTGATTTGGTTAACAACGCGATATATATTTATATGATGGAAGTAACGGCCATCATGGCCGAAGCCATCGGGGAGGATGAGTATGCGGCCATACTGAAAGACCGCCATGAACAAGCAAAGGCAGAATGGAACGCAGTATACGTGGAACCGGAGTCCGGAAGAACAAGGAATGCACAAGGTACAATTGTCCATTCACAGACCTCCTATGCCACGCCGCTGAATTTCAATACCTTTAATGATGAAAATCAGGAGAAGGCACAGGATTACCTTGCTGAGCTTGCTGCCAATCCCGCATCAAGCAATACAAATCCCGATGGTTCGGATGTTGTATATCAGAATCAGGGTGGAGGAGGTTTTGGCGGAAGTGATGCCGAAGCGAATGATTTCCTGCCATATACCATAACAACAGGATTTTCGGGTACGCCGAACATCCTTCCTGCTTTGAGCAGGGCCGGAAATCTGGACGAAGCATACAGAATGTTCACCTGTACCGACTTTACTTCCTGGCTTTACCCGGTTACAATGGGAGCTACATCCATATGGGAGCGCTGGAATGGTTATGAGGCAGCCTTCGGGGAGAACAACCAGAACAGCATGAACTCATTCAACCACTTTGCACTGGGTGCTGTGGGACAATGGATGTATGAGTACCAGCTGGGCATCACAACTGATCACCTGAGCGGTGCGGCAGGATACAAGCATTTCATCCTGCAGCCGCAGGCAGGTGGCAACTATACTTCACTGGAAGGCAGTTATGCATCGAACTACGGGATGATATCGAGCAGCTGGACTGCAGACGGTCAGGGCAGCATGACGTCCTACAGTGCTGTTGTTCCGGCCAACACGACAGCAACACTTTATCTGCCGGTGGGTGAGACAGCGGAGAACTTCGGCGAAACGAATGGTGTAACATACGTTGGAAATACCACGCGCAACAATCTTAACGTTGCACAATATGAACTGTCATCCGGAAAATTCGATTTTACGATTTCTTCAGGTGGCATCACGGTGAACTGATCTGATCTTAATGTGCTCAGCCGGGACCGGAATTATGTGGTCCCGCTGATTACAATTGTTAACAGTCCTGCACGAGCGGCATTCAATGTGCGCTGCTTTGGCAGGACTTTTTTCACTGCCCATTTTGCATAAAATATTGGTCATAAGGTCCGTGGGAAGTCAGTTTCCAGCCCGATCGCGGAGCTCCCGCACAACTTATCATGGAAAGCCTTTCACCCTGGGATGAAAATCCCGATAGCGGTGTGAAATATTTTTCAGGTATCGGAACCTATTCAAGGACAATTCAGGTACCCGCCGAATGGCTTGAATCAGAAAATGAAATCTGGCTTGATCTTGGAGCTGTAAAATATCTTGCTGATGTAAGACTAAACGGACAGTCACTTGGTATCGTATGGAAGACCACATACAGCGTGAACATGACAGAAGCATTGCAGGAAGGACCGAACGATCTTGAGATCCGGGTTGCCAATCTGTGGGTAAACCGGATTATTGGTGACCTGCAACCAGGTGTTACTGATCCGGTAACCTTTACGGCACAGCATACGTACCGGGTTGACTCACCGCTGTTGCCATCGGGACTTTTAGGACCTGTAAAGATTATGAGTCTGTCAGCCGAGTAACTTTTTTTCGCCCCATATCCCATCGGAGTGTTGGGGAGAGGAGCAGCGATTCATTACCCTTTTTCCATTTCAGGGCTTTGCCATCAACCGGGCAATTCAAGATCCTTTTGAACTGCCGGAGATACTTTAGTGTAATCATATGAAGCACAACGAACCAGGGCGACTTAACTCTTCATTCCACTGCAATGTCAGCATTATGCAATCGAGGAAATTAAATATCCTTTGCTTTGTTGAAAGCAATGGCTTTCAGGAGCCACCTGGGCAATGCCTTTTCAGGACGGCGCTTTCTGAGGTTGAGGTACCAGCCGAATTTCTTTAAAATGGGTATTTTATGGGTTTCCACGAATTCGATGAGGGTACCGTCAGGATCCTCCGTATAAGCAAATGATCCTGCTGCTTCTCCCATATCGAAACTGTGGTCGACATCGACGGTAAAAGGAAATCCCTTTTCCTTACATTCTTCACGCAAAGGTTTCATGCCACGGATGTCGAAACAAAGGTGGATGAATCCAAGATCACCCCAAAAACGTTGGCTGTAAATTTTTTGAGCTTGACGGTCAAATACCTGGACCAGCTCAATTTCACTGGTTCCGAAAATCGGACTGAAAGCACCAAGCCGTGGTTTGCTGTGTCGCAGGAGCATTCTGCGGAAACGTGAATTGCCGCCAGGCAGACTGGCATATTCACCGAATACCGTTGTTTCATCAAAAATTACCTGGTCATATCCCAGAATACTGCTGTAAAAGTCAAAAGAACGTTCTATGTCGGATACCCCGATTATCGCACCGTACGCTGCACCTGTGGGCTTTTTCTCATTCTTGAACCATGTAATGCTTGTAACGAGTTGAAAAATATTACCATAGGGATCTTTAACAAAGAAATGTTCTTTACCACGCGGATCACGTAAAATACCACTCAGCATTTCCACGTGGCTGGACTTGAGAAAAGCAAAAGCTTCCTTTGCATCCCTGCATTTGATCTTGGCGGCGACAATTCCAAGATCACCCAGCTGAATTTCAAAGGCGGGTGAAAGCGGTTTTCGTTCAACATATTGCCAGATCTCAAAACCTCCGCCACCCTGCAGGTTCAATGCCAGGGCCGCATGTCTTTTTTGCGGTTTTCCTCCGGTATAGGGAAGCATGTGTTCGGCAACCGCATCATCTTCAAACATCCGTATATCCACTCCGAAATTTTGTTTGTACCATTTCCAGGCTTCCCTCATTTTGGGGACCCCGATGCCGATCTGCTGGATCCCGCTGATTACTTTCTCCTTCATAGTTATTTTGTTGACTTAATTCTCTATTATGTACTTTACTCCTCCGGTCTTTGGCCAACTCCCTGATTGGGTGTGAGTGTGGGTGTGAGTGTGAGTGTGGGTGTGAGTGTGAGTGTGGGTGTGGGAAATGTTTAAAATTACCGTTCACTGCTTATGTCGGGCTCGCCCTGTTTACGATCAGGTAATACAATGGGGGACAGATACGCTTGATAACCAGTAAGAATGTTTCAGACTTTCCGATAAACACTTCTTTTCTGTTGTGTTCTATTGAACGGCGGATAATCCTCGCACACCTCGCAACAGGAACACCATGTTCCTGATTCTTGTCCATAACCCCGTGTTCCGTACCATTCCCTGTCAGGGCGCGCAGGGACAAATCAGTATTGATCCTACCCGGACAGACAATCGTAACCCGTATGTTCTGGCCGTGCAGCTCAGCCCGGAGTGATTCAAAGAATCCGTTCAGGGCGTGCTTTGCAGCTGAATATGCCGTACGCATGCGGAAACCGTATTTACCGGCCATGCTGCTCATCACAACGATATGCCCGCTTCCGTTAGCGATCATCCATGGAAGTATGGCTTTGGTCAGTGTTACCGCGCCAAAAAAATTGATCTCAAAAAGCCGGCGGTCAACTTCAACCAGCGTATCCACGGCATATGATCTCTGGCTTACACCTGCATTGTTGATCAGGATATCAACGCGGGGCAGCAGCTGTTTGATTTCACTTACCACCTTCCGGATCTCATCAGGTCGGGTAATATCAAAAGGCATAATGTGACAACGTCCTTTTTCCACAGCATCATATCTTTTCCGGATCTCCTCCAGGATCTCGCGATCGGGTGCAGAGAGAATTAACGTCGCACCATGACTGAACAGTTCTTTGGCCACTGCTTCACCAATACCGGATGAAGCACCTGTTATCCATACTATTTTGTTTATTACCTTCATACTTCAGGATTGACTTCCGGTAATGTACTGCATCTTATCCAAAATGGATTTTCGCATTTTTTTAAGATCCAGGATACTTTTGTTTCCTTTTTTCACCATCAGGGAATACCGGATCTTAGCCCATAATTTCTTAATATTGATATAATAATGGAATGAGAAGATCCCTGTAACCGGCAACAGCAAAATGTATGCGATCTTGATCCATGCCGGCCAGCCCAGAAATGCAATAATGGCTGCAATGATAATATACATTACGGGGAAAGTGATCATGCCGATGACATATTTGAAAGAACTGTGAAACTGTGGATCTTTAATCCCCTTGGTCCTTGATCCGGTAAAAACATAAGGGAGGTAATTGTGTATGAATCCAAACAGGAACAAGGGCAACAGGACAATTGAACAAACCACTCCGGCAATAAGCTGAAATGCGGGATATTTTTCCTTCTGCAATACCCAGTCGCGCAAATTAAGTTTGTTTAACACGCTTTGATATTCAGATACGATCGAATCAAGTTGCCGGATCCTTTCCGGATTATTTTCGAGTTCAGAATCAAGCATCTGTATCATGATTTTATCTGCCCTGAACCGTTTGGACAGGGAATTGCCCTGGATGCCCAGCTCTTTTCTCATCCATGTGTTGCAGATTGTTCTGAGATTCATATACAATTCATAGTATTCTTCTGTCTGAATATTGATCATCAGTTTGCGCAGTGATGAAGCGAAGCTTTCCTTGAGACTGTTGATGCCGGCAACAGGATTCTCATTGTAAAGGTTATAATAGGGAGCGACCTCAATCGGTTTGCCGATATTGACAAACAGCGTGTTCCGAAAATTCTGATAATGGCCGTAATCAATACCGACCGGTACAATTTTTACACCCGGCTGATCCCTATAATCCTCCTGCGCCATAAAAGCAATGCGGAACAATCCCTTGACCAGCTTCCTGAGTCTTCTTTTGTCGCCATGATTTCCCTCAGGAAAAAGAACAAGCGGATTATTCCTGTTGCGCATTACCTGCAGGGTTTTTTCAAATACCTTGTCGTTTCTTTTCACATTGTCTATGCCGTCACGAATTCTGTATATGGGCATGATGTTGAGAAAGGTGAGAAATCTGATCATGAATTTTCCCTTGAAAATATCGGCACGGGCAAGAAATACATTCTGGAATTCTGCAGCACAAACAAGAACCATAGCATCCATCAGAGCGTTCTGATGGTTTGGGGCCAGAATAACGGGCTCATTTGCCGGTATATTTTGCAAACCGGTAACGGAGATTTTTCTGTAAAAGATGTGGAAAGCGAGTTTAGCATAA
>JAFGRC010000049.1 GCA_016935355.1 Bacteroidales bacterium
AATAATAGTTACGGGGATTAAGATCTGCCAAAAATGATCCTGACCATAGCACCCTGCTGCGGAAGGTTTTTAATTTCAAGTTTTGCTTCCATAACATCCAGGATTGTCTTTACGGTTGACAGTCCTATTCCAAAGCCATGGGAGCGGTATTTCAGATTATCGGCAGAAAACATTTCGTAAAGATGTTCAAGGGCTTTATTTGAAAAACCCGGACCATTATCAGTGATTTCAAGGCAGACGTCAGAATTTTTCCGGTGTATTCCGAGACCGATCTTTCCTTTTTCGGGAGCATATTTCAACGCATTGTCCAGAAGTTGCTCCAGGCAGATTATCAGGAGCTTCTGGTCCGTAAGAACCGTCAGGTCGGTCTCCGACTGATCCCGGATCACCGATATTTTGTCACGGTCTTGTGCAAAAAGTTCCATCGCCATTTCAACAGTTTTATAAAGAGATACGGGCTCAAGGGAGATCTTATAATTATTGGCCTTGATTTCCGTGAATACCAGCGTTATTTCCGATAGTTTTACCAGCCTTTTTACAAGCGAATTAATTGCCTGAATGTACTCCTTTTGTTCAGGAGAACTGACAATTTCTTCGAGGATCAGGGTGAAACCATGAATACCCTGCAATGGTGTTCTCAGTTCATGGTTGATATGCCTGATGAATTCATCTTTGGCCTGATCAAGCAGGGATAATTCGTGATAAGCCTTTTCGAGTTTAAGGTTCGATTCCTTCAGGTTCTGGTTTGAAATTGTGAGTTCCGCTGTGCGCTGTTTTACCTGTTCCTCGAGCACGATATTGATTGCTTTCAGTGCTGCGGATTTTTCCTTAAGTTCAAGATGGGTCTTTACCCTTGCAATCAGCTCGGCTGCATTGAAGGGTTTCAGAATGTAATCCACGGCACCCGTTTCAAAACCTTTCAGTATATCTTCCGGCTCAGTTCTGGCTGTAAGATATATGACTGTTATATCGGATGTAAGTGGGTCTTCCTTGAGTTGCGCACATACTTCATATCCGTCCATGACAGGCATGGCAATATCCAGCAAAATGAGATCAGGCAGCTTTTGCCGGGCGATCTCAATGGCATCCCTGCCATTTGTAGCCAGAATAACACCTATACCCTCGTCATACAGGACCTCACTCAGGAAATTCAGATTGCTGGGAATATCATCCACAATAAGAACCTGATTCTTCTTTCCTGTTATATCTTCCTGTGATCCCATAGATTATTTCCTACATTCCTTATGAAATACGGCGGACGGTATTCGGGAACCGCATAAATGCTTTGCATAAAGAAACCAACTTTATAATCATACCGGATATGTTAGGATTTTGTTTCGAGAATTTCCAAATAATCTTTAAATCTTGGCAATAATTTTATGATCTGATCGATTTGATGCATCCGGATCAGTCGGGTCACCGCGGAACCGTATTGAATGAGGGACTCAATACCATGTTTGTTGCCGGTTGCGGTCACCGTTTCCGAAAAAAGTTCGAGATTGTCCATGGAAAGCACTTTGGATACCTCTGTGAATACCGGTGTAACTGACGACAGAATATCCGGGATTACCTCAGCGGAAGGCAGGTTTTCTTCTGCAAGCAATGTATTCATAATACGGTGAACTTCATGTCCGGTTTCCCTGTTTTCATTCTGGTCATCACCGGATCTAACAACGATGGGGAGTGTAAAGCTGAATTCGCTGCCCTTTCCGATTTCACTTTTTACCGATATAGCGCCACCGTTACGTTCCACCATTTCCTTGCAGAGGATCAGTCCCAGTCCGGCCCCCTTGTTTTCACCCGTGCCAATTTTCGTTTTAAGGATGTCAAACTGGAATAATTTTGGAATGTCCTCTTCTTCCAGTCCCACTCCGTTATCGGAAACCGACACTTCAGCATGATTGTCCCTGCTCCGGCATGAAATGGAAATTTTACCTGATGGCAAGGTAAAATTGATGGCATTTGAAATGAGATTTTGCATGACCGTTGTGATCATTGTACGGTCGGCAAATGCATATACATTCTCGTGACCGGTAAGTTCAAAATGAATATCTTTTCTTGCAGCTTCCTTGTTGTTCATTTCCATCACATCTTTAATCAGGCTGCTCAGTTCAATGGTCTCCGGTTTGAATTCGAATGTCCTCCGTTGAAGCCTGGACCATTCCAGAAGGTTTGAAAGCACTTTCTGCACCTGTGATGATAAATTGTAAATCAGGTTTGAATATTGCCTGACTTTCTCGGCATCTTTGGTATCGGTGCAACGTTGCATCAGTTCAGCAAAGCCCATAATGGTATTAAAAGGATTTTTGAGATTGTGTGCCACAAAAGAAAAGAACTTGTCCTTCTGGTCGTTGAGGGCTTCGAGCTCTTTACCCTGCAGGGTCAGTCTGTAATTCAGTTCACGGTATTTCCTGTTCAGTCTGACCAGAATAAAGATCAGGGTGACCAGAATGGACAGAAGGGATGCAATCGCAACAATAATAATGCTTCTGGTTTGTATCGATTTTCTGTTTTGCTCATTTTCACTGCGGAGCATTTCAATCTCCTGTTCCTTTTTGTCCAGATCATAACGGGCCTGTATTTTGAGAAGTTCTTCTGTTTTTTCAACATACATCAGGGTATCCGAAATAATTTTGTGCTCGGCAAGGTAATCATAGGCCAGTCTGTAATTGTTTTGCGCTGCATATATTTCCGATAGCATCCGGGTGGTAATCCAGGTGATCCGGTTGAATTTGTTTGTCTTCGACAGATCCAGTGCTTCCTGTGCGTATCTGAGCGCCGCCGGATGGTTTTGTCCCTCATGATAACTTGCTGCAATATTGGCAAGTGTGGTTGCCCGGGTATAGGCATTGGGATTATTTTTAAGAAGTTCCAGCGCCTGATAATAATTTTGCAGAGCATCCTCATACCTGCCCAATTGATGGTATCCCAGTCCGATCTCATTCAGGAGGTTTATTTTCGCTTCTTCCATATTCAGACTGTCGGCGATCATCAGCGAAACTAAATAATAGGAAAGGCCTTTCTCAGTACTGTCCTGTTTTATATAATTGGAACCCATATTCACCAGGTTGTTTACAATCTGGCTGTAATTACCGAGTTCCCGGTTCAGTTCCCTTGCCTTATTAAAATAGTTGGCAGCATTCTGATATTCTCCGGCTGACATGTACACGATACCAATATTGTTGCAGCAAATGGCAAGTTCCTGTTTGTTGTCTGTTATTTCGAACTGATCCAGGGACAACAATAAATAATCCATTGCACTATCATAAAGTGACCATAAAATATAGATCTCTGCAACAGCCATATAAGCTTTGCCAATCTGATGCGGATGGTTCAGGTCTTTTGCAAGATCAATGGCCTGCTGTCCATATTCAAAGGCTATTTCGGGATGGTTGTATTTCATTTCATCACATAAAGTGATCAGGATTTCGGTTTTTGAAGAATCAGGCATGGATTCCATGAACCTGACCAGACTGTCGGAGACGGAGGCATTATCCTGTGAAAATGCTTTTACGGAAGCCAGGATCAGCAATAATCCCGCAGCCAGAAGGGGCCTTGTTCCATACCGTATCTTGTTCATGCAATTGCTAAGTTAAAATACCACATACATATGACACAACGAAGTTAGAAAAATATCCGGGATAATTATTCCTTTGTTCAATTCTGTTCATACCCGGGTAACACCTGCTGTTACGATAAACTTCATGGCTTCCGCCGGTGGTATGTTCAGGGGCGTGATATGTTCCACAGGCACAATAAACATCTCTCCCGAAAAATTATATGAATGCGGGAAGTATACCACTACCTTATCCTTGACATTCAATTCAGAAAGATCGGTAGTTGTGATAAATCCCATTTTCTCCAGGTTGGATATCAGATTGACTTTAACCAGGACCGGTTTGGTAAACTTTTTATTTTCTCCGAAAATGACCGATAAAAAATCATTCAGCGAAGTAAAGATCAGCTTGATAATGGGTATCTTTTTAAGGAGCTTTTCGAGCATATTCCGGAGGGGACGAACAATAAAAGTCTGACTGACCACACCCAGCAGCGTGATCACAAAAAAGACAATGATCAGTCCGATACCTGGGATCCGGATGTGAATGATTTCATAGACATAGGTCCGGATGGGTTCATCAATTCTCTCAAATATTACATACACGATAAAAATTGTAATGGCCGCGGGAGCTGTTAACAACAGACCCTGAAGAAAGTACCGGAATAATGTTTTCATGGCAGGAGGATTTTTTTATTTCAGAGGTTATACATCAATTTTACCGGAATGGTAAATTAATCCTGCAAAAATAGTAATAATAATAAGTGTTATTGCTGCCACTAAAGGATGAAAAAGTATGGCCGTCAGGCAATGGGATGAAAGGCATCCCTGATATGCTCCAGAGTTGTCCGGTTCACCCTGATGAAAATCAGTATGATATCAAATCTCACATCCAGATCCAGCTTGTTTCGGTAAAGGTATTCTTCGGCGGCATGAATCAGAAAGGACTGTTTCTTAAGGGTAATATCTTCAACCGGGTCATGAAAAAACTTATTGGTGCGGGTTTTTACTTCAACGACTATCAGACAGTTTTTATCACGGGCGATGATATCAATCTCCTTATGGTCAAACCTCCAGTTCAGTTCGAGTATCTCATAGTTCAGATTTTTCAGATACTGTGCAGCAATATGTTCACCCTTAATTCCGGTTTTCAGGTTGTTGCTCATAATTTTAAAAAACCAGATTGCAACCGGTGCCACCGACATTCATATTGACATACCTGCCGAAAACAAGCGCTTTGTTGGGTTTCACATGGCCAGAAGGAATACCGAACATCACGGGATAATGATATTGAGCCACAGCTTCCTTTATGATGTCGTATGCGGGTTTGGTGAATCCCGACGAGGATGTTTTCATTCCGTTCATTCCTCCGATAACCAGACCTTTCAAACGTTCCAGCTTGTGACTGATTTTCAGGTTTGTGATCATCCTGTCAACATGATATAAATATTCATGAACATCTTCAAGAAACAGTATTTTGTCATCAGTGTCAAGATCATATGCTGTTCCCCTCAGGCTGAACAGTACCGAAAGATTACCACCGGTCAGTATGCCCTCTGATTTACCGTGACGGTTATAAGCATGGGGCAGGGCATCATATTTCCTCATGTTACCGAAAAGAGCATCTTTCAGGGTCTGCATCGAAATCAGATCGTTCCTGCCGGATGTAATGCGGCGCGGCATTACAGCGTGAATACTTTCGGTCCCTGTAAGTTGCTGTATAGCAGCATGAACAGCGCAAATGTCACTGCAACCGGCGATCCATTTCGGATGTTTCCGGAAAACGTCAAATTTCAGCCTGTCCAGTATGCGAATGCTACCATAACCACCGCGGGCACATATAATGGCTTTAACGTCAGGATTGTCCAGCATTTCCTGAAAATCCGAAATCCGCTGGCTGTCGGTTCCTGCAAAAGAATTTCTGCACCTGAACATATTCTTGCCATATACAATGTTTAGGCCCCATGATGCGAACATTCCGGCCGCCGTAAGAATTTCATCTTTTGTGATGCAACTGGCGGGGGCCACAATGCTTATTGTATCACCGGTTTTTAAAAATGGAGGTTGGACCATGCGGGCACAAACAGGTGTTAAGAAGTATAAATTACCACTGATTTAAATATATTTGCCAAATTAATAAAAGTTGCTTTGATTTCAGAGTAATCGAATTCCTTTTTAACTTGCCCTGCTCATAAGCTTTGATTTTAAGTTGTGCTGGAACAAGTTAATCCGGTCGAGTTGCACACGGTATTTGTAAAAACGTTGGTGCAGCTTATTCGTAATCGGTTGCATTAATGAAATTCATAAATTAATCAGATTAACTGAATATGAAAAAAAAATTCAAAAGATACCTGATTACGGCTGCCTTGCCTTATGCAAACGGACCGATACACATCGGGCACCTTGCAGGTGTTTATGTTCCTGCGGACATTTATGTGAGGTACCTGCGTCAGAGGGGTATGGATGTTGTTTTCATATGCGGTTCGGATGAACATGGTGTCCCAATTACAATTAAAGCCCGCCATGAAAATATAAGTCCGAAAGATGTTGTTGATAAGTACCATAATATGATCAGGGAGGCCTTTGAGGAATTTGGCATATCATTCAGCATTTACTCAAGGACTACTGCTGACATGCATTACAAAACTGCATCCGCAATTTTCCGGAAACTGTATGACAATAATGAATTTTTGGAGAAGAATACAAGCCAGTATTATGATGCGGAAGCAAAGACTTTTCTGGCCGACCGGTACATTATGGGTACGTGTCCGAAATGCGGACATGATCAAGCTTATGGTGACCAGTGTGAAAAATGCGGCACTTCGCTGAGTCCGAATGAACTGATCAATCCCCGCTCCATGATCAGCGGCTCCAAACCGGTAATGCGCGAAACACTGCACTGGTATCTTCCGCTGGATAAATATGAACCTTTTCTCAGAAAATGGATACTGGAGGAGAACAAAGACTGGAAGCCGAATGTTTACGGGCAGTGCAAATCATGGCTCGATTCCGGACTCCAACCCCGTGCCGTCAGCAGGGATCTCGACTGGGGCATTCCGGTTCCGGTTGAAGGTGCCGAAGGAAAAGTGCTTTATGTCTGGTTTGATGCCCCGATAGGTTATATTTCCGCTACCAAAGAGCTAACACCGGACTGGGAAAAATACTGGAAGGACGGGGATACACGACTGATCCATTTTATCGGAAAGGACAATATTGTGTTTCATTGTATCATTTTCCCCGCCATACTGAAGGCTGAAGGGAGTTATATCCTGCCGGACAATGTCCCGGCCAATGAATTCCTGAACCTGGAAGGCGACAAGATATCCACATCCCGGAACTGGGCTGTCTGGCTACACGAATACCTCAGAGAGTTTCCCGGAAAACAGGACGTGCTGCGTTATGTATTGTGCTCCACGATGCCCGAGACAAAAGACAACGATTTCACGTGGAAGGATTTTCAGTCGCGCAACAACAACGAACTGGTCGCCATACTCGGCAATTTTGTGAACCGTGCCCTGGTCCTTACCCATAAGTACTTTGGTGGCAGGTTACCTCCACAGGCGCAAATCAGGGAAAGCGACCGTGAAGTTCTTGCCGAAATACCAAAATTCCGGAACCTTGTCGAGAACAACCTCGAAAATTTCCGTTTCCGTGAAGCCCTGAAATCGGCAATGGATTTGGCCAGGGCAGGTAATAAATACCTCGCGGATACGGAACCCTGGCTCATTGTGAAGAGCGACAGGGAAAGAACCGGAACGGTTCTGAATATTGCACTTCAGATCACTGCCAGCCTGGCCTTGATCATCAGGCCTTTTCTTCCTTTTACGGCAGCAAAGCTGGAGCAGATCATAAATTTGCCGGAACTTACATGGGATGAGGCAGGAAAGTCAGATCTCCTGCAAAGTGGTCACATTCTTAATAAGCCGGAATTGCTGTTTGACAAGATCGAAGACGAGTCGGTCGAATACCAGCTTCGGAAGCTGCATGGGACGAAGGCCGCAAATCAGACGGCGGGCAAAGTTGTTAGCGAACAGAAAAAAAACATCACCTATGATGATTTTGCCGGGATGGATATCAGGACGGCAACCATCATCGAAGCGGCAAGGGTGCCGGGGACCGATAAGCTGATGAAGCTCAGGGTGAATACCGGAATGGATACCCGAACGGTAGTCGCAGGGATAGCTGAATTTTTTGAACCAGAAACACTTACCGGAAAACAGGTTTGCATTCTGGCAAACCTGGAACCCCGAAGAATAAGAGGCATTGATTCGCAGGGAATGCTTTTGCTAGCTGAGGACCGGACCGGCAGGCTGGTCTTTGTAACTCCGGAGGATAAAGTTTCCGACGGATCGGTGGTAAAATAGCACCCGTGACATCGCGAATGGATAGCACGCCGACGGGGTGGCACCCCGTCGGCGTGTATCTTTAGATTTTCATGATCCAGAGCTGCGCGCCGAATTTTGAACGGTATTGTTCCATGGCTTCCTTTGCCGATACCAGTGATTGATAGGAACCCAGACTTACCATATAGTATGTGTTGACACCGGGAAGTATGACCGGATGAAATCCCTGTTTTTCAAGCTGAGATTTGTATTTGTCAGCATTTGCGGGCACTTTGAATGATCCTGCGATAATATGGTACGGGCCTTCAGGATCGTCCGCAACAGGTCTCTCTGCCATGGAAGGTTCCGGTTGTAAATTTTCAGGCAGTGCTGCTGCTGTTTTTGCTTCCGGTTCATTCATGGATAAAGCTCTTTCTTTGGAGGTTTTTTCATCAAGTTGTCTGCTGATGGCTTCCTGCAGGGAATCTCTGCCGACCGGTGGTTTGCCGAATACGATCCTGTTGTCATCGGGTGCGGCGCTATTTCCGGAATTTTTTCCGGTAATTTCCTGAAGAATCGGATCTGCGATACCCGTGAAATACAGTGCGGCTCCAATGGCAGCAATGACAACAATAACGGCGACGGGGATCCATACTTTACTTTTTCCGGCTGATCTGACAGTTGTGGCAACAGGCACCGGTTCAGGAGCAGGTTTTCTGGAAACAAAAGGCTCTTTCACGTTGATACCGGGTATTTCGACGGAAGGCAGCACAGCCGACAGCGGATGATCAGGTGAAAAAGAGTTCCATGACAACGCATTTTCACCGGATTCCAGTCTGCCGATTCCTTCGATGGTTGCTGAGGCTTTTTCGGACAGTTCCTGCTTTAAGGATTCTGCAAAACCTGATATGGTTTTCGCAGCCAGGGTCTCACTGAGCCCGTACCGTTTTTGAAGATGGCCCGATAGCTTTCCGTCATCCGATACAATCCGTTCATCAAATTGAACGGTCTGTTGCGGAGGCAACAAAACATTCCTGCTTTTATCCATTTCAGCGGGATGGTGTTTTACATAAAGTCTACCCAGTCCGGGTACCACAAGTGACCCGCTTGTCAGTAAAAGATCCCTGATAACAGCCGGAAGATTCATTCCGTTAAAGTTTGACAGGCGTAAATATACTATATAAATTTTTAACAATTGATTATCTTCGTGAGGTTCTAAATTGAAGTTTCCCTATGGATAAAATAGTAATGGTCGATTTGTTCGGTCAGTACCGGAAGATAAGGACGGAAATTGATCGGGCAATGCAGCAGGTCATAGAAAGCTCGGCTTTCATTAAAGGACCTGAGGTAAAAGCGTTTGAGCAGGAATTGGCAAGGTACATGAACGCAAAAAATGTAATATCATGCGGCAACGGTACAGATGCCCTGCAGATCAGTCTGATGGCACTCGGTCTGAAACCCGGTGATGAAGTGATCACGCCAGCCTTTACCTTTGGCGCAACCGTGGAAGTGATCGCCTTGCTGGGAATGAAGCCTGTATTTGCTGATGTTGATCCGGGCACTTTCAACATGGACCTCAACTCTCTTGAGCGTGCGATTACTTCAAAAACGAGGGCCATCATACCGGTACACCTGTTTGGACAATGTGCTGATCTTGATAGGATCATGAAACTGGCAAAAATACACGGATTATATGTCATTGAGGACGCTGCCCAGGCAATCAGTGCAGATTATCGCCCGGAGGGTCTTGCCATAAAAAAGGCCGGGACGATCGGTCATATCGGCTGCACTTCATTTTTTCCATCGAAAAATCTGGGCTGCTTCGGTGACGGTGGGGCCATTTTCACGGATGATGATGATCTTGCGCAGGACCTTTCTGCCATTACAACGCACGGGATGTACGTTAAATATTATCAGGATCTGATCGGTGTTAATTCAAGACTTGACAGCATTCAGGCGGCTGTCTTAAGGGTGAAACTGCGTCACATCGATGAATATGCGGGTCTCCGGAGAAAAGCCGCCGATTATTATGACAATACCCTGCGGGATCTGCAGGGACTCGGTCTGCCATCCCGTGTCAGCTACGGTACCCATGTCTTTCACCAGTATACGATAAAACTGGATGGGATCGACCGTACAAAATTCAGGGATTATCTTAAATCCAAAGGAATACCGACCATGATCTATTATCCTGTACCCTTGCATCTTCAGAAAGCATTTCAGTATCTTGGTTACCGGAAGGGAGATCTTCCCGTTTCGGAAATGCTTAGTGAAAGCGTTGTTTCCTTACCCATGCATACTGAACTGAATGAAGAGCAACTGGAATATATTACAGGCAACATCATTGAATTTATTAAAGGAAATCATGAAAAATAGTTTTTTTGCCCACGAAACGGCTGTTATTGATGACAATTGTGTTATCGGTAAAGGGACCAGAATATGGCATTTCACACATGTCATGACAGGTTGCACGATTGGCAGTAACTGCAACCTTGGCCAGAATGTTGTTGTTTCGCCGCAGGTCAGTCTGGGTGATCACGTAAAGGTACAGAACAATGTTTCCATTTATACGGGCGTTATCTGTGAGGATGATGTCTTTCTCGGACCATCGATGGTATTTACCAATGTCATCAATCCCCGGAGTGCAGTCGAGCGTAAGGACCAGTATAAAAAGACCCTGGTGGAAAAAGGCTCCACGATCGGGGCCAACGCAACCATTATCTGCGGGATCACGATCGGACGCTATGCATTTGTCGGGGCCGGTGCCGTGGTTACCAAGGATATCAGGCCTTATGAGCTGGTTGTTGGAAATCCGGCGCGCCATGCAGGATGGATGAGTGAGTTCGGACACAGGTTAAAATTTGACGAGACCGGCTTTGCCGTTTGTCCGGAAAGTGGCGAAAAATACAGGATCACGGGTGATCTTGTGGAAAAAATATAATAAAAAATGGTCGCATGAAGAAACTCGTTTTGGTAACCGGGGGGACGGGGTATATCGGCTCTCATACTGCCGTAGAGCTGATCAAAAGCGGCTATCAGGTTTTAATAGCTGACAATCTCATGAATTCCAGGATAGAAGTATTGGAAGGCATTCGGGAAATAACCGGTACCAGGCCATATTTTGAAGAATTTGACCTGTGCGACATGCAAAAATTGAATGCATGCTGCAGAAAGTACAAAAATATTGAAGCCATCATCCATTTTGCAGCCCTGAAAGCCGTCGGTGAATCGGTTTCCCATCCCCTTGAATATTATGAGAACAATCTGGTATCCATGATCAACCTGCTTAAGGCCATGCGTGATTTCCAAATCCCGAACCTGGTTTTTTCATCATCATGTACCGTATACGGTCAGCCGGAAGTTCTGCCTGTAACCGAAGAAGCACCCGTTCAGAAAGCTGCCTCGCCCTATGGCAATACCAAACAGATTTCCGAAGAAATGATCGCAGATTTTCTCGCAACCGATGACGGGTACCGTGCCATATCATTACGTTATTTTAATCCCGTTGGTGCACATCAGTCGGCTTTGATCGGTGAGTATCCCATTGGACCACCTTTAAATCTGATTCCCATAATTACACAGACATTGATCGGAAAGCGCAGTGAGCTCCATGTATTCGGGAATGATTACGACACTCCTGACGGAACCGGGATCCGGGACTATATTTATGTTGTGGATCTTGCCAGGGCACATGTGGCGGCCATAAACCGGCTAACGGGCCAGGCGGGCACAGAACCATTTGAAGTATTCAATCTGGGGACCGGAAAAGGCCTGTCTGTGCTGGAGATCATCAGGACTTTTGAAAAGGTGCTGCAACGGAAAGTGAACTATAAGATTTCCCCGAGGAGACCCGGTGACATCGGCTGCATATATGCAGATGCTTCAAAAGCCAATAAGGTTTTGGGATGGGAAGCCACCACACCGCTTGAAGAAGTTGTTTTATCATCCTGGCACTGGGAACAGCAGATTAAAAGAAAATCAATCCTGTAAAATCATTTGTTATGGTGAAGACCATTCTGATAACCGGAGGTGCAGGTTTTATCGGATCGCATGTTGTGCGGTTGCTTGTAAAAAGTCATCCGGATTATCTGATCGTTAATGTTGATAAACTGACTTATGCCGGAAATCTTGAAAATCTTGCAGATGTTGAAAACAGGGACAACTATAAATTCTTGAAGATCGATATTACGAACATACGGCAACTCGGAGTGCTTTTTAACAGTTTTGTATTTGACGGCATCATACACCTGGCTGCTGAATCCCATGTTGACCGTTCCATAAGCAGTCCCCTTGCCTTTATTAAAACCAACATCACGGGAACAGTAAATTTGCTCAATCTGGCAAAAGAACAATGGAAAGGCATGATGAAGGGAAAGATTTTCTACCAGATTTCCACGGATGAGGTGTTTGGTTCGCTGGATGAAAGGGGTGTCTTCACGGAACATACGTCTTACGATCCCCGGAGTCCGTATTCAGCATCAAAAGCCGGAGCGGATCATTTTGTAAAAGCCTATCACAATACCTACAAGCTGCCGGTCATCATTTCAAACTGCTCCAACAATTACGGTCCGAATCAGTTCCCCGAGAAGCTTATACCCCTGGCCATTCATAATATTATGAACAACAGGCCCGTTCCCGTTTATGGAAAGGGAGAAAATATACGGGACTGGCTTTATGTTGAAGACCATGCCAGGGCTATCGATCTTTTATTTCACAAGGGCAGGGTCGGGGAAACCTATAACATTGGTGGAAGCAATGAGTGGAGAAATATTGATCTGATCCGGCTGCTCTGCTCCATCATGGATGAAAAGCTTGGCCGAAAAAACGGAACCAGTGAAAGACTGATCACGTTTGTAACGGACCGGGCGGGTCACGATCTGCGTTATGCCATCGATTCATCGAAAATTCGGAGTGAACTGAAATGGGAACCACTGGTGAATTTTGAGAGCGGACTGCGCATGACGGCAGACTGGTACCTGAACAATACCGGATGGGTACAGCACGTGGTCAGCGGGCAGTATAAGCGTTATTACCGGAAACAATACGGCAACAGGTGAAAGAAAGAACAAACCATTCAGTTTTATGTTCAAGGTTTCGTATTTAAACTGAACCCTGAGCATTCAACACTGAACATGGAACATTCAATATGAAACAAGGAATAGCAAACGCATCACAGCCTATCCATAAATCGATAAATTCATTCCACGGTTACGGACTTTGCAAGGTTCCTGGGCTGGTCGACATTGCATCCGCGCATTACAGCAATGTGATATGAAAGGAGCTGAAGCGGAATAACGGCCAGCAGGGGTGTGAAGATTGCAGGGGAAGACGGGATTTCAAGAATATGATCAGCCATTTTCCGGATGGCTGTATCGCCCTGACTTACAACAGCGATGACAATTCCTTTTCTGGCTTTTACCTCCTGGATATTGCTTACGATCTTATCATAGGAATGGTCTTTTGTAGCCAGCACCACAACCGGCATATTCTGATCAATCAGTGCAATGGGACCATGTTTCATTTCTGCTGCCGGATATCCTTCAGCATGGATGTAGGAGATCTCCTTTAGTTTAAGCGCTCCTTCAAGGGCTACCGGGAAAAGATATCCGCGCCCGAGATACAGGAAATTGTTCACGTGTTGGTACAGGTTTGCAATTTCCATGAATTTTGCATCGTTTTTTAATATTTCATCAATTTTACCGGGGACTTCAGTTAAATACTTGATGTATGCTCTGTATTGTTTTTCATCCAGTAAATTTCTTTTTTTTGCAATAAGCATGGCCATCATGGCCAACACTGTAACCTGAGCGGTAAATGCTTTGGTCGAGGCAACACCGATCTCGGGTCCGGCATGTGTGTAAACTCCGGCATCGGTTTCCCGGGGAATACTGGATCCGACCACATTACAGATGCCAAGGACCAGTGCACCTGATTCTTTTGCAAGCCTCACTGCTGCCAGTGTATCGGCTGTTTCCCCACTCTGACTGATGGCAATGACAACATCATCCCGGCTGATTATGGGATGGCGGTACCTGAATTCGGAAGCATATTCAACTTCAACGGAGATTCTTGCCAGGTCTTCAAACAGGTATTCACCAACGAGTCCGGCATGCCAGGAGGTGCCGCAGGCAACGATGATGATGCGCCTTGTCTCGGCCAGCCTGGGAATCACATGAAACAGTCCGCCCAGCCGCAATTCTGAACCATCCGCAACCACACGGCCGCGAAACGTGTCGAGGATGGAACGGGGCTGTTCAAATATTTCCTTAAGCATGAAATGCTCATAGCCCCCCTTATCAATTTCGTCAACATCAAGGTCGATTTGCTGAACCTGCGGCGTCAGCCGTATGTTTTTAATGGTTTTAAGGATCAGCTCCGACCGGGTAAGTACGGCAACATCGTTATCATTCAAATAAATGACACTTTTTGTGTACTCCACAATGGGAGTTGCGTCAGAGGCGATAAAATATTCTTCATGGCCAACGCCGATTACAAGGGGACTTCCTTTTCGTGCGGCTATAAGCTTATCCTTTTCGTCGGTACACATCAGGACAATGCCGTAGGCTCCTTCAACCTTGCTCAAAGCAAGTCTTGCAGCCATCTCAGCAGTTATGTTGCCTTTTAAATAAATATATTCAATAAGATTGACCAGCACCTCCGAATCGGTTTCGCCTTTGAATCTGATACCCTTGCTTACCAGTCTTTCCTTTAACTTTGCATAATTTTCGATAATACCATTATGGATGATGATGAATTTTCCCTTGTATGATACGTGGGGATGGGCATTAATATCATTGGGTTCTCCATGGGTTGCCCAACGGGTGTGACCAATGCCGATTGTCGCGGAGAGGACGTCATCTTTTTTAATGTGTTTTTCCAGATCCGTTACTTTCCCCCTGCATTTGTAAATATTTGGTCCGGCATTTAAAACTGCAATTCCTGCCGAATCATAGCCTCTGTATTCAAGCCGTTTAAGTCCATTTAACAGCACGGGAAGGACTTCCCGGTGACCAATATATCCAACAATACCACACATGAAATGTAATGTTTACAGGATTAACAATCAGTTTTCTCCGTTGAGAACCTTTTCATAAAAGCCGGAATATGCTTCAACATAATCAGGCTGTTCCTGGTATGGAAGCTTGGGCTTGCCTGATTTTTCAATATAACCGGCCAATCCCGGATGAATGGACGGGCTGCCGATAATAATACCATCAGAATTGTTGACGACAAGCTTGCAGTAATTGAGATAATCGGGATTATCGATGATCTTCAGGTCACTGCTGTTAATTCCGTCCTGTGAGAGCTTGAGCCTGAAAGATTTACTCATGGATTTGTTAAATTCATTGTTGTATACGGACCAGATGATCCTTGAGTTTCTGAAAACGGGGTCATCTTCGTATACTTTTTTAACATAAAGAGCCAGTAGTCCCGAAAACCAGCCATGGCAATGAATAATATTCGGAGGCCACTGTAATTTTTTTACTGTTTCAATAACACCACGGGTAAAAAAGATGGCCCGTTCATCATTGTCGTCAAAAAAAATTCCATTGTCATCATGGAACATGTATTTGCGCTGGAAATAATCTTCATTGTCAATAAAGTAAACCTGCATTCTTGCTGCCTGTATGGAGGCAACTTTTATAATCAGAGGGTGGTCGGTGTCATTAATAATGATGTTCATACCGGAAAGGCGGATCACTTCATGCAGCTGATTTCTTCTTTCATTTATACATCCGTACTTGGGCATGAATGTCCTGATTTCTTTTCCCTTTTCCTGAATTGCTTGCGGTAAGTTTCTCCCTATGACAGACATTTCCGATTCGGGGAGGTAGGGAGTAATTTCTTGTGATACGTAAAGAACTTTAAGACCCTTCATTTAGCTTCTCTTGCTATTTTAGAATATTCTTACAAAATTACTAAAAATTTAATTAATAATATTTCTTCTATATTTACATCATTAAAAATTATGGAAATCATTCAACATGCGGATTTTCTTACAAAGAAGGTCCGGTCATACAGGGATATGGGCAGGGCGATCGGTTTTGTCCCGACTATGGGGGCTTTGCACAGGGGACACATATCACTGATGGATATATGCAAGGCACAGAATGATGTTTCCGTCGTGAGCATATTTGTAAATCCCACCCAGTTCAACGATCCCGCTGATCTGAATAATTATCCGCGAAATCTGAATCAGGATCTGGATTTGTTGAGGAAGGCAGCATGCGATCTGGTTTTTTGTCCCGATGAAAAAGAAATTTACCCTGTTCCGGATACCCGGCAATTTGATTTTGGCGGTCTGGACAAAGTCATGGAAGGCCTTCACCGTCCCGGACACTTCAATGGTGTGGCGCAGGTCGTTACACGGTTACTGGATATTGTCAATCCACACAGGATTTATTTGGGACTGAAAGATTTTCAGCAGGTTGCCATCATCAGGAAAGTTGTGGATGATTATCATTATCCGGTGGAAATCGTGACCTGTACTACCGTGCGGGAAAACGACGGTCTTGCGTTCAGTTCCCGAAATGTACTGCTGAGTCCCGGACAACGTTTAAGCGCCACCATTATATCGCGCACGCTGTTTCAGGCAAGAGAAATGATAAAGACACATACGGCGGATGCAATCCGGGAATTTGTAATCAACAGGATCAACAGCAATCCCCATCTGAAAGTGGATTACTTTGATATTGTTGATGACAAAACACTTCAACCTGTAAACGATCTCAGTCAGGAAGGTCGTAAAATCGGTTGTATCGCTGTAAGAGTGGGAATGATAAGGCTTATTGATAATGTGTATTTTTCTTTGTAAATTTGCTGTGACATGCAAATAGAAATCGTAAAATCGAAAATTCATAAGGTCACTGTGACGGAGGCCGACCTGTATTATATTGGCAGCATAACGATTGATGAGGATCTTATGGATGCAGCCAATATCATAGAAAATGAAAAAGTGCAGGTTGTTAACATCAACAATGGCGAAAGGCTGGACACTTATGTCATTAAGGGCAAAAGAGGCTCGGGAATTATATGTTTGAATGGTCCCGCTGCCCGAAAAGCGATGGTTGGTGATGTATTGATCATCATTTCCTATGCCATGATGGATTTTGAGGAGGCAAAGAAATTCATGCCGGCATTTGTATTTCCCGATACGGCGACAAACAGGCTTGTCTGAATAAATGCAAAGCGATAAACGTTACATGGCAAAAAGTCAGACGGCAACAGCAAACGTTAAACAGTGAAAACCTGATACTATGAACGTTAAGCTTTAAACCTGCAACTTTGAACAGTAAACGGTTAAACAAGATATATATATGCGGAAAACAGCATTGATACAGGGTAAGATACGCTCAGGTATTGAGCTTGAACGATGGCTTACGATAGTAAGGTTTAAAAAGCAAAAGATTGTATTTACCAACGGTTGTTTTGACATTCTGCATAAAGGGCATATTCAGTACCTTGCAGAAGCTTCGGAACTGGGGGATTATCTGGTTATCGGACTCAATACGGATGCATCTGTCAGAAAACTGAAAGGAAACGGCAGACCCTATCTGGATGAGGAATCACGGGCACGGATCCTTGCATCACTGTATTTTGTATCTGTCATTGTGCTGTTTGATGAAGAAACACCACTGAATCTGATCCGGCAGATCCGGCCCGATGTGCTGGTAAAAGGAGCGGATTACAAACCGGAAGATATTGTCGGGGGCGATTTCGTAAGGCAATATGGCGGGGAAGTTGTCACCCTGAATCTGGTAGAAGGATCTTCAACTTCAGAAATTATCAGTAAAATCAATTCCGGTTCAGACTGATGGGTAAAACCAAAAGTATTTTTGTATGCACCAATTGCGGAATGGAAGCTCCCAAATGGATCGGGAGGTGTCCTTCCTGCGGGCAATGGAATACTTTCCGGGAAGTGACCGGATTTTCGGGAAGGACATCAGGAAGTAAATCTTTTTCCCGTAATATGGCTGAACCTTTCCGTTTAAGTGAAGTCAGTCCGGAAAGATTGCCACGCCTGGATACACGAATCGGTGAATTGAACCGTGTTCTCGGAGGTGGTCTGGTTAAAGGTTCTGTTGTTCTGATAGGTGGTGAGCCCGGCATCGGAAAATCCACTCTGGCATTGCAGGTAGCACTGGCAATGAACGATTTAAAAGTGCTTTACATATCCGGTGAGGAAAGTGTCGAACAGATCAGGATGCGGGCCGACAGGCTGAAGGCCGGCAGTGATCATTGCTATGTCCTCAGTGAGGTTTTGCTGGAAAACATTTTTTCACATCTGGAAAAACTTAAGCCTGACGTGGTCATCGTGGATTCGGTGCAGACCCTGCAGGATGAAGGGAACGAATCATCACCGGGAAGTATATCACAGATCAGGGATTGTGCTGCGCAATTGTTAAAATTCGGGAAAGAAACGGGTACCCCTGTATTATTAATAGGTCACATTACCAAGGATGGCAGTCTTGCCGGTCCCAAAATCCTTGAACATATTGTAGACACAGTTTTGTTGTTTGAAGGTGACCAGCAGTATTTCTTCCGCATCCTCAGGGCTGCAAAGAATCGCTTTGGGGCAACCACCGAACTGGGTATATTTGAAATGTTGCATGAAGGACTCAGGGAGGTGAAGAATCCGTCTGAAGTCCTCATAAACACCAACAACGAAGAACTCAGCGGCATTTCAGTGGCTGCCACGATTGATGGCATCAGACCCTTCCTGATTGAGGTGCAGGCCCTTGTCAGTACCGCCGCCTATGGCATTCCCCAGCGCGTTTCATCGGGTTATGACCTGCGCAAGTTGAACATGTTACTGGCAGTGCTTGAACGAAGGGCGGGATTTAAGCTGGCTGTCCGGGACGTTTTTTTGAATCTGGCAGGGGGACTGAGGGTAACGGATCCAGCAATCGACCTCGCCGTGATCGCCGCGATCCTGTCATCCAGCCTTGACAAGACTGTTGGAAAAAAAAGGTGTTTCAGTGCTGAAGTGAGTCTTTCCGGAGAAATCAGGCCTGTGAGCCGGATTGAAAGCCGAATCAGGGAAGCTGAAAGGCTCGGATTTGATGAGATCATGATATCGGCCGCACACGGCAGGATCAACCTCCCTGCAAAAAAAGATATCGTAATGGTAAAGGTAAACCGGCTGGAGGAAGCTGTGAAACTTCTATTCGGCTAATTACCATTCGGTTTCCCAGTAATAATCATATGCGCCGGAAGATCCTGAAGTGAAATCATCACAATTGGGTATCGGAGCCATATTGGGAGGGGCTTCAAACTCATCGGTCTGGTAAATTTTCAGGTTGCTGCTGTCGGCATAGACTTTTTCCATGAACAGGGCCCATATCGGAAGGGCAAGGTTTGCACCCTGTCCAAGGTCCATCCTGTCGAAGTGAACAGAGCGGTCTTCAGCACCGACCCATGTCCCCGCAACCAGTCTGGGTGTCACACCGATAAACCATCCGTCGGAATGGTTTTGCGTGGTTCCGGTCTTTGCAGCGATCCGGGCTGAGAAGTTATACCTGTAACGCAACCGGATGGCAGTGCCAAAATCGGTCACGCCTTCCATAAGGTTCAGCATCAGATAAGCTGTTTCTTCACTGATCGCTTCTAAACGTCTGGGCATGAACTCAGCCAGCACATTTCCGTTCTTGTCCTCGATCCTTGAAACATAAACCGGTTCAGTATGGACTCCTTTATTGGCAAAGGTTGCAAAAGATGATACCATTTCAGCAACAGAAACATCCGAAGTTCCGTATACCATGGCCGGTACGGGATCAATATAACTGATGATGCCCATTTTATGGGCTATATCAGCAATGGGTTTGGGTCCGAACTGCTTGACAAGCCATGCGGATATGTTATTCTCCGAGGTCGCCAGTCCCCATTTTAAAGTTTTCCATGTATTCAGGTCTTCCGGCTTGCTCAGGCTTCTTGGCCGGTAAGGTACCGTATCGTTTGGCAAGATAAATGACTGTTCCACATTGAGCACTTTGTCACACGGGTTATATCCCTCCTGCATGGCAAGGATGTAAAGAAACGGCTTGAATGTCGACCCTACCTGTCGTTTTCCCTGTGTAACATGGTCGTACTGGAAATCCGAATAATTGATCCCGCCCACATAAGCCTTAACTTCTCCCGATTCCGGATCCATTGCCATAAATCCGGAATGAATGAAATGTTTGTAATACCTGATCGAATCCAGCGGGGTCATAATGGTATCGACAGTCCCGTTCCAGCTGAATATCTGTATTGACACAGGCTCGTTGAACACTTCATAGATCTCGCTCTGGGTTGCACCCTGGTCCCTGAGCTTCCTGCCCCGGTCAGACAGTACAATTCCCCTCCAGAGGATGTCCTGTACCTGTTCGCTGGTCAGATCCGATGAAAAGGGAGCCCTGCTGCTCTTCTTTTTTTCATCGAAGAACGCAGGCTGAATTGCAGTGGTCAGGTGTTGTATGACGGCCTGTTCGGCATACTCTTGCATGATGGAGTTTACGGTGGAATAGATTTTCAGGCCGTCTGTATACAGGTTGTAAGGATTTCCGTCGGGTTTCTTATTTTTATTGCACCATCCGTAAAGCGGATCATCAACCCATCTGGCCGAATCTTCCTGATAAGTAAGATAATCGCCATAGTCACCCCGTCGTGGTTCATTGGCGTTCATGATCTTCCTGATAAACTCCCGGAAGTAAGTTGCCAGTCCCTGATTATGCGAAATGCGCTGAAATTTGAGTTCAATGGGAATATTTTTGAGGGAGTCGTTAAGTTCCCTGGAGATGTAACCGTATTTTTCCATCTGATTCAGCACCACATTGCGTCTTAACATGACCCTTTCTTTTTTTGTCGAATCCGCGGGGTTGTAATAGGAAGGATTTTTTGCCATTCCGACAAGCATGGCACCCTGTTCGATGGTCAGGGAATCGGGCAAAGTACTGAAATAAACCTGTGCGGCGGATTTGATTCCGACAGCCTGGTTCAGAAAGTCGCACTGGTTGAAATACATGATGATGATCTCTTCCTTTGCATATGCTTTTTCAAGCCTCACGGCAATGATCCACTCCTTGATCTTTTGCCTGATCCTGCCGAGCATGTTCCTTGGAGGATCATGGAACAGAAGCTTTGCCAGCTGCTGTGTGATGGTGCTTCCTCCGCCTGAGCTCCGCTGCTGCAGCAATATCGTTTTGACCGCGACACGGACAAGGCTTTTTGCATCGATACCGGCATGCCGGTAAAAACGGATGTCCTCGGTCGCAATCAGTGCGTCGATCACATATGAAGGAACCTCGTCGTAATCAACGTTGGTCCTGTTCTGATTCTGATAATAAAATGAACCCAGTATTTCACCATCCTCCGAGATCACCTGTGAAGCCAGACTGATCTGAGGATTTTCAAGTGTTTCAATATCGGGCATATCACCCAGTCCCCCGGTTGCGGCCAAAACCAGCAAAATCGTCAGGATAACAAAGGGACTGGCAAAAATGATCCAGAAATATCTGTTAAACTTTTTCCGGTTGATTTTAAATTTGCTCATAGAGAAAAACTGTAGCATGTCCGGTAAAAATAATAATTATTGAAATAAAAATTTTGAACTTAGTGGCATAATTGATTTCTTTGCAACCTTAAAATAAAACGTCAGTTGAATGATCAGTAATTTGGTTATTGTTGAATCTCCCGCCAAGGCCAAAACGATACAAAAGTTTCTTGGCAGGGATTTTCAGGTAAAGTCGAGCATGGGTCATATACGTGATTTGTCAAAGGAAGACCTCGGGATTGATATAGATAACAATTTTAGACCCAGGTATATTGTCCCTCCCGAAAAGAAAATAGTCGTTTCCGAGCTGAAAAAGCTTGTAAAACAGGCAAAGGCGGTGTGGCTTGCATCTGATGAGGACCGGGAAGGTGAAGCCATAGCATGGCATCTGTGTGAGGAGTTGAAGCTGGATCATGCTACCAGTAAAAGGATTGTGTTTCATGAGATCACAAAGGATGCCATATTGCATGCTATAGAAAACTACCGTGAAATTGACCGGAATCTTGTTGATGCCCAGCAGGCCAGAAGAGTGCTCGACCGTATTGTAGGTTTTGAAATATCACCCGTACTGTGGAGAAAGGTCAGGCCTTCACTTTCGGCCGGACGTGTCCAGTCGGTTGCAGTGCGGCTGATCGTGGAACGCGAACGCGAGATCATCAGTTTTAATAGTACGTCCGGTTACAAGGTGACCGCCATATTTGAATTACAGGAAAAAGGGGGAACGATAAACATCATAAAAGCCGATCTTGACAAGCGGTTTTCAACAAAGAAGGATGCCCGGAAATTCATTGAGGATTGTTCAAAGGCCACATTTAATGTAAGCGACGTGGTCAAAAAACCTTCACGGAAGTCGCCTTCACCGCCATTCACCACATCAACACTGCAGCAGGAAGCAAGCCGGAAGCTCGGCTTTTCGGTCGCGCAAACCATGGTTATCGCACAAAGATTATACGAGGCAGGGTTGATCACGTATATGAGGACCGATTCCGTGAATCTTTCATCCCTGGCTTTGTCCTCAGCAGAAGAGATCATAGCAAAAACATATGGCATGGAATATGTACAGATGAGAAAATACAAGACCAAAAGCAAAGGCGCTCAGGAAGCACATGAGGCCATACGTCCCACCTATCTGAACAACCCTGAAATTCATGGCAACAATACGGAAAGGAAGCTTTATGAGCTGATCTGGAAAAGAACGGTAGCTTCCCAGATGGCGGACGCCCTGCTGGAAAAAACCACGATCACAATAGACCTTTCAAACAGACCTGAAAAATTTATTGCAGAAGGAGAAGTAATGAAATTTGAAGGCTTTCTTAAGGTATATCTCGAATCTTCCGATGAGGAAGCCGAAGAAAAGGCAAACCAGTTGCTGCCGGTTGTATCGGCCGGAATGGAACTGAATTGCAGCGCAGTGACCGCAACCGAGAAATTTACACACCATCCCCCCAGGTATACCGAAGCCAGTCTGGTTAAAAAGCTCGAAGAGCTTGGCATTGGCAGGCCGTCAACATATGCACCGATCATTTCGACCATTCAGCAGCGGGGTTATGCAATAAAGGAGGAAAGGCCGGGGAAAGAACGCAAATTCAACGTGATCACCCTTGAAGGGAATAAAATTCAGGAAACCATCAGGACTGAGATCACAGGAGCTGAAAAGATGAAATTATTTCCCGACAACATCGGTATACTGGTAAATGATTTTCTCGTTGAGCATTTTAAGGAAATCCTTGATTTTAATTTTACCGCATCAGTTGAAAAGGAATTCGATGAGATTGCGGAGGGCAGGTTAAACTGGACTGAAATGATCGGTACCTTCTATAAGCCGTTTCATAAACAAGTGGAACATGTCCTGGCAAATTCGGAATTTGCGAAACCGGAACGTCTGCTTGGAAAAGATCCGGAAACCGGACTGCCGGTTTATGTCCGTATGGCCAGATTTGGTGCGGTTGCCCAGATCGGGGAAACTTCGGGTGATAAGAAACCGAAATATGCACAATTGCGCAAGGGACAAAACCTGGAATCGATTTCGCTGGAGGAAGCACTGACACTGTTTAAATTGCCCCGCTTGCTCGGGCAGTATGAAGGCAAGGATGTGATCGCATCAACAGGCAGGTTCGGACCTTATGTATTACACGACTCAAAATTCTATTCCATGAAGAAACAGACAGATGATCCCTATACGGTTGAACTCGACAGGGCAATAGAATTGATCGCGGAAAAAAGGGAAAAGGAGAAAAACAAGATTGTAAAAACCTTCAGTGAAGATCACGATATGGCGCTATTAAACGGCAGGTGGGGGAAATACCTGAGCCATAAAAAGCTGAATTATAAGATACCTAAAGGTGTTGATCCTGAAAAACTTACATACAAGGATTGCCTGAAGATCATCAGGGATTCTGATCTTAAAAA
>JAFGRC010000050.1 GCA_016935355.1 Bacteroidales bacterium
CACCCGGAACTTTCATTCCAAATTTTAGCAGAATGCCTTCATCGGGCTGAATGCGGATGACCAGCTGATTGTCCGAGTTATACTTTTCATTGTTAAAGCAAAACAAGGTATGCGGTGAAGGTCTGAAGTGCACGACAATTTCAGTCACCCGTGTCGGCATTCGTTTGCCGGTCCGGATGTAAAAAGGCACGTTTCCCCAGCGCCAGTTATCAATATAAAGTCTTAATGCGACATAGGTTTCGGTCCTGCTGTCCCTTGAAATACCAGGCTCATCGCGATACGCAGAATATTTTTCACCTCTGACAACTGATTCCATATACTGGCCTCTGATCACGTGTCCCGTTGCATCCCGTTTTGAAAAAGGCCTGACCGATTGCAGGACTTTCAGTGTTTCGTTCCGGATAGCATGAGAGCTGATCCGGGTGGGAGGCTCCATTGCTACCAGTGTGACCAGTTGCAGCAGATGATTCTGGATCATGTCCCGGAGCGCACCCGCGTGATCATAATATCCGCCCCTTGTCCCGACACCCAGATTTTCCGCTGACGTTATTTCAATGTGGTTGACGTAATTCCGGTTCCACAAGGGCTCAAAGATGCCGTTGGAAAACCGGGTTACCATTACATTCTGAACCGACTCTTTTCCCAGGTAATGGTCGATGCGGTATATCTGATCTTCCGTAAAGCATTTCAACAGTTGCTGGTTGAGATGTCTGGCTGATGCGAAGTCATATCCGAAGGGCTTTTCGATGATAATGCGCCTCCATCCTGCCGTACCAGTCGACAATCCGGCAAGACTCAGATTGTGGGCTATTGTTTTATACAGATCGGGGGGGGTGGCCAGGTAGAAAATACAATTGCCGTTGAGATGATATTCTTCATCCAGCATCCCGATCCGGCTCCTTACCTGATCATAGCTGCCGGGATCCGAAGTCTCAACGGAAAGGTATTGTACCAGCCGGATGAAATCCCCGGTCCTTTTTATGTGATCCCCGCCGTTCACATGCTCTGAAAGCGCTTTTTTTACCGTCAGCCTGAATTCATCATCGCTGTATGGCGTGCGGGATACCCCAAGAATTGCGAATTTTCCGGGGAGCAGTTTCTGTACGTAGAGTTCAAACAATGCCGGGATCAGCTTGCGCCTGGTGAGATCACCCGAAGCGCCGAATATTACCAGCAGGTGGTTGTCCAGATCTCTCATATGCTTTATATGATATTGTAAAGGTTAAAATTAGGATAAAATGGCAAAAAATATCATAATGGCCTTATAAATCGGTTTTAACCGATAAATTAATATTTTTACAAAACGATTCGGATGTCATATGAAAGTTGGATCCCATATATACCTGTACCTGACGGCTTTTATGCTCGCCCTTTTCATACGAACTGGTGCGCAGGAGGCTGACGAATCCAGGGGGGCATCCTTATATGATATAGATTTTCAGTTAATAATAGCATCTGACGGGGGCGATTCCGCACGCACTGCAGAACTTGTTGCAAATGGGGCGGATGTAAACGCAACGACCTATGACGGTGTGACACCCCTGATGTACGCATCGCAAAACGGACATCTGCCGGTAGTAAAAATACTGGTCAGCAATGGTGCGGATCCGGACAGGCAAACGCCTCAGGGCTATACTGCACTGATCCCGGCGGTCCGCGCCGGGTGGATCGAAACAGCCGAATTTTTGATCAGGAATGGTGCGGACATAAATCTTGCTGACAATAAAATGGCAACGCCACTGATGTATGCCGTGGCGGAAGGCCGTTACTGGATGGCGGACTTGCTATTGTATTATGGTGCAGATGTGGCGTTGCGCGACCGGAACGGAGTGACCGCGTTAATGCTGGCATGCAGGCAGGGTAAATACGATATTGCACTCCTTCTGATCGAAAATGGTGCCGATGTGAATGCAGGGGATGAACAGGGAAGGACCGCCCTTCATTTTGCCACCATGAACGGCAATGCGGATCTTATGGATATATTGATTGCATCAGGTGCCCATATTGAAAAGCAAACCGGTTCCGGATATACCCCCCTCGCGTTGGCTGCCGCTGCAAATGATTTTGATGCGGCCAGGTTGCTGATCGGATATGGTGCCGATGTGAACAACAGGATCGGTCTGGCCCTTGGTCCGCTATCACTGGCAGAACAGCATGACAATCAACGGCTGACTGACATGCTCAGAAAAAACGGAGCGACAACCAGCTACTGGCCTTATTTTAGTCGTTTTACACTGGGTACAGAATTGAGCTTCAACAAAGACATTACGGAGCTTCGTTTTGAATCCGGCATCAGTGACCAGAAATACAATCTGCACGTGCTCCTGGGTTACGGGTTCTGGATAAATCAGGTGCAGGTCCTGGAACGTACAGGTGATGATGTATATTACCAGTACCGGGAAAACAGGTCATCTGTTTCATGTTCCCTGAATAAAGACATATGGAATATAAATGCCGGAAAAAAAATGAGGCTGGGGCTGTTTACAGGACTTAAGGGAATGTACAGTTTCGGACGCCATGCCGGTTCGGACACCGGGGTCGGCGACCACTGGGCTTTGTGTCCGGAAATCGGAATCAGGGGCGAATTGGGACATGTGTGGCTGAAAGTACAGTATGAATATGTAAATTTAAACATCCATAAGAGCAGCAGGAACCGCATGAGTTTTTCTGTCGGCTTTCTGCTGAACCGGAAGAAAGGGATACTTGATACGGAACTAAAGGGCTGGTAATGCAGGTAAGAAAACCAATTATATTAAAGGGATTGGTAATGATCCTGTTGATCACAGGATTTGATTCATGCGGGGAAAAACTCTATTACGGAGATGTGGATTGTTCCGAGTGCTATCGGGTCAGGCCGGACAGTGCCGATCTGGTCGTTCACCTTACACTGAATGATATATATCAGAAGGTGCCGCTGACTTTCTACCGGGGAAATATTGAGGGCGGACTGGTTGAATATGTGGATACTGCCTACCTGAATCCATATTATTTATGGGTTGCCGTGGAACGGGATTATTCGGTTAAAGCTGAATATTCGCGGGGGAATACCGTAGTTTACGCTGTTGATGGCACTACAATTGAGGTTCTTAAGGTCCCGGATGCATGTGACGTCGAATGTTATATCATAAGCGGTGAAACGCTGGATGTAGTGTTGAATCCGAAGTACCCCTGAACTATTGCAGCATGAAAATGTCAATGATGGAATGCCCCGGCTTCTCATCCTGGAATTTCACCAGAATGTCATAAAATCCGGTTTTGTTGCATACAAAATTAACACTTTCAAAATATTTTTCATTCATTAAGTTTGTGAGAATCAGTGCATTGGAATCAAGCAGCTCAATAATGGCCCTGCCGGGCAGGTTGCTCTGGCTGTTCATGACCCTGAATTTATAGGAAGTCCCTTTATTCAGTTTCAACGTCATGAAATATTCGTTTTCATAAGCATTATCACTCACCCGTTCCAGCTCGAATTCAATCTGCTCAACGAAAACTTCCTTGCCTTCCTGTGCCCTGATGTTATTTAAGGCAGCACAAAAAATAAACAGATATGTAAGAATGATTAATTTCCTCATGAGCCTAAATTATTTACAATATTAAAATTTTTTATAAATTTTCAACACAAAAGGTCATGTAAAATCAAAACCATAAATCGGATTATATTAGCAGTATAATTTAACCGGTTCAATTATGAAGGAGGTAAACTGGGGCATTATCGGCTGCGGAAATGTCACGGAACAGAAAAGCGGTCCTGCCTTCACCAAAGTTGAGGGTTCCCGGCTTGTTGCAGTAATGCGACGGGATGCAGCAAAGGCAAAAGACTATGCGATCAGGCATCATGTACCCAGATGGTATTCAGATGCACACCGGTTGATTGAAGATCCGGAAGTGAACGCCGTATACGTTGCAACACCACCCTCTTCCCATGCCCGGTATGCAATTCAGGTCATGGAAGCCGGGAAAGCCGTATATGTTGAAAAACCTATGGCCGCATGTTGGAACGATTGCATCCGGATGAATGAATTTGCGATTAAAAATAATGTTCCGCTTTATGTAGCTTATTACAGAAGGGCACTGCCTTATTTTCAAAAGGTGCGGGAGCTGGTGGAAAACGGACAGATGGGTACGCTGCTTTATGTGAGGATAGATTTTCATGTGCCTCCCAGAAAGGAGGACCGGGATCCATATGGACTGCCTTGGCGTGTGATCCCTGAAATCTCAGGAGGCGGTTATTTTTATGATATGGCCTGTCATCAGCTTGATCTGATGGTGTGGTTGTTCGGATTCCCGAAAAACATATGCGGTCATGCCTGTAACCGGGCCGGTTTATACCCCCCGGAAGATCTGGTCTTTGCCGGACTGGAATTCGAAAGCGGCTTGCCCCTCACCGGATCATGGTGTTTTGTTGCGGATCAGAAGCAACATACCGATGTTATCGGGATATACGGAACAGAAGGTTCTGTAGAATTTTCCACATTCGGGTTTACACCCATCAGACTGATAACACAGAACGGAAAATCTGAATTCCTGCCGCCAAATCCGGAACACATTCAGTACTGTTTTATCAGAAACATGGTGGAAGAGCTCCGGGGAATCCGTGACAAAACGTGTAACGGTGAAGATGCTGCCCGGACCAATTATATAATGGATAAGGTATTGGGAAAGATATAAGAATATTCTATGAAGATCGTTGTAGACAAAGACATACCGTTTATCAAGGGTATTCTGGAACCTTTTGCGGATGTTGAATACCTTCCCGGGAATGGTATTCTGAACCACAATCTCATAGATGCCGATGCATTGCTGATCCGAACAAGGACCCTATGCAACGGTGAACTGCTGGATCAGACGAATGTCAGATTCATCGGGACCGCCACGATTGGTTATGATCATATTGATATTGCCTATTGCGATGCAAATCGTATTGTCTGGCGGAACGCTCCCGGATGCAATGCCGGTTCCGTGAACCAGTATATTGCATCTTCACTGGTACAGCTGGCTAAGCGGCACGGCTTTTCACTCAGGGACAGGGCGTTTGGCGTGGTTGGTGTCGGTCATGTGGGCTCAAGGGTCGTGCACACGGCCGAATTGCTTGGAATGCATGTATACCTTTGTGATCCGCCGAGGGTTGAAAAAGAAGGTATTTGCGGGTTTATTGACCTGGAAGGGATCCTGCGTGAGAGCGATATCATTACATTTCATGTACCCCTTCAGGCGGGAAAGGTTTATAACACGCATCACATGATCGGTACAAAACTGCTCGAAAGGACCAATCCCGGAACCTTCATCATCAATACTTCGAGGGGTCCGGTCGGAGATACCGGGGCGCTTAAGTCGGCACTGAAATCAGGAAGGATCAGGGGACTGGTGGCTGATGTATGGGAAGATGAGCCGGATATTGACGGTGATCTCCTGTCTATGGCGGATATTGCAACTCCGCATATTGCAGGATATTCAGCTGACGGAAAGGCAAACGGAACGGCCATGATCGTTCAGGAAGCAAGCAGATTCTTCAACCTCGGATTGAATCAATGGAGACCGGAAGATATTCCACCGCCCGGACATCCTGAAATTAATATCAACTGCAGGGGACATACGGAGGAGGAGATCCTGTCGGAAGCCATACTCGGTTCCTATGACGTTCTGGAGGATGATCAGCAGTTGAGAAGGTCGCCGGTGGATTTTGAAAAGTTGCGGTCAGGTTATCCCGTAAGAAGAGAGTTTAACTCCTATATCCTGAAGCTTTCAGCGTCATGGACTTCAATAGAGCGCCGGTGCCGAAGGATGGGATTCAGGGTAAGTACCTGATATGAAAGAAATATGGATTTTGTTTCCGGACAATTAACAACTTTAATACTGTGAACTGTTAATTTTTAAGGTTATATTGCAATAAAATAGTCATGAGTAAACTGGCAGATATCGGACTTGTCGGACTTGCGGTAATGGGAGAGAACCTGGTTCTGAACATGGAAAGCAAGGGTTTCACGGTCGCCGTATA
>JAFGRC010000051.1 GCA_016935355.1 Bacteroidales bacterium
ACCAAAGCAAAACCTGAAACGGCAGCCAAAGCCGAAACCGGTCCTGTGACCAAAGCAAAACCTGAAACGGCAGCCAAAGCCGAAACCCGAACGGGATCCGGATCCGGACCAAAAAAGGAATCTGAAGCCAGTCCGGAAACCAGGACTCACGGCAGATCAGGAATTGATCACAGGTCAGGGCAAAGGGATTATGCAGTATCGTCATTATCTTCACAGAGTGCCAGGACTGCACTTCACACGGAAACGGCAAAGACCCCACCTTCACGTAAAAGCAGAAAAGTTGGCTATACCAATCAGTTGCTGATCTGGATCGTGATCATACTGTTTGTGAACATTATCATACTTGCCTGGTTCTTATACCGTGATGATATCAGGCAAATTTTTAAGAAAGGACAGGAAACAGTCTTGGTATCGGATACTCTGGACATAGCCGAGCCTGTAAGTTCGGCTTTTGAAATGACGGAGGATGTTTCGGAACCTGTTGTTGAAGAGGTTCCCGCAATAGAAGAAGCCGCTCCTATGGAAGTGCCTGTTACAGCAGACGCGCAGACACTGGCTGGTCAACCCAGATTTTATATCGTTGCGGGCTGTTTCAGTGAAGAAGTCAATGCGGATGCACTGGTCAGATCTTTGCGAACAAAAGGTTTCAATGCTGAAAAGTTTGGCAGGATTGGAAACCTTCATGCAGTTTCTTACACTTCGTTTAATAACAGGGCTGATGCCTTGAGGGAACTCGAAAGAATCCGCAAGGAAGAACAACCTGACGCCTGGATGACGAGGTTTTAACCATTAATGAATTGGGAATTAAGGGTGAGGGATGTGCGGTGTGTCAGGCATATCAAGTGTGCCAGGGGAGAGGAATTCCTTCAGTCCTTCAATCGGAAACTCCATTTGATCACCGGTCAGCATGTTCCGTAATGTAACGATGGATCGACTCATCTCGTTTTCGCCCACCAGTGCTACGAACGGAATGTTTCTTGCGGCTGCATAGGCAAGTTGTTTTTTCAGTTTGGCAGGATCGGGATATAGTTCTGCCTCAATTTCTGCATCGCGAAGTATTTCGAGTAGACCCAGGCAATGCAAGGCCTCTTTTTCACCGAAATTTACAAAAAGGACTTTGGAAGACATCAGGGTATCCTGCGGGAAAAGATCCAGCTGATGCATAACATCATATATACGGTCGGCACCAAATGAAATACCCACACCCGACAGTTGCTTCAGTCCAAAGATACCGGTGAGATCATCATACCGTCCGCCGGCACAAATGCTGCCAATTTTAACATCTGCAGCCGCAACCTCTATGATGGCACCGGTATAATAGTTCAATCCGCGCGCCAAAGTCAGATCAAAATCAATTGCAGAAGTTACCTGTATTTTACGGCAGTAATTTAAAAGGGTGGAAAGTTCTTCAATCCCTTTTATTCCGGCTTCTGTATCCTTAAGTATCGTTTTGAGCCACTGCAATTTCATGAGATCATTTTCTTCGTGAATGAACAGAATTCGTTCCAGTTCCTGAATTGCTCCAGAATCTATACCTTTTTCTTTAAGTTCCTGATTTACGTTTTCCAGACCGGTTTTTTCGTACTTGTCAAGAGCGACCGTAATGTCGGTAATTCGATCGGGATAACCTATATATTCCGCAATACCTGCCAATATTTTGCGGTTGTTCAGCTTAATTTTCACCCTGATATGCAGCTTTTCAAATACTTCATCGGTTATTTTAATCAGGTCCAGTTCATTAAACAAAGAGTCGCTGCCGATAACATCTGCATCACACTGATAGAATTCCCGGTACCGGCCTTTCTGGGGCCTGTCGGCACGCCAAACGGGCTGGATCTGGTAACGTTTAAAGGGAAAGACGATATCATGCTGATGCTGAACAACATAACGTGCAAAAGGAACAGTCAGGTCATAACGCAAACCTTTTTCTGAAATGTTAAGTGAGAATGAATTTGAATCATTGGCATGGAAGGCGTTTTGCCTCATCCCTGCAAGAAAATCACCCGAGTTCAGTATTTTGAACAGTAGCTTGTCCCCTTCTTCACCATACTTGCCCAGCAGGGTATCCAGGTTTTCCATAGCCGGTGTCTCGATGCGGACATATCCGTATTTTTCAAAAACATTGCTTATGGTATTGAAAATGAGATTCCGCCTGGCGGTTTCAACAGGACCAAAATCACGTGTTCCTTTAGGTATACCTGGTTTTTGAATACTCATGATGACAATGCTTAATATTAAGGTAAAAATATAAATAGATATCTGATTCTGTTATAAATGTGGTCAATTTGTTCGTTGACAATTCTAAAAATGAATTTCCGGTAGTTACAATATGCTCATAAACGTACTCCAATGCATGATTATTAAAATACAGGTATTCTAAGGTTCACATAATTATCTTCGGAATTGAGATACCGGTGTTAATAATGAATTTTGGCTAATAATACGGAAATGTTTATATTCGCGCCGAATCAAAGTTGTTGTTTTGGAATGCGTCGAATCCTGACATTACCGGAAGCGATGCTCCCGGTTTATATGGTCCGGTTTTATAAAAATGATCCGGAAATGTGGTTCATTATTTCTCATGAAACTACGAGGGATTAACATTACCTATAAATTAAAAAAATCAAAAACATGAAAAAATTACTGATTCTGATCGTTGGTTTTGTATGCCTTACACCAATGGTATTTGGAGGTGGTATCGTTACCAACGCCAATCAAAGTGCAACCTATGTCAGAATGCTGGCAAGAGATGCTTCAACAAGTATTGATGCCGTGTATTATAATCCGGCAGGCCTGATCAGACTGGACAATGGCTTTCATTTTTCACTCAACAACCAGACAATCTTCCAGAATAAAGACGTTACGGATGATTATCAGTTTCTGGCATCCTCACCGAAGAAATTTCTGGGCGATGTGAAAGCTCCTGTTTTTCCCGGTTTTTATGCAGTCTGGAAAACCGGAAAACTGGCCGTTTCATTCGGATTTAATCCCATTGGCGGAGGCGGCGGAGCGGAATTTAAAGAAGGCCTGCCTTCCTTTGAAAGCAGTCTGGCAGATCTTGTACCAATTTTAAAAGAACGGCTGACACTCATGGATCTTATGTTATCCCAGGATGCGCCTGCAGGCTACGGATTTGATCCGGATTTGAACAACATCACCGCATATGATGCCGATATATATTTCAAAGGCACTTCCATCTTTTTCGGTTATCAGGGTGGCCTGTCCTATAAGATAAACGAATTTCTGGGCGTATATGCCGGTTTGCGCTTTGTCACAGCTAAGAATACATATACAGGCCATATTCAGGACGTCATGATCAGTGCAGATCCTGCTGACGCCGATCCTGTGTACAATCTGCCCGCTGCCGGGGATTATACGCCCGGTGATTATCTGAGAGCTGCCGCTCAAGTATATAGTCTTCCTGGCGTTTATGTTACTCTTTTGAATGCATCTGCCGCCGAACTGGATGTGCTGACTGCAGATACCGAGGCGGATGTGGAAGAAACAGCGACCGGTTATACACCCATTCTCGGAGCAAATATTTCCCTCGGTAACGTGATAAACATCGGACTTAAATATGAATTCAAGACCGCGCTCGACCTCACGACAACCGTAAATGACGGCAAGGATGCTTACGGAATGTTTGTACAGGATTCAACCGTTCACAGCGATATGCCAGCCATGCTTTCTGCGGGTGTTGGTGTTAAGGTTCTGCCCAATCTGCTGGCCACTGCAGGGTTCCACTATTATTTTGACAAAGGTGCAAACTATGGTAAAACTCTTGATGCAACCGGAGAACAGGTTAAAAATGACAAGGTCATTGATAAGAACTATTTTGAGATAGCTCTGGGACTTGAATACGGAATTACCGGGAAACTGGTCGTCAGCGGAGGCTATCTGCGTGCGCAAACCGGGGTGTCGGAAGATTACCAGACGGATCTGAGCTTCAGTCTGTCATCCAACACATTCGGGGCTGGTGTGGGATACAGGATCCTACCAAACCTTATGGTCAATCTCGGCGCATCCTATACCATGTATCAGGAAGGGGAAAAGAACTACACCCATATCCTGAATACAACGATTCCTGCTGAAATACCGGTTACACAGTCTTATTACAAAGATGCTCTGGTTATCGGAGTAGGACTGGACCTCAGTTTCTGAATCCAGGGAGGGAAAGGTCTGTTAAAGGTTATCAAAGGCCGGATGAAGGCTTTTGATAACCTTTTTTTATGATTCCGAAGGTTACGGTTAAATAAAAAACTCAATCCGTTATCAGATCATGATCTCAGATTGAGTCTCAGCTACAGGAAACTGATTCGTATTTCTGACCAGTTTCAGTTCAGTTTAACCACTACCTAACCAGGCAAAAGCTTCAACAAAGCAACAGTCGAGTTTATTTCAAAGAACTCAGGATCTGTATCTGTTGTTTCTTCCCGAGTTATTTTCTTTCTCTCTGGCTTGATTTACGTTCACCTTCCGGCCTTTGATGTCGGTTCCGTTAAGGTTCTCGATGGCTTCTCTGGCTTCATCATCATTCACCATTTCAACAAAGCCAAAGCCTCTGCTTCTTCCGGAGACTTTATCAGTGATGATTTTAACAGCACTGACCTCACCATATTCTTCAAAGGCTTTTTTTAATTCATCTTCATTCAGGTCAAAATGAAGATTGCCTACATAAATGTTCATAAAACAAAAAAATAAAGAAATAAATTAGTTATCACAGCAAAAGTAAATTAATTTATGTGATGTTAAAACAATTTGTGGTTTTTTATGATGTCAAATAATAATTGGTGTGGTTCGATACGGATTCAAAACGGATCTTGTTATTGTTATTATTGTCTGATAAGGCGGAAATTGTATGTAAATCTTGAGCCTGTTGACTTTTCACTCGTCAGAACAGAAAATCGAAACCGATATAGAGTCCTTTGATGCCATCATCAGGATCCAACGCCCGTGCATAATCTATAGCAACCACAAAGTTCTGGTTCATAACAAAATGAAATCCGGCACCTGCTCCCAAATGAATTTTTTCTTCCGCACCCTTGTTCAGGTAGTGAACCGCTTCCGGGATGGTTGTCTCCGGCAGTTTGTAATTAGAAGTGACCATTCCGCCATCCAGAAATCCGCTTAAAGCAAGATATATGTTCTGGTTAAACACGACAGTCTGCAGGAATTTCCAGCGCAATTCCAGATTCCCGAATAAGAAACCGTCACCAACAACCCTGTTCAGCAAAACACCCCTGATCGTTTTGGCTCCGCCCAGTCCGTCCCGTGTTCGTTCAGGAGCCGTATTATAAACGAAAGGAAGCATGTAATAGGGCATGTTACCGGTAAGTTTGGTCTGGTAGCTCAAACGGTAGGCAAAGGAAAATACTTCCGGGACCAGCGTAAAATATTGACGGTGGGTTAAGGCAACACGGATATAAGCGTTCTCATCGTTGCCCAGAAATGATGGTGCCAGCATAAACTGTACATCAGTCCATATACCTTTCATGGGATTGGCCTCAATATCACGGGTGTCATATACCAGACCGGCTTTAATCAGTGTGGCGGTACCTCCGTCAGCCTGGCCTTCTTCAATAAAGCCCCATTCTACATAACGATCATACAACAGTGCCGTATCGGGCAACAATTCACTTTCATCCTTATCCTTGTTCAGTTTGGCGATATCAACCGTCCCCGTCCTGATGCGGTTGTATTCAAATCCTGCAATCCATTTTAATGTGGGGTCTGAAATTTTCCCCTGAAAATCGGCTTTGATCCGCGTCAACTTGCGTTCCTGCCGGTAATACATACGGGAGATATAATCATCTGCTTCATCATTCTCGTAATCCGGATTATAATATGCACCATAACCATTAAATCCATAAAAATCTATTGCTTTTTCAGTTAAAAGACTGGCTTCACCGGTAACCCTGATACCCGGGATCAGGTATTCCGAATCGTACAAAAACTGGTTGATACCGCTGCCTTTTGTAGTCCGCGACCACTCAAAACCCATATAATGTCTGTATTTCGGGTATATGGATCCGTCACCGTAATAATATAATTTTAAAGCTGCTCCATATTTGAAACCGATATCGGAATCATAAGCAACGACTGGTAAGGGACCAAGATTCCAGCCTGTTTTTATTTTCTCAGTTTTTTCATCAGCATCAGCAGATTCTGACTGCGTCTGTGCCATAAGTTGTGCGGTGACCATGGCCATGATCAGGGGAACGGGTAATAATTTTATCATAAAAGGATTCATTTTCAGTTTAATATCATGCTTCTAAATTAATCTTTTTACTTGTTTATGATACAGGAAGGGAAAAATATTTTATTTCAGGAACCGGATTCTTTTTTCCACGACCGGATATATCCTTAAAAATCCAGCTCAACGATTGTGATCCCTGAGCCGCCAAGTTCAACATGTTCATCAGCGCATGAACGAACAATATCAACCGAGTTAAGGTAATCCCGGACAAGCTGCTTCAGTATTCCGTTTCCTTTTCCGTGCAGGATCCGCAAATTGCTGACACCGACGACCGTTGCATCATCGATGAAGTGTTTCACAATTTCCAGCGCTTCACTGCCGCGTTTGCCGCGAATGTCAATTTCAGGTTTGAAATTCAGCTTTCGCTGGCTGAGGTTCCATGCCTGCTCATGACTTCTGGCAGCGTAAGCGGAAAGATACTGATCCCTGTCCGCGGGATCAATCAGTTCAACCGAAGATTTTGCAAGAGTGGAGATCATGCTTTCACCAAAAGCCACCAGCAGGTTATCGCCCTTTACATCAATGACTTCTCCTGCCGCATCTTTTCCTGTTGGCCTTACCATATCACCAATACGGATATCCCGTTCACCCCTTGCTTCCGTTTCACTTTTTTCACGGACCGTATCCTTGCTGTATTTACTGTTGAATTTCTGGATGGTCTGCAGTTTTTCTCTTATGATTTGATCGTCACCGGCATTTTCCGGCAATGATTGTTTCCGGAAATCCTCCAGATTCTTCCGGGCTTCTTTCGTTTTTTCCTTGTCCGCCTGCGATTCACGGATGACGCGAATGGTTTTTTCAATTTCCCTGTTTGTTGCAGCCAGCAATTCTTCAACCTCACTTTTAGTCCGCTGCATCACTTCCTTTTTCAGTTTCTTCGTCTGCAGCAGCTCTTCTTCATATTGTTGCAGAATGCCGGTGAGACGCTTTTCAGCAATTCTGATTTTGCTACGCTTGTCTTGCCAGTAATGCTTATCACGAATGATCTCCCTCAGATGCCTGTCGTATTTGATATGATCCTCGCCTGCTTTACCGGATGCCGAATCCAGGATCTCTTCGGGAAGACCGATTTGCCGGGCTATGTCAATGGCAAAAGAACTGCCAGGCTTTCCGGTTTCAAGTATGAAGAGGGGTTTGATCCTGCCTGTGTCAAACAGCATGGCACCGTTAATGATTCCCGTGGCTGATGATGCAAAGTATTTCAGATTTGCATAATGCGTTGTAATCACGCCATAGGTGCCTTTTTGATTCAATGATTCCAGAATGGCTTCAGCTATCGCGCCACCGATTAACGGTTCAGTTCCTGCCCCAAACTCATCGATCAGGATCAGGCTTTCCGGTGAGGCATGACGCAGGAAATATTTCATGTTCAAAAGGTGCGAACTGTATGTGCTGAGATCGTTCTCAATGGATTGCTCATCTCCGATATCAATCAGGATATCCTTAAATATCCCGGTTTCGGAACTTTCCTTCATGGGTACAGGCAAGCCGCACTGAAGCATATACTGGAGCAAACCGACCGTCTGGAGGCATACCGATTTTCCTCCGGCATTGGGACCGGAAATGAGAAGGATCCTGTTCACACGGTCAAGGGAAATATCAAGCGGCACAACTTCCTTATTTTCTTTACTATGATATATCAGCAGCAAAGGATGCACTGCCTGTTTCCACATAAATCCCTGATCCTTTAACAATGCCGGTCTGCCGGCATTGATCTTCATGGAAAACAACGCTTTGGCCCTGATAAAATCTATGGTTCCCAGGAAATGATATGCACGGATCAATTCGTCAATGTAAGGCCTGACAGCAGTAGTAAATGCCATCAGGATTTTGATGATCTCATGATGTTCTGCTATTTCCAGTTCGCGGATATCGTTGTTCAGTTCAACTACCTCGGAAGGTTCAATATATGCTGTGCGTCCGGTTGCCGATTCGTCGTGTATGATTCCGCCGATTCTTCTTTTGTTTGAAGCCGGTACCGGAATGACCTGCCTTCCGTTCCGGATGGAAACTGTAGTTTCCTTTTCAACCAGGCCGTCCCTTATAGCGCTTTTTAACAGATTTTGAAGCAATTTTCCTGCAGATGCATGTTTGCGGGCAATTTCTTCCCTTATTTGTTTCAACTCTTTTGAAGCATTGTCTTTAATTGTCTCCTGCCTGGAAAGAATGGCATTGATCCGCTCCTCAATGTACGGGAAATATTTTATATCGCTGACCAGTTTTTTTAGCGTTGTGTATTTGTCGTCAGGAGTTTTCCTGAAGAATCGCAATACCGCTTTCAGGGTGTCAAGTGACCGCTTGAGCATGACCAGCTCATCGAGCTCCATATAAGTCCCATCGACTTTTGATTTCCGCAGGGCCGGTGTCGGATCATAATAATGATCCTCAGGAAAGTCCTGCTCAAAAAGGCATATTTCTTTGAATTCGGCTGTCTGGTCAAGCTTTTCCCTGATGGTATCAAAATGATCCGTAAATGCCATTGCGTCAACCTGTTCTCTTCCCAGGTTAAACATACAGTGCTCCCTGACCAGGTTCCGGATCTGGTCAAAGCCGGTTTTTTGCTCAAACGTTGCCGGATAGATCACTTTTAAAGGTTTTCACCGGCTAAATTAATACCAATATGCAAAACAAAGGGCAAAATCACTGAAAAGAATCATTACGGAGAAATGATATATCTTTGCGCTTGAATTTTTTAAGTCCGACACATAACGCATGCATTCGAAATACCATATAGTTGTGCTGGGATGCCAGATGAACAAATCAGATGGAGAACGCGCAAGGACGGTTATTGAGGACATGGGCTACATCTGGACCTTTAATGAGGAGGAAGCAAACCTGCTGGGCATACTTGCGTGCAGTGTCAGACAGAAATCGATCGACAAGGTATATTCAAGGATCCGGAAGTGGAATGAATGGAAGAACAACAAAAATCTGATTACATTTATTTCTGGATGTGTTTTGCCTGCTGATCAGAAGAAGTTCCTGAAGTTGTTTGATCTGCTGTTTCCCATAACCGAGCTGCCACGGCTTCCCGATATGATACACCAGTATGGAGTTGTGACACCCGCTGCACATAAGGCCATCAATCCATTAACGCTCCTGGATGGAAAGCAAAAAGATGATGAAGGATCAGAAGTGGTATCAGGACATGTGACCGGTTCATGGCCTTACATCTCAAAACCCGATATAAGGATCAGGGATTTCTGGATGCTGAAACCTTCCTATATTTCCAGCTTCGAAGCGTATATACCCATTCAGAACGGATGTGATAAATTCTGCACATTTTGTGCCGTGCCTTATACAAGGGGACGGGAAATATCACGTCCTTCGGCTGAAATACTGGATGAACTGAAACGGCTGGCAGAAGGCGGATACAAATTGATAACGCTGCTTGGACAAAATGTGAATTCATACGGACTCGACCGGAACGGTCGGGAAATCAGCTTTGCCTGTTTGCTGAAGATGATTGGCGAGTACGGAAAACAATCGGGCAGAAAGTTCTGGGTTTACTTTACATCCCCTCATCCGTGTGATATGAATGAGGAAGTCATTCATACCATCGCTTCATATGAATGCCTGGCAAAACAAATTCATCTTCCGTTGCAGTCGGGTGATGATCAGATACTGAAACGGATGAACCGCAGGCACAACCTGGCGGATTACCTGAGCATAACGGAAAGCCTCAGGAGACATTTACCGGCAGCAACACTGTTTACGGATATTATTGTCGGTTTTAGCGGAGAAACACCGGAACAGTTTGAGAACACACGCAGGGCAATGGAAAGAATAAAATTCAACATGGCTTATATCGCTGTATATTCTCCGAGACCGGGTGCAGCAAGTGCTGCATGGGAGGATGATATTCCCGTGCATGAAAAAAAGCAAAGGCTGCACATTCTGACGGATGAACTGATGCGGCATTCCCATGAATATAACAAAAAGCTTATCGGACAAAAGGTACAGATCCTGGCAACAGGTCCCGACAGGAAAAAGGGCTATCTGTCAGGAATAACTGAAGGGCGCATTATCGTTCGCTTTCCATCGGATGGCCATGTCAGAACAGGGGATTTTGCGTGGCTAAGGATTACCGGTGCTTCAGCTTTATCCATTGAAGGTGAATTGACGGAGGAATATATACCGGCAGTTGTTTATGATGAGAAGGAGGATTGCATTTAAAACGTTGGGGTGCAGACTGAATCAGTTTGAGACCGATTCCGTGGCAACTGATTTTCATGCTGCCGGTTATGAAATTGTCGGCTTCAATGAAAAAGCCGATATTTATGTCATCAATACCTGCACGGTGACCGGACAGGGGGATCATAAGTCTAAATCAGCAATAAATCAGGCATTGCGGAACAAACCAGGATCTTTGGTCGTGGTAACCGGTTGTATGGCGGAAAGCAGGAAGGATGAGCTTGAGGCTCTTGATGGAATTGATTTTCTTGTTGATAATAAAAGGAAGGGTGGCATTTTTGATCTGGTTCGTTCACATTTTAACGGGGAGGTCACCGGTGTTGAAGATCTTAAACAGGATGTTTTCGGATTTTCTGCAGCTGTCAATGGGTTTCATACAAGGAGTATGGTCAAGATCCAGGACGGCTGCAACAACTTTTGTACGTTTTGTATCGTACCGTATGTCAGGGGCCGGGCCGTCAGCAGACCTTCAGGGGATATCCTCGGAAACATCACCCGGGTTCTCAATGCAGGCTATCAGGAAATAGTCCTGACAGGCATAAACATCAGCAGGTACCGGGACGCAGGTATCGGATTCGAAAGTCTGATTGAAAGGATACTGGAACTTGAAGGAATTTTCAGATTGAGAATATCTTCTGTGGAACCGGAGGGGTTCAGGAACCATTTTTATGATCTTTTTGCACATGAAAAACTATGCCCGCATCTCCACATATGCCTTCAGAGCGGATCCGACAGGATTTTATCCGCGATGGGAAGGAATTACACGCTTTCTGCCTTTATGGGAATCATCAATGAATTAAAAAAGCGATATCCTTTGTTTAACCTCACCACAGATGTCATGGTTGGTTTCCCCGGCGAAACTGAGGAAGACTTCCGGAGCACATGCAATGTTATACGGGAAGTCGGTTTCAGCCATGTTCATACGTTTAAATATTCCGTCCGTCATGGCACAAAGGCTGAGCGGATGCCTGGACAAATACCGGCCGTGATCCTGGCAGAGCGAAGCAGGATCATCAGGCAAATTTCCGATGCAAATAAAATGGAATACAGAAGAAGGCTGCTGGGTCAGAAACAGCTTGTACTTGTAGAAAAAACCAACCGGCAGGGATATGCCAAAGGATATGGGGAACATTATGTCCCCGTGGCATTCCGGACAAATAACACGGAAAAAAACTGCTTTGCACGGGTTTTGCTTCACGGAATCCGGACGGACTCAAGGGATCTGATCATGGAGGGAAGTTATGTTGGCGTATAATCCGGTGAAACAGGCTTGCCATACCCAACTTCAGATCAGAAACAACGGAACCGGATATATTATATTTTTATTCAGGATTTTTTGAAAACCCGCATCCATTCATGTAATTTAGCAATTTTGCAATCGCACCCGGAATGAAGAAAATGCCACTCCTGAACCATTTTATTAATGGACTGTCGCAAAAGTTGAACCACAAGCAGCTTATGTACCTGCTCAGCCTTATTGTAGGCATCATGAGCGGTCTGGCTGCTGTTATCCTGAAGAATACCACCCATATCACACATCAGTTTATCAGCGGTCAGCGTGGTGCTTCCGAGATCAATATTCTGTATCTGGCTTTTCCGCTCATCGGAATTATCCTGACCGTCTTGTTTGTCAGGTTTTTTATTAAAGATGAAATGGGACACGGGATCACAAAAGTTTTATATTCCATTTCCAAGCTGGGAGGATTCATACGTCCGCACAACAGCTATTCTTCCATTATTGCAAGTACGCTGACAGTCGGTTTTGGAGGTTCGGTAGGTCTCGAGTCCCCAATAGTGGTTACAGGATCATCGATAGGTTCAAATCTCGGAAGACTGTTCGGAATGAATTATAAGTCCGTTATGACATTAATAGGCTGTGGTGCTGCAGGTGCCATCGCCGGAATCTTTAAGGCTCCCATTGCTGCGGTAATCTTCAGTCTTGAAGTCCTGATGCTCGATATCAGCATGTGGTCCATAATTCCATTGCTCATTTCTGCGGTCAGCGGAGCAGCGATTTCCTATTTTTTTCTGGGCCGGGAAGCCACCCTTCATTATCCTTTGCAGGGTACGTTCGATCTGGGAAACATCCCTTATTACATCATACTGGGTATTCTTGCAGGTTTTGTTTCTTTGTACTTTACCAGGACCACAATATATGTCGAGTCCCTGTATGGTAAAATAAAAAAGATCTGGGTCAGGGTTTTAACAGGAGGCGTTATTCTGGGTGTGCTGATCCTGGTATTTCCCCCTTTATACGGTGAAGGTTATGACATCATAAATAATTTTCTTTACGGCAATATATACGCTGTTACCCAGGGCAGTCTGGTATATGGTCATGAGTCAGGTTTTATCATACTGATTGTATTTCTGCTGCTCATCTTGTTTTTCAAGCCCTTTGCAATGACCGCAACAACAGGAAGTGGTGGTGTGGGTGGTATTTTTGCCCCGACCATGTTTATGGGGGGATTTACGGGATATGTGGTTGCAAAGATTGCGGGTTTGTTCAACTTTATAAGCATCCCGGATGTAAACCTGATTCTGGCAGGCATGGCTGGATTAATGGCAGGCGTTATGCATGCTCCGCTGACGGCAATATTTCTTATTGCGGAGGTTACGGGTGGTTATAGTCTGTTCATGCCCCTGATGATAACCGCAACAATATCCTATATCACCATAAGATATTTTGAGCCCCATTCAATTTACACACACCGGCTGGCAAGACGGGGAGAACTGATAACGCACAACAAGGATAAGGCAGTTTTGACTTTACTGGAAATGGACAGAGTCATCGAAAAGGATTTCCTGCCTGTTTCACCCGATGATTCACTTGGTAAGCTGACTAAAATCATTTCGAAATCAAACCGCAACCTGTTTCCGGTAATTAAGGGCAATAACATGCTGGTCGGGATTGTATTGCTGGATGACATCCGGCACATCATTTTCAATGCGGATATGTACAACAGGGTATTTGTCCGCGACCTCATGCATCCGCCTCCCGCTCATATATCTCCCGGCGAATCGATGCATGAGGTCGTGAAAAAGTTTGAAGATCATGAAGCATGGAATTTACCGGTAATCAACAATGGTGAATACATCGGATTCATGTCCAGATCAAAACTTTTTTCATATTACCGGAACTGGCTGATCGAGATTTCGGACGAATAGTAGCGGTTACCCTTCATCCTTCTCATTGGTCCTGCTGATCACTTCAACCTTTTTTTTAATATTTAAAAAATATGGATAGAACTCATTTTAAATATTTCAGGTTTATCGCGCACAAAACAATAAAGAGTGCGGCAAATACAGTTCCCGAGGCGACCATGGAAAGGGAAATGATATTCAAACCCAATACCAGGAACGGTGTTAAGAGGATCAGGATCCTGAATACAGTATGCACATGAAATTATAATAATCTGGAATTCAAATCATCATTTTTTATGATAAACAAATATTGATTTATTTTTTTACTCATATGCAAAACATTATATTTGAGTGTCACATTCTGATCCGGTCACCAGATTGGTTTTGCAGAAACATACTTTTGAAAACGATAAAAATTATTCAGTCCATGGAAAGAGATTCACAGATATTTGAGATCATTAAAAAAGAAAAAGAACGGCAGATGCATGGCGTTGAACTTATAGCGTCCGAAAACTTCGTAAGTGATCAGGTACTTGAGGCAATGGGTTCCTGTCTCACAAACAAATATGCTGAAGGCTTGCCGGGTAAAAGATATTATGGTGGATGCCAGTTTGTTGATGAGGCGGAACAGCTGGCGATTGACAGAATCAAGGAACTGTTTCAGGCACAATGGGCGAACGTGCAGCCACATTCAGGGGCACAGGCAAATGCAGCAGTAATGCTCGCAGTGCTGAATCCGGGCGACAAGTTTATGGGACTGGATCTTTCGCACGGGGGACATCTTTCACATGGCTCACCGGTGAATTTTTCCGGTATATTATACCAGCCGGTACCATACCGGCTCAATCCTGACACGGGACGTATCGATTATGATCAGATGGAGGAGATCGCCCTGCAGGAAAACCCCAAGCTTATCGTCGCGGGAGCATCGGCTTACTCGAGGGACTGGGATTATGCTCGCATGCGTTCCATTGCGGATGCTGCCGGAGCCATACTGATGGCTGATATCGCTCATCCTGCCGGACTGATAGCAAAAGGCTTGTTGAACCATCCGTTTCCACATTGCCATGTGGTAACCACTACAACACACAAGACATTGCGCGGGCCGCGGGGCGGACTGATCATGATGGGAGGGGATTTTGAGAATCCATGGGGTTATACAAATCCCAAGGGTGAGATCAAAATGATGTCGAATATTCTGGATATGGCCGTTTTTCCCGGATGTCAGGGTGGTCCCCTGGAACATGTCATTGCATCAAAAGCTGTTGCGTTCGGGGAAGCGCTGACAGATTCTTTCACTGAATATGTGAAGCTGGTAAAAAAGAATGCCGCAGTAATGGCTAAGGCTTTTATAGACAAAGGTTATAAAGTTGTTTCTAACGGGACCGATAATCATTCCATGTTGATTGACCTTCGGACCAAAGTGCCTGATATTACAGGGAAAATGGTGGAAAACACACTTGTTAGAGCGGATATAACCCTCAACAAGAACATGGTCCCCTTTGATTCACGGTCCCCCTTTACAACATCAGGAATAAGGATCGGGACTCCTGCGATTACCACACGGGGCATAAAAGGAGATGTCGTTGAAACAATAGTCGATCTGATCGATGAAGTCATCATGAACATTGAAACCGAAAGGATCATTAAAGGTGTAAAGGAAAAAGTCAATCAGATCATGAAGGATTACCCGCTTTTTGCATGGTAATTCAAAGTGTCTATAAGAATTATTATTTCCTCCCCTGACAGGGGAGGTGGCCGAAGGCCGGAGGAGTCAGGCTTGCCGGTTTTCTGCTACCGTCTATAGCCTGTTGCATAAAGCCTACAGCCTGTAGCTTTCTTTTCTTATTCCAGCCTGAAATGATAGGTTATGGTGCCGATTTGTCTTTCCGGAGCATCACTCCTGACGTTGAATTTGGATTCAAGGGCTGCTTTTCTGACGGCTGTATAAAGGGTGTTGTCAACCAGCGTTGATCCCTTGATCCCCGGAGTAGCATTGATCACGTTACCGTTTCTGTCGACCGTGATTTCAACCACAATGATCCCTTCAGTATATACGCTGAATTCGGGTTTCTGCAAAAATACGGGATTTCTGCCACTCAGACTGAAGCCGATGGATGAGCCTGCCAGACCGGCGGTATAATCTTCCGATTCAGGCGTTCCCTGAGGATTGCCCATGTTGCCTGGTCCCTGGTATATTCCCTCTGAAGATCCTGATTCAGTGGTCGAGGCACCTCTGGTGGAATACAGTGCTCTGGGATTTACAACCGGTGTTTGTTCTGCAGGTTCCTGCTCTGCAGCCGGTTTTGTCTCTTCCGGTCTTGTTTCCGGCTGTTTCTCAGTGACGGTGGTACCCGGTTGTCTGTTTACGGCAGGTGCTTCTTCAAAATCCTGTGTCAGTATACCGTCTTCCTCGATCTCTGTCGACTGTTCACGTTGTGCAGCCGCAGTTTGACTGTAAGGCAAGTTGTTCAGCTCGGGTTCCAGAAGACCGCCTGCAGTTTCCGTTTCACCGAAATTGATGATAAGCGCTCCTTCAGAAGAAGTACGATCCGGCAATGCCAGAAATGAGAAAATCAATATCAGCAGGATGATATTGTGTATGACGATGGTTCCCAATATGCCGTAACTTCTTTCTGACATGCGGAAGTGTTTTTATTATTCCGGACTGGTGGCCATAATGACCTTGAAATTATTCCTATTGGCAATATTCAGGACGAATACAAGATGTTCCACCGGTACGTTCCGGTCAATATGGATCGCCAGAGTCGGATCTTCACGGTATCTCAGCCTGCTGATCAGCATTGTTTCCAGTTGAGAAGGATCAACCTGAGTTTTTTCGACATAAAACTGAATGTCCCTTGTGATGGAAACTGTTGTAAGTGGTTTTGCAGCTACCTGGCTGTTGCTCTGAGGAAGCTGAACTTTCAGAGCATTGGGGGCAATGAGTGTTGAAGTGAGCACAAAAAAGATCAGCAAAAGAAAGACAATATCTGTCATGCCAGCTATGCTGTAACCCACTTCGATTTTATTTCTGGATTTTATGGCCATAATTGCATGTTTTCTTATTTATCTTTTTACCGGTTCATTGAGCAGGTCCATAAATTCCATGGTATGTGCCTCAAGTTTGTTTACAAGTTCTTCAACCCTGGCGACCAGGTAATTATAAGCAAAAAAAGCCGGAATACCCACCAAAAGCCCGCCAACCGTTGTAATCAGGGCTATGTAGATTCCCTGAGACAGCAAACCCACATCCAGACTATTACCAACACTTGCAATATCCATGAAAGTCCTCACCATTCCCAGTACCGTTCCGAAAAAGCCCAGCATGGGCGCACCTCCGGCACAGGAAGCCAGAATGGGCAGTCCCTTTTCAAGTTTGTAAATTTCGACCTGTCCTATATTCTCGATGGCCGTGTTGATATCGTTTAAAGGCCGGCCGATCCTGCTCACACCTTTTTCAATCATCATGGCCAGCGGATTGTTTGTGGACTGGCAAAGGGCTGTTGCCGATTCAATTTTTCCGTCATGTATATAATCCTTGATCCGGTTCATGAAGTTCTGATCAATCTTTGATGCATTGCGGATTGCCACAAACCTTTCGATAAATATATATACAGCCACGATTGATAAAAAGGCTATGGGAATCATCACCCATCCACCTTTAAAAGCCAGATCCAGGTATGATACTGCTGTTTCGGTGACACCGGGATCGAAGGCAGCACTATCTGCAGCACCGGGTGTTAAATTCTGCAATAATATATTCAACAACATAGTAATGAATTTTAGTTTCGCTAAAATTATTAAAACGTTATTTAATCCGAATTATTTTTTTGGGCTATTTATTAACCGTCATACACGCATAATCATTTGTCAGAAGTGGGAGGTTCAAATTCCACATCATCTTCCTTACGGCCGAATATGCTTTGCAGGTAACGTTTCCAGAGTTCCTTCAGAGAATTGAATTCTTCCTTGTAGAATATTCCAAAACCTTGTGTATAAGTGCTTTCAGATACGATGTCATTGTTGATGTGATTGTAAGTCTTAAGCCTGAGTTTACCGTTACGAGTAAGTTTATAATCAATGTCAAACTCACCTACAATATTGTCGGATGCGTTTGCGGTTGCATTTGTCGAGACATCAACGCTCCCGTTGATGGTCAGGCGGTCGTTGAACAACTGGGTTTCAAGGGCTACCTGAACCTCGTCACTTTTCAGCTCACGGTTTGTACGGTAATTGATACCGATATCCACATCACTGCTGATCTGTGAAAGCAAATGGCTCAATTGATTGGATAAGAATTCGCTGGCATTTACACCTGCTACATTGCTGTAAGGTGATGCGGACGTTCCGGTCAATGACTGTCCCCTGTGCTCACTTGAAAGTACAAAACGGTTTTGTATCAGAAGGGAAATAAACTGTTTCACAAGTTCCTCATTTGAGGATATTGCATTGCTGACTGTCAGCCGGTCACTTTCATCCGCAGTAGGAAGATAGATGTCGTATTTTATATCTGGTGCCATCAGTCTGCCGGTCATGGTTAACCGGTCGTCCACTACGACCATGCGATCGTCCTCATTTCCGAGAAGATCATTCAGTGAGGCCTTGGTCCGGTAATAGGCCATCAAGTCGATTGTAGCATCCAGCGGATCTCCGTTCCATCTGATGCTGCCTCCCTCTTCAATGGTGAGTTTCTTGTTGATAAAATTCTGCAGGGTAAACAGGTATTCTCCTTCTTCAATAATATAATCACCATATATCACAAAATCTCCGCTTTTGTTGATTCTCATATCAAGATTGCCATTTCCTTTGGCACTCAGGATATCTCCCAGTTTCGGATCAAAAATTATCTGAATTTCTGCCTCGGGCGTAACTCCAAGATTGAAATTCAGCTGCAGACCTGATAAATCGACCTGATATTCCGGTGCCTTTTCAACAGGCTCCTCATCCTCATCTTCTGTGATAATTGTGATGAAATTATATTCATTCAGTTCCCTTTCATTTGATAAGGGTATGTGGATGACCGTATTTTCAGCTGTTGAAGCCGATACATCAATGGTGATATTTTTTGGAGGACCTTTGATGGTTAACAACAGATCTTCTGCAAAGGCCGTACCATAGAAAGTACTGTTATCAGACTGGTTAGTGTTCAGACACATCAGTTTATCCGACCTGACCGTCAGATCCAGCGTAAAATCCTTCAGATAATTGCTTTTGACCGTACCGGTAAGCGTAGCTGAATTGTTCCTGGCATCACGGACCAGTATGTTGTCCAGTAAAATTTCATTGTTTGCAATTTCGATTCTTTTTGTAAAACGATATCTGGTTTTAAGATAGTTGATTGCAAAAGCAGTATTCTGAAATTCTATGGCTCCGTTGAGGAGTGGCTGGCCGGTTGTTCCGGTAAGTTTAAGATGGCCGGTGGCACTGCCTTCCAGATCAGCGAATATCTTGTCCACGTATGGATCCAAAAGATCAAGCATGAACTGATCCACGTTAAAATCAAAGTCTAATCCGGCATTGTCGCCAAGTGTATAGTTACCCCTGATGGCAACCGTCTTATGGTTATTGTGCATGGTATATGCATCGATCAGGATGGAACGGTTTACATCATCCCAGGTGGAATTAATTTCCGAATTTCCCAGAAATTCATTATTGACGGCCAGGTCGTCAATAGTAAGGTTGCTCGTAAAGAGCGGATTGTGGTATAAACTTGCAAAAGAGGCAGTTCCGTTCAGCATTCCGACAAGTTCATATCCGCGATTTGCTGTCAGTCCTTTCAGGTTTCCCAGATTAAACTGGTTAAAAACCAATTCGAGCGTTTGTCCCGGATCATTTGATACCGTTCCTTTAATGCTGAAAAACTGATCGTTGTGGCTGACATTAATGTTTTCAAATTTCAGGTTGCTTGAATCGATGGTAATCTTTCCCTCTGATATGTACCATAGGGAGTCGTTAGCATAAAAACTTGCAGGCCTGATAAATACCTCAACATGTGGTTCAGGATTGTTAAATAATTTACTGATGTGAACAAATCCCTTTACATTGCCACGATACAACAAATCACGCCAGTTGTTCCATCTTGCTTCCAGATTCAGCGTATCACTGCCGGCACCGGAGTGTATTGTAAAATTCTCCAGACTGATCTGTTCTCCAAGCATCAGACTTGAACCACCGGCTTCAATATCAATAATGTTGTCGTCGCTTATCACTGATATATTCAGGTCGTTCCACGCAATGTTCTTAAAACCAAATTCCGGAGTTTGAAAAAATAATCTTAGATTCTGATTGCCAGGAGTATAAGTGCATTCAACCGATGTTTGTTCAGCCAGTTGAAAATCAGGCAGGAACATGTCGAAGATCGGTTGCATGTTCTTTATGTTTGCAGTCAGGTTAAACCTGTTCTCTATCAGTGTATCGCTGAAGAAATCTGCATCAGCCAGTGAAGGAAGATATGAGTAAAAGAAATCATATACAGATTGTTTAACCTTACCAAGTTCATAATTACCGGTGATATCAACATCGATATAATCCGACCGAATGTGAAACTGGTTTGTATCAACAGTGTTACTGGCATGAACTGAGAAATCCTGTATCCTCAGTTCCTGGTCTTTTTTTCTGAAAAATGAGTTGAGAAGCGTGATCTCTCCGTTCAGGTCATTGATCGACTGACCAGTGGCATTTGCGATCATGTAAAAGGAAGTTGTAAAATCGGGTTCGGACCGGTCGATATTCAGTTCATAAAGGTTTGCATGTGAAACATTTGCCGTGAAATCATATGCCGGTATTGAATCAGAAAAATCAACGCCGCCGAGAAATTCAAGTTCGATATTCGGGTCGTTGATGTTGACGGATCCGTTGAACTCACGGTTGGTCAGATTTCCGTTGAGATCTATGTTTCTGTAATTATATCCTTTTAATTCGAACTGATGAATGATCCCATTCATAACCGCACTGATCGGACTGGCTTCCGAAGTCGTTCCGTCAATATTGGCAAAGAGGCTTATCTTACCAACATTATCTGATGCTTCGACCATCTTTCCCAGATCAAATTCCTCTGCCGTAAACCGTCCGCTGAAATCCACATAATTCAGTGTATCAGGTCTGAACAGCAAATCTGTACTGATCTTTCCCACTTCTGTCTGTAAATTGCCGAATGCGACAAAATCATTTATGAATCCTGTAAAGTTTCCGCTATAAGTCATAAGTCCCAGTGTTTGCATTTGTCCGGGAAGGGACAGGGATTTTTGTCCCGGGAGGGTCAGGGAATTCAGATCCGAAGCGGTTGTTTTGAACTCCTCAATATCAGCATAAATGAAAGTTTTATAGATTTCAGGCAATCCGTTGAGGTTAATTTGTCCCTGCAACAGGGAGGTATTCCCAAATCCGATGTTAAGATTTCTGCCTTTGATATTGTTAAGTGGACCTGTCATTCTGCCTGTCAGAGAAACACTTTGATACGTGTTGCTGAAGACAGGTGCATAATAGCCCAGATCGGCAAGGTTTAAGGATGAACCCTCAAGGTCTATATCGAAATTTACATCTCCGAAAAGCGAATCTTTTTTAAATTTGCTCCACCTGTCAAATGTAAGAGCGATTTCATCAGCGTTTATAACGGAAGTCCGCGTCTCAATTTTCAAATCACGGAACTTTAAAAAAGTCTTGCTCTGACTGAAACCGGCAGTAAGATTTTCAAGTTCAAAACCGGAAATTTCCCTGAATGCGAGTGCATTTATATAGAACGACAGGGAATCCGCAGATGGATTGAATTGTTTGATATCAGCATCTATTTCAGAGATTTTCAAATCAGTAAAATTTATACCATAATCCCGGTTTTTATGAAAATAATTGTACAAATAAAACCTGCTGTGATTGATTCTTATGTTATTAAATTCAATATTCCACTTACCATCACTTTTCTTTTGGCTTCTGATCTGGTTTACAAAGTACTTAATATTGGCCGTCCGGGTTGAGTCGATATACAGTCTGATCAATGCCTCATTAAAATCAATGCTTCCCAGTGAAACTGAACTTTTAAGAGGATTCACATTCCGGATGCCCGCAATGATGCTTTGGGCGTATAACAGGGTATCCCCGTATACATCTTCAAGGTATACATCATTCAGCCTGACCCGGTACAGAAAAGAGATGTTGACTTTACCTATTGTGAGTTCAGTGTTGAAATTTTTTGAGATGGTTTTGGTAATGGCAGAGGCAACATAGGTTTGTATCCGGCTGCTTTGCAACAAAAGGTATGCAATTGCAGGCAGGGTAAAGACAATTAACAGCAGCACTCCTGTCAATTGTATGATCTTTTTGATAATTTTGCGGCTAAGCATGGCTCCGTCATGCAAAAATTGCAAAAAAAGTTGAATCTGTTGCCATTTATAGCGGAATAATGAATGTTACCTTGCTGGGAATTGAGTCTTCCTGTGACGATACTTCTGCTGCAGTCATACAAAATGGGTATATTCTTTCGAATAAGATTGCAGATCAGCAGGTGCACAGGCAATACGGCGGTGTCGTACCCGAGCTTGCTTCCAGGGCACATCAGCAGAATATCGTGCCGGTGGTCAGTGCTGCTCTTAAAGAGGCAGGTATAAAGGTAGATGACATTCAGGCAATATCCTACACCCGCGGTCCGGGACTGATGGGGGCCCTGCTGGTAGGATCCTCATTTGCCAAGGGAATGTCACTGGCGTTAAATGTACCGTTAATCGAGGTAAATCATTTGCATGCACATATTTTATCCCTGTTTATTGCACGGCCGGGCGATCAAAAGGATTTCCCTTCATTTCCTTTTATTTGCCTGCTGGTTTCAGGTGGTCATACACAACTCGTGATTATGAAATCGCATCTTGAGCTGGAAATTATTGGCCAGACCATAGATGATGCTGCCGGAGAGGCTTTTGATAAATGTGCAAAGCTCATGGGACTGCCTTATCCGGGAGGCCCGATGATCGATAAATATGCACGTTCCGGGAATCCCATGGCATTCAGATTCAGCAGAGCCAGGGTAAACGGTCTTGATTTCAGCTTTAGCGGACTAAAAACGTCCTTTTTATACTTTTTACGTGACCGGATGCGATCAGATCCCGAATTTGTGACCGGCAACCGGAATGATTTATGCGCATCAATACAACATGCCATTGTTGAATCCCTTACGCGGAAACTGTCAGAAGCTTCACAAATGACAGGAATTAAACAAATTGCTGTAGCCGGTGGTGTTTCTGCAAATTCCGGTTTACGGGAATCTGTTACAGATCTGGGAAGAGCACTGGGCTGGAATGTTTTTTTCCCTGAGGTCGATTATACGACCGACAATGCTGCTATGATAGCAGTTACCGGGTATTATAAATTTATTAGCAGTTGGTTTTCAGACCATCATGTAGTTCCTGCAGCAAGATATGACCGGTTATAACTGAATTGAAATGCAATCTTATTCGTCAACATAATGCTACTGTTGGTCAATTTATGCCGGGAGTATTTCGAAATGCTGTTTGATAAATGCAAGGTATGTGTAACTTTATCAAAGAAACCATAAAAATACAGCCCTGTTTAATAATGATCTTTGTTTTTTCCCCTGTTTGAATTGGGTATAATGATTAATTGATTTAAATTTATTATACTTGTTATATTTTTATAGTCATCGGGTAACATTTTAATTTTACCGGGCGTATAGGCTATATTTTGGAAAATCGTATTATTTTCTGTTGGTATGGAGAATCTGCTGATAGAGAGCACAAAAAAGACACCTGAAGTTTCATTTAATGCGGAAGGTAAAATAAGGATTAGCGGACGTTCTATACCTGAGGATGCCACCAAATTCTATGATGATCTGTTTGAATGGATCTATTACTTTTGTCAGGACCCCCCTGAATCAACCACTGTTGATATTGAACTTGAATACTTCAACAGCGGATCATCCAAAGCGCTCCTTCATATACTCCGTGCCCTCAGGGAGGTGGTGAATAAGGGTAATAAGCTTACGATCAACTGGTATTACGAAGAAGGTGATGATGATATAATGGAACGCGGAGAATACTATGAATCCATTCTGGAAATCAAATTCAATTTCATTGAAACGGATTGACGGTCACCTGAAAATATACAATAGATAAGCGCAAAGAATTAACCTGTTTCAATTTCCTTATTACCGGACTTTAGTTTATTCAGGAATTTTTTTATGTTTTCCATGGTCAGGGCATGTTTTCTTGTTCCATGTGTGCCCATGAGATAGGCATATGATTTCATCCAGGGTATCTGGTTAATAATGACATAAAACATCGCAAGAAAGGGGATCACAACGATCATACCGGGTAAACCCCATACCATTGCTGCGGCAATCAATGATAAAATAATGATAAAAGGATTGATGCGCACATTATGACCGACAATATTGGGTGACAGAATATTATTCTCAATAAAATGCACGATATAAACAAAAATTACCACGCGCAGCGCCAAAATAGCATCATCTGCTGTGAGCAGGGTAAAAATAAAGGTTATGGCACCACCGATAATTGTGCCAAAATAGGGTATGAAGCTGCATAATGCAGCGATAACACCCAGGAGGAGAAAGTATTTGATGCCAATGATCCAGTAACCGACCGAGTTGATTATGGCCATAACGAATACTACGGTCGTCAGTCCAAGCAAATACCGGGCAACTACTTTTGAAATTTCTCTCAGAACGTTCACAGCGATCATCCGGTTTTCATTTCCGACGAGCTTGAGGATAAAATATGCAAATTTCGTGCGGTAATACAAAAACAGAAAAATGAAAACGGGCTGCATCAGGATTGCGAAAATGGTATGGGTGGTGGCCGAAAAGAATTCCACGGATTTGGCGCTGATGTTGAAGATCTGTTCGAGCAAAAAGTTTTTCAGCCGTTCTGATGGTAGGCCAAAATTATTCTCAAGATATTGTTGCAACGCATTCAGGTGACTAATTGTTTTTTCCCTGATGGCAGGCAATTCCTCGACAAAGCGGTAGCTGTTTTTCAGAATGATTGTAACTGCAAAGCCAAACAAAGCAGCAACCAGAATGATAAATATGAGAATTGCCAGTATTCTGGGAAATCCTTTCTTTTCAAGGTAGTTGACTCCCGGATACAACAAATATGAAAACAATATGCCGAATGCCAGCGGATACAGGAAATTCCGGGCTACGATCAACCCGTAAACCAATAGGATAATAGAAAGCAAGAAATAGGTTAACCGCATGCCTGAATACCGGATTCTCATAAAGCAAAGGAATATTCACCATCTGTAAAGATAATAATTCCTGATTTAAAGTCATCCATGAGTCTGTTTTAATGCAGACACCCCGCATACCCGCACATAATACAACAATGCTGTGTGTCCCGGAAATTATTCTGCATTTTCAACTATGAGGTTCTTAATGCGCTCAATTTGCATTTGTTTGTTTACGTCTCGCAGATTTCTGGCTGTTTCTGTAAAATACTGATGACCCGATATGAATTTTATCTGCATAGCGTTCCAGTCATTCAATGAATCAACAATTCTCCTTTCCTTCATCTCAAAATATAAGGAGTTGGAAACAGGTATCATATCGCTTCGTCCGAGATAGTCAAGGTCTGCATCACAGATGATGGCTTCAAGCTTGTTTGACGGTTTGGGAGGTAATTTGGTCGCCATGATCAGTTCGCAGACTTTTTCCGTTTGCGCTTGCGTATAATTGAATTCCCAAAGCATTTCCCTTGCAATTAAAGTACTGAAATATTCATGATTGTCATATGATATCACATGACCAATATCATGAAACAGGGCAGCGGTCTTCAATAAAAGCAATTCTTCATCGGATACGTTTTCTCCAAGCCCGATCAGCTCAACCTGAGTTACCACATCAACCGTATGTTTTACATTATGATAATACAGATCGGGTGGTAATTCTTTCTCCATCTTATCCAGAATCAGTTCCTGCAGATCCATGAACTGCATCAGACCAATACGTATGCTCATGCTTTTATTCGGTATGATTCCCTTGCCTTTCAGTGAAAATTCCGTTTTTATTCCATTTACCGAAAAAAGCTGCATGAAACCTTGATATTTTACAGGTATTTTGTTGCAATAATCACAACGGAAAAAGTCTTTTACCAGTTCATATGTGTTGCCGGAAATAATGATCTGGTTGTCCTGGCACACATGCCGGATACGTGCCGCCAGGTCCACGGTCGTTCCTTTAACATCATAATGCTGGCTTTTGGTATTTCTGATATCTGCCGTTATGGTGCCGGTATGAACAGCAATCCTCAATTTCCATATGTCTCTGTTCTGGTCTGAACGGTATAAATCCTTTATCAGGTATTGCATCTCAATTGCTGCAAGGAGAACATGTACCGGATTGGCAAGGTTTTTCTTCGGAATGCCTCCTATGCAAATAAAAGAATCACCAACGGTCTTGATTTTCTTAATGTTATATCTGGCGATAACCTCCTGCAGTTTTATCAGTATCTCATCAAGTGAATCGACCAGGGCAATGTTATCCGGATTGTCCGTGAAATTCTGAGATCCGCGGATTTCGGCATACAAGATGGTTGCTGTTTTATACCTGATTAAGGATCTTTCTTTTTCAGCCGTAGGTTTAAAGTCCTTCATTTCAAGTTTTTCCGCTTGCACATATGTTTTATGTCTGGCAATATCCTGCTGAAGCTTTTCGTTTTTTCTGGTGAGTTCTTCATTTTCATCTTTCAGGGAATTGATCAGCCTCAGAAGATCTGCAACATATTTCAAAAGTGAGGTTATTTTTCGTTTTTTCGTTCGCACGGGATCTAAGGGGATTTATAATTATCTAATAATATAAAAGCTTTTAATTTTCGTATAAATGACCCTGATAAATAAACTAAATTATACTTTTAATATACGTTGAGAAGACATAAAAAGGTTTATTATTTTTGACAGTTGGTTTGGAAATAACGGTACAGTTAATGGAGTTCAGGATCAATTCAGCATATAAACCGACCGGTGACCAGCCGGAGGCAATCCGGGAGCTGGTCAGCGGATTGAAACGGAATATCATGTTTCAGACTTTGCTTGGGGTTACAGGCTCAGGAAAGACCTTCACAATGGCTAATGTCATAGAACAGGTACAAAAGCCCACACTCGTGCTGAGTCATAACAAGACATTGGCTGCTCAGCTTTTTGGAGAGTTCAGACAGTTTTTCCCGGATAATTCCGTGGAATATTTTGTTTCATATTATGATTATTATCAACCCGAAGCCTATTTGCCGGTTACAGATACATATATTGAAAAAGATCTGTCCATTAATGATGAAATTGAAAAATTGCGGTTGAGTGCCACCTCCTCCTTGCTTTCGGGCAGGAGGGATGTCATTGTGGTATCTTCCGTATCCTGTCTTTATGGAATCGGCAATCCGGAGGATTTTCACAGCAATACCGTTATGGTTGAGAAAGGCAGCATCATCCCGCGCAACACATTTCTCAGAAAACTTGTCGACAGCCTGTACTCAAGGTCCGGTGAAGATTTTAAAAGGGGAAATTTCCGGGTGACCGGCGATACGGTTGATGTATTTCTGGCCTATTCTGATTTTGCATACCGGATTGTTTTCTACGGAGACGAAATTGAATATATATGTTCCTTTGATCCTGCAACGGGAAGAACAATAGAGAGACCGGAACGTGTCATCATTTATCCTGCGAATATTTTTATAACGACACGGCCACGACTGGAAAACGCAATTCATGAAATACAAAGGGATCTTGAAAACCAGGTGACCTTTTTCAGGGATATCGGCAGGCATCAGGAGGCAAAACGTCTTAGGGACCGCGTTTTGTATGACATTGAAATGCTCCGGGAATTGGGTTACTGTTCCGGAGTTGAAAACTATTCCCGTTATTTTGACGGACGTCCGCCCGGTAAACGGCCGTTTTGTCTGCTGGACTATTTCCCCGATGACTTTCTGACAATCATTGATGAAAGCCATGTTACCATTCCCCAGATCAGAGGTATGTACGGAGGTGATCACTCACGCAAGCAAACCCTTGTCGAATATGGCTTCAGATTACCTGCTGCACTTGATAACAGGCCTCTTCAGATCGATGAATTTCTCGGGATAATCGGGCAGACGATCTTTGTCAGTGCAACACCTGCAGATTTTGAACTTGAGAAATGTGAAGGAGTTATTGTGGAACAACTGATACGTCCGACCGGTCTGCTTGATCCTCTGATAGAAGTGAAACCCAGCCGGAACCAGATCGATGATCTTTTGGCTGAGATCCGCAAGCGAACGGAGCATCATGACAGGGTTCTGATCACAACGCTGACCAAAAGAATGGCGGAGGAACTTTCGGATTATCTGTTAAAACTGAATATTAAGTGCCGCTATATACATTCAGATATTGATACGCTGGAAAGAATTGAAATCATGGAAGGTTTAAGGAGCGGAGTTTTTGATGTTCTGGTTGGAGTAAACCTTCTCAGGGAAGGTCTGGACCTTCCGGAAGTGGCACTTGTGGCCATTCTGGATGCGGACAAGGAAGGATTTCTCCGGTCAGAAAGATCCCTGACCCAGACAGCAGGCCGGGCTGCCAGAAACATCAACGGAAAAGTAATTATGTATGCCGACACAATAACACAGTCCATGCAGAAGACCATTGAGGAAACTGACCGGAGACGGGAAAAACAACTTGCATACAATGAGGCCAACGACATTACACCCAGCCAGATCATCAAGGCTGCTTCCAGCATTATGAAAGATCTTAAGAAAAAAACAGGTTTTCGGGATGTTTATATTGAACCTGAAAAAATTGATATCGCAGCTGATCCTGTGGTGAAATATATGAACCGGGAGGCATTGGAAAAAGCCCGGCTCAATGCCAGGAAGGAAATGGAGAAAGCTGCCTCAGAGCTTAATTTTATTGAAGCTGCTCGCTACCGGGATGAAATGCTGGCTTATCAGGAATTGATCGAAAAGGATGCAAAAAAGAATAAATAAATCACTTATTTTGCACAAAATTTACACAATGGATAAGATTTCCAATATTGCCAAAGGCAATTTTGTAAGGTATAACCAGGAACTTTGCATAATTTTAGAATATGAACACAGGACACCCGGGAACCTGAGGGCTTTTTACCAGGTTAGAATGCGTAATCTCAAGTCGGGCCGGCTCATTGAACAAAGATTTCGTCCGGATGACGAAATTGAAATTGTCAGGGTTCAATTCAAAGAACAGCAATTTCTGTATTTTGAGGGCAATCATGTGGTTTGCATGGATACAGAAACTTTCGAACAGATCCATTTGGCCAGGGAGACCATTGGAGACAGTCTGGTGTTCTTAAAAGAAGGCATGCTGATTAAAGTTTATTTTGACGGAGACGAACCAATTTTTGCGGAACTGCCGATAAGCGCCGAACTGGAGGTTTCCTATACAGAGCCGGGCATTAAGGGAGATACGGCCACAAGGACATTAAAAGCAGCTACACTTGAAACCGGAGCAGAAGTAAAAGTCCCCCTGTTTATCAATATCGGTGACAGAATAAAGATCGACACACGTACGGGGGATTATGTTGAACGGGCAAAATAGATATTATCATTTGACCTTTCGGATTTCACGTTGCGCGTTTCGCTTTCAAAGTTGAAAGTTCAACGTTCAACGTTTCGGTTTTTGGGTTACGGACATTCCCTGAAGCTTTTATCATATTGTATCATGGCACGTTCACTCATTCCCATGCTGCTGAAACCGCCATCATGAAACAGGTTTTGCATGGTGACTTTTCTTGTCAGGTCTGAGAAAAGCGTGATGCAATAATCCGCGCAATCACTTGCTGACGCATTTCCCAAAGGAGACATGCGTTCGGTAAAATCGATCAGCGAGTCGATCCCGTATATACCGCTGCCGGCTGTTGTGAGGGTGGGAGACTGGGAAATGGTATTGATCCGGATCCTTTTTTCACGTCCGTATATATAACCAAAACTGCGCGTGATGGATTCGAGCAGGGCTTTGGCATCAGCCATGTCGTTATAACCGTATAATGTACGCTGGGCAGCTACGTATGACAGCGCTACGATTGATCCCCATTCATTTATTGCATCCAGCCTGTGACAGGTCTGAATGATTTTATGAAAAGACAGGGCAGAAATATCAAGTGTTTTGAGGTAGTTATCATAGTTGATTTCATCATACGGTATACCCTTTCTTACATTGGGGGACATACCTATGGAGTGCAGCATAAAATCAAATTTACCTCCGAAATGTTTCACAGCGCTTTTAATGAGATTTTCAATGTCAGATTCATTTGCAGCGTCAGCGGGTATCACGACTGATTCACATGCCTTTGCAAGTTCATCGACCTTTCCGAAGCGCATGGCTACAGGAGTGTTGGTAAGTATGATCCGGGCTCCTTCTTCAAAAGCTTTTTCCGCTACTTTCCACGCAATGGAGCGTTCGTTCAGCGCACCGAAAATAATACCTTTTTTGCCTTTCAGGAGATTGTAGGACATAATACTTGATTTTAGAAAAGTACAAAGACAGAACTAGTTTTTTAACAGTATGCGGGCGTTTTCCAGTGCAGCGCTTGTAACTTCCTCGCCGCTAAGCATTCTTGCTATCTCATAATGACGTTCATTTTCTGAAAGAAGCTTGACACGGGTGATGGTCGAATCACCTTCATCCGTCTTGTAAACAAGATAATGCTCATTACCTTTACTGGCGATCTGTGGTAAATGTGTGATGTTGATAATTTGCATGCGTTCCGCCATCCTGAAAATGATATTACCAACCTTCTCGGCCACTTCGCCGGATACTCCGGTATCAATCTCATCAAAAATAATAGTTGGAAGTCCGGTTGAATCAGACATCAATGATTTGATGCTCAGCATCAGCCGGGACAGCTCTCCACCGGACGCTACTTTTGAGATTTCCTGAAGTTGTGCGTTTTTATTCGCCGTAAACAAGAATTGTATTTTGTCTTTCCCCCATAAGTTAAATGTTTCAGTGTGGTCGAGAAGGATTTTAAAGGAAGCATTTGGCATGGCAAGTTCACGCAGCATTCCTGTTATCTGAACTTCAAGGGAATGTAAAGCTTTATTGCGCCGGGAGGATAACTGTGAGGCAATATCCTCCAGGATACGGTGCATGGCATCTATCTCTTTTTGCAGATCCCCGAGGGTATGGTCAGATGTATTGATTTCTTCAATTTTTTCGTGCAGATCCTTTTTCAATGTGATAAGCTCGGCAATACTGGAACGATGGTGCTTTTGCTGCAATGCATAGATCAGGTCAAGCCGTTCCCGGACCGAATTCAGCCGGTCGGGATCAACAAAGACCTTCTGGTCTATTGAATCCAGTTCCTGTGCAACATCTTTCAACTCAATATAAGTGCTTTCGACACGTTGATACAGTTCGGCCATTTCTGGCAGAAACTTATTGATGTGTGATAAGGCAGTCCGGCATTCTTTCAACTGCTGTAAGACAGAAGTTGTTTCATCCTGAAAAAGTCCAATGGAATAGGAAAGTCCGGCTTTTATCTCTTCAGCATGGCTGAGTTTTTCGAGTTCATCCTCAAGTTCTTCCTGTTCTCCATCGGCCAGTTTTGCGTCTTCGAGCTGATTATACTGAAACAAAAGATAATCCAGATCTGATCTTGAACGGTTTGCTTCTTCAGTCAGGCGGTCCAGTTTTTCCTGCAAATGCTGGAATGCATTAAAATTTGTCTGGTATTCGGAAAGGATTGTCTGGTTTCGGGCATAGTTGTCGATTACCTTCATCTGGAAATTGCTGTTTGCAAGGTTCAGTGTCTGGTACTGGGAATGGATATCAATGAGTTTGAGTCCAAGTTCCGTGATGGTTTCGAGGGTAACGGGACTGTCATTGATAAATGCTCTGGATTTTCCGGTTGAAGCTACCTCCCTTCGAAGAACTGTGAAATCATCATAATCGATATGGTGTTCGTGAAAGAAGTCCTTAAGATTATAATTTCGGATATCATAGGTGCCTTCGACGATACATTTCTTTTTTTTATCATAAAGAACACCGGTATCAGCGCGTTTTCCAAGGACGAGGGAAAGTGCCCCAAGCAATATCGATTTTCCGGCTCCTGTCTCACCCGTTATTGTTGTCAGCCCGTTCCTGAAATCAATTTCAAGCTTGCTGATCAATGCATAATTTTCCACGCTCAGAGTGCAAAGCATAGGTTATCAATAACTTTGTAAAAGGATAAAATTAATTAAATTACATCATAAATGCGGTGGACATGAGGCAATAAATATCAATAGCTTATTAACATGTTAGCACCTGCGTGATAACCCGTGAATCAGGGTTCCGAACTCAGAATATTCCTGTACTTTTCTCCCCGCGTGGGATCAATCTGATTGAGGATTGCCAGCAGACGTCTTTTTTCATCTTCCATTGATCCCTGGAAAAGATTAACAAATTCATCAGATTTTGCATCCAGTATTACCTGTAAAAAATACATAAATGGATCGGGACGTTCCAGATAGAAATCCCGGAGCAGGGTAAGACTTTCGGCACAATTGGTTCTCCCGTCGGCAAGCCGGTCATACATCAGATCCAGTCCCCGCCTGTGATAAATATAAACAAATTCACGAATAGGAGTATAATCATCGTTCAGAATATTGTTGATGAGCCAGTAGCGGTTTCTGCGGCTTGTACTTTCTCCTGCACGCCAGCCTCTTTGAGTTGCATTTTGGGCATTATTTACAATTTTCTCCGCTTTCAGGAAGAATTCATTACCCGATTCAAGCGCAAATGAATCGAAATCAAGTCCGAGAATTACATAAACATAAAATGCAAGGATGGATGTCAGGTTTGACAAATGAGATGTTTCACTGAATTCGAGTGGCTCAAACTCGGTGTAACGAAAATCAAGATCATTGTCGATATAATTCATCAGCACGGTATTGTACGATGTATTGTATACGGGTCTCCTCACCTGAATCTGCAAAGTCCCCCTGAACTGGTCGTTCCCGATCATTTCCTGAATATTGAACAGCATGCTGCATTCGATACGCTCATTTGAAGCAAACCTGTAGCTGGTCCATGCCCTTGAATTGACAAATTCATTGACAGCTCCCTGCAGGGTTTGAAATACCTGTTTATTGGTCCCCTGGATCTGTTGTGTGGTGAATTGCACGTTACAGCGCAATTCCTGTGCATTTGCAGCGAAAGGAACAAACACCAGCAATGTTGATATAATGAATCTGATAATCATGATAGAAAGTCTGCTAAATAGGATACGATATCATGTGCTACTTCCTTTTTAGTTTTTAACTCAAATCGGATGATTTTATTATTCCTGTCAATAATTGTTATTTTATTGGTATCAACACCAAATCCTGCACCTTCGTCCTGAAGGGAGTTGAGCACAATGAAATCAAGATTTTTACGCTGCAGTTTTTGCGTGGCATGATTTATGCCATTACTGGTCTCGAGTGCAAAACCTGCCAGAAATTGCCGGATTGTTTTAATTTTTCCAAGACCGGCAGCAATATCCTCTGTTGGTTCGAGTTCAAGGTTCAGGTTTGCAGATTTACGTTTTATTTTTTCACGTGAAGGGTTTTTTGGCCGGTAGTCTGCAACGGCAGCGGAAAGAATTGCCCCGTCCGCAACGGTAAACAGTTCCATACAATAATTGTACATTTCCCGTGAGGTACGGACCCGGATCAGTTTTATTGCCGGATGAAGTGGTCGTTCTTCAACCGGTCCGCAAATCAATGTCACTTCTGCTCCACATTCCATCAATTCATTTGCAATGGCTATGCCCATTTTGCCTGTGGAATAATTACCGATGAAACGCACGGCATCAACGGATTCGTACGTTGGTCCCGCAGTTACAATTATCTTTTTACCGGAAAGTGTGTTATTCAGGCTTTTTTTTTTCGGTTGCTGAAGAATTCTGAAAGTGCAGCTAAAATGACTTCCGGTTCAACCATTCGTCCCTTTCCGGTAAGTCCGCTGGCGAGTTCACCTGTTGCCGGTTCCAGGATAATATTCCCGTATGAACGCAAAATATCCAAGTTCTTCCTGGTGGTGTCATGGTTTAACATGTCAACATCCATTGCAGGTGCTATGAATACGGGACATCTTGCTGACAGATAGGTCGTGAGCAGGAGGTTGTCAGCAATACCGCAGGCCATTTTTGCCATTGTATTTGCAGTCGCAGGAGCGATTACATAGGCATCAGCCCATAATCCAAGATCCACGTGACTGTTCCATTGGCCGTTCTCAGGATTAAAGAAGTCTGTCAGCACGGCATTTCTGCTTAGTGAAGCCAGGGTAAGGGGGGTGATAAATTCCCGGGCCAGAGGTGTCATCAGGACTTTCACCTCTGCACCTTCTTTCATAAGCAATCTGATCAGGACTGCAGCTTTGAATGCAGCGATACTGCCCGTGACGCCCATCAGTATTTTCCTGCCACGAATCATTAAATCACTTGTTTAATTTTCGGTTCTGCGGACATATATCTGATCGTTCTCGAATTCTTCCAGAGCAATGAGCGTATGTTTGGGAAGCCGCTCGTAGAATTTGGATATTTCGATCTGCTCCCGGTTTTCGAACACTTCTTCCAGATTATCGGTGTAATTTGCAAATTCCTCCAGCTTGCGGTTCAATTCTTCTTTTATTTCAACTGAGATCTGGTTAGCCCTTTTCGAACAGATCATCACTGTTTCGTAAATATTACCGGTTTTGGCTTCCATGCTGTCAAGGTCTCTTGTGACTGTTGTTATCTGTGCTCTTGATTTCTTATAATCCATTTTTATAATTATTTAAGAATTAACATTTCATCGGTCTCGTCGACATTATTTGAAGCATTTTTATAAATATTTTCTGCTTCTTTTCTGTCCTTGCTTTCAGGAAACTCTGCAATGAAAGAATAATATTCATCGATCGTTTCCTGATACCGCTCAGGTCTTCTTTCAGGAACGCTGTTAAAGGCATACAGATATCTCGATTTCAACAGCATAAACAAAATATCTTCACGGTATTTTGTGTCGGGGAATTCAGCGAGACAATTGTTCAACGCTGTTATGGATGCCTTATAATTACCAAGGTTATAGTAAAGTTCAGCAGCAAGAAATGACTTTTCCATCAGTTTTTCCCTGAGCTCGAGAATAATTCTTTGACATTCAGGTATTTTAGGACTGTCAGGATACCGGATCATAAAAAGCTGGACTGCTTCGATTGCCTTATTGGTTTCAGTCTGGTCCAGCTCAGGTCTGGGAGAGGTCATATAATAACTGTAAGCTTCCATAAACGCAGCATCTTCAGCAAAGATGCTGTTTCCGTATATTTGAACAAAACCGTTAAACTGAGTTGCTGCAACATAATAATCATACTGATGAAAACTTGTCATGGCCTGATAGAAAAAAACTGAATCAGCTCTTTGGGTACCCCGTACAATGGTGGAAAGCTGCTCAAACAGCAAAGCGGCTTTTGTGTAATCTTCGTTATTATAATAATAAAAAGCCATGCTCGCTTTCAGGTTAACGTCATCACTTTTCAATACTTTGGTGTATTGTGAACATGAAAATGCCACAATTGTTAAAAACAAAAAGATTATGCCAGTATGTCGTCTGCTTTTGAACATCGCGCAAAGTTAAAACTTTTTAAATAATTCACATGGCAATCAATTCAATTTAAATTTCTGCCTTCAAAACTGATGTGCGATCCTTGCGGATAATACAAAAAAAACTACTTTTGCAGCGATTTAATAACATAACTATTTAACCAAAGTGGACATATTCGATAAAATTACCAAAAACAGAGGTCCTCTCGGACAGTATCAGCAAATTGGACACGGGTATTTTTTATTTCCCAAACTTGAAGGGCAGATACATCCAAGAATGCAATTCCGGGGCAAGGAAGTACTGAATTGGAGCCTGAATAATTACCTGGGTCTGGCCAATCATCCCGAAGTGAGAAAAGTTGATGCAGAAGCAGCTGCTGAATACGGTCTGGGTTACCCCATGGGTGCCCGGATGATGTCGGGTCAGACCAGCAAGCATGAGGAACTTGAAAATCAGCTGGCCGATTTTGCAGGTAAGAAGGATGCTTTTTTACTCAATTACGGTTATCAGGGAATGGTTTCAATCATTGATGCACTGGTCAACAGAAATGATGTGATTGTATATGACTCTGAATCTCATGCCTGCATCCTTGACGGTGTAAGATTGCATATGGGAAAACGCTTTGTATACCCTCATAACAATATAAAGAATCTTGAAAAAGGACTCGAAAGGGCTGCCAATATTGTCGCCGAGACAAAGGGCGGTATACTTGTGATCACGGAAGGTGTTTTTGGTATGGCCGGCGATCTGGGAAAGCTTAAAAATATTATTGCATTAAAGGACAGATTCAGTTTCCGTTTGTTGGTTGATGATGCACATGGTTTTGGTACGATGGGTAAGAATGGTGCGGGAACGGGTGAACATTACGACGTACAAAATGGCGTTGACTTGTATTTCGCTACTTTTGCCAAAGCAATGGCGGGTATTGGCGCTTTTATTGCTGCTGACGAGAATGTAGTGAATTATCTCAGGTACAACATGCGGTCGCAGACATTTGCCAAAGCACTGCCAATGCCAATGGTCATTGGTGCTTTAAAACGACTGGAACTGTTGCGGACACAACCGGAACTGCGGACCAGATTGTGGACCATAGTAAAAGCTTTACAGGAAGGCTTCCGTTCCAAAGGTTTGAACATGGGCAATACCGAATCGCCTGTAACGCCGGTATTCCTCTCCGGATCTGTCAATGAAGCCACCAACGTTGTAATTGACCTTCGTGAAAACCACCACATCTTCTGCTCAATGGTTGTTTATCCTGTTGTTCCGAAAGATGTGATCATGTTGCGCATCATACCGACCTCTGTCCATACGCTTGATGATGTGGCTTATACAGTTAATGCTTTTGCCGAGGTTCAGGAAAAGCTCAAGGCAGGCAAATACGCTTCTGATAAGATCGCATCCCTTTTAGGGTGATTATTACAATTATACCGGTTCACCGGTAAATCAATTCACAGGGTGATTGAGCCGCTGGCTGAATGATTCACAGTTGGTTTGAATCTGAATGATTCCGGGCTTTTATACCCAGATATCCTCCATGATGGCGTTTAGCATAATCGGCAGCTGTAAATCCGATTTTTTGCATCATGAGTGAGACCAGCGCATCACCAATTACGGTCATGACGGTTGTTGACGTTGTTGGGGTAAGACCAAGGGGACAAACTTCAACCGGATTACCTGTGGCTATCGTAACATCAGCAAGTTTTCCAAGCTCATTGCCGGGATTGCCGGTCATAACAATTACATGCAACTGATACCCGAGCATTTTCACAAGATCGTACAATTCAAGAATCTCCCTTGTTTTTCCTGAATTTGATACCAGGAACAGGATATCATTGGGCTGAATAATTCCAAGATCACCGTGCTGGGCATCACTGGGATGGAGAAATACAGCAGGTGTTCCGGTGGATGAGAATGTTGTTGCAATGCTGTGCGCTATTTGTCCTGCTTTTCCCATACCGCTTGTAATGACCTTTCCTTTCTTTTGGTGAACAGCTTCATGGATCAGGTCACATGCCCTGTGAAAGTTTTCCGTGACAGGAATGTTCAGGATTGCCTGCGCTTCTGCGTCAAAGATTTTCTTTATAGGGTCCTTCATGCTGGTTTGTTGAGAATACTATGCGTAAATATACTAAAATCTTTATAAGCAAAGGTGTGTGAGCGGACCTGTTAAAAACATTTAATGAGCGTCCAATTAAATTAATAAAAATAAGGGGTATTTTTATAAAAAATGCATAAAAAGTATATTTTATATAAATAAATATAGGGTATGTAAATGATAAAAGTCAATAATTAATAAATATACAGTAAAATATATGGGGTAATGATAAAAATAAAGCTATATTTACTCGATAATTTTTTCATTATCTAAATTTTTGTCCATGAAAAGGAAAATATTATTGTCTGCTTCGTGCTTTGTTTTGCTGATCTTGTCTGTAACCACCAATGCACAAAATGATCCTGAAAGTTCAGGATTCAGTGCAGGAGCTGATTTTTACAGCAGCTATGTCTGGCGTGGAACAAAATTGGGCAGAGGGCCTGCTTTTCAACCCCGGGTGGATTTTTCTTCCGGAGGATTAACTGCCGGTGTATGGGGTTCATTTGATGCACTGGGTTATACTGAAGCCGATCCGTATATATCTTATGCATTTCCGTTCGGCCTGATCTTTGGTGTTACAGATTATTATTATCCTGATCTTCCTGTTTTTGAAATTTCCGATTCAACAGGAAGTCATGCTGTCGAAATGAATTTTGGTTTTGGTATCGGGGGAATAAGTCTGAGTGCGAATGTCATACTGAATGAGGCAGGCGGGACCGGATCTTCAGGTGGTGATATGTATTTCGAGGCCCGTTATGATTTTTCCGGTGTAAGTCTTTTTATCGGGGCAGGAGATGGCTGGCATACTTCAGATGGCAATTTTGCCGTGTGCAATATAGGTGTTGGAATTTTCAGGGAGATCATATTGTCTGACAATTTCTCACTGCCGGTTAATGGTCAGGTGATACTCAATCCTGAGCAGGAACATTTTTATGTGGTGGTTGGATTCTCTTTATAAAATTATTGGTGCAAATAAGCAAAAGAGGCTGACGCTCAATCTGAAAATCATCCTCCTTTTTTGCCAATCTGCAACGTCAGCCTTCCGTTATATCAACTAATCTGGAATATTAGCATAGGTATCTGCCGGTTTGGGATATCCTTCAAGTTCTTTCAGATATTTGAAAAGCTCCTCATCCGGCAATTCATGTTTGACCAGTTTACCTGTATTGAATTTTTCATACCCGGTAAGATCCATCAGTCCGTGTCCGCTGAAGTTGAACAAGATCACTTTTTCTTTACCTTCTTCCTTCGCTTTTATTGCTTCCCTGATCGTTGCTGCAATGGCATGACTTGTTTCAGGGGCGGGTATGATACCTTCTGTTTTGGCGAACAATGTACCGGCTTCATAACATTCAACCTGGTCAAGTGCCATTGGCTTGATTAACTTGTCATTTATGGCCCCTGAGATTAATGGTCCGATCCCATGATACCGAAGACCTCCTGCGTGGATGGGCTCGGGTATGAAGTTGTGACCGAGTGTGTGCATGGGAAGCAAGGGTGTCAATTTTGCCGTATCTCCGTGGTCATAAAGAAAAGGTCCGCGTGTCAGCGTGGGACAGGAAGTGGGCTCAACCGGTATGATGTCAATTTCCGCGCCGTGAATTTTATCATATACGAAAGGAAATGACAGACCTGCAAAATTGCTTCCGCCACCTGCACATGCAATCACAACGTCAGGCTTTTTCTCACCGAATTTCGCAAGCTGTTTCTTGGCCTCGAGACCGATAATTGTCTGGTGTGTGAGTACGTGATTCAGAACGCTTCCCAGACTGTAGCGAGTTTGTCCCGTGGGATCGGTCACGGCAGCTTCAATAGCTTCACTTATTGCAATGCCGAGACTTCCGGGGGTGTCCGGATCTTGTGCCAGGATATTCCTGCCGGCCTGCGTTTCGTCACTGGGACTGGCTATACAGGTTGCACCCCAGGTATTCATGAGCAGTTTTCGGAAGGGTTTCTGGTCAAAGCTGATCCTGACCATAAATACCTTGCACTCAAGTCCCAGAAGTGCACAGGCAAATGCCAGGGCACTTCCCCATTGTCCTGCACCTGTTTCGGTTGTGATCCGTTTGATCCCGAATTCTTTGTTATACCATGCCTGTGCAACAGCTGTATTGGGTTTATGACTTCCGGCGGGTGAAAGGCTTTCATTCTTGTAATAGATCCTGGCCGGAGTTTTCAGTGCAGCTTCCAGGGCATATGCCCTTACAAGAGGCGATGGCCGCCAGATGGTCAACATTTCAAGGATCCCCTCGGGAATATCGATCCACCGTTCCGTACTTACTTCCTGCTCAATCAGGTTCATCGGGAAAACCGGAGCGAGCATATCCGGTGTGATCGGTTTGCCATCAGGTCCCAAAAGAGGTTGCAGGGGCGTTGGTAAATCAGGTGCCAGATTGTACCATTGCTTTGGCATCTCTGATTCGTCGAGATATACTTTCTTAATTTTTGCCATACATCCAATCAGTTAATTATTAATTATATATATCAAATCTTTACAAAAGATAAAGGGCACTAAGATATAAAAAATTCATAAAATTACAGGGAAACTTTATATTTTTTCCGTCAGACAGAAAATTACAATATATAAGAGATAACGTTAAATCTGATAACAAACCTAAAGATATTTCAATTCTCCCTCACGGTTCAGGCTTCATTCAAGATATATTCAGGACCGGGCGATATTTATGAAATATCATTACCTTTATAACAACGGGAAAACAATTCATTAAATTAACATCTTTTAATATGGCAACATTTTCAAAATCGGTCAGCAATCTTCGCTCTTCAGAGATACGTGACTTAATGGGTCTCGCCAACAAACAGGGAATAATATTGTTTTCGGGTGGAATGCCTGATAATGATCTGTTTCCCCTGAAAGAGCTGGATATTATTTATCATAATCTGAGCAATAAAGAAAAACAGATTGCCATGCAATATTGTCCTACCAATGGTTTGCCACAACTGTTGGATTCTTTGTCCACATTCCTCAGGAAGAAAGGATTGCCCGTTGATGCCAACAGGCTCCTGATCACAACAGGTTCGATCCAGGCCATCAATATCCTGGTAAAAACATTTGTTGAACCGGGCGATCCGGTAATTGTTGAGAATCCCTGTTTTATCGGAGCCATGACAGTCTTTAAATCGTACCAGGCTGATTTGATTCCCGTTCCGCTTACACCTGAAGGCATTTCCATGGAGGGGCTGAAGACCCAGATTGAACGGACTGACATAAAGCCCAGAATGATTTATATTACACCCAATTTCCACAATCCTTCCGGTATACTTTATACACAGGATAACAAAAAAGCTTTGATTGATATTTTAACAAACCGGAACATCCCACTTGTTGAAGACGATGTTTACAGCGATCTGTATTTTTATGAGGAAGACAGACAACATCTGAAATCCATCAAGGAAATCAATCCTGAGGGAATCGATGTTTGCTACACCGGATCCTTTTCAAAGATACTGGGACCTGGTCTCAGACTTGGCTGGATGCTTGTTCCCGAAGAAATTTATACGAAGTGCGAATTGATCAAGCAAACCCTGGATGCCTGTTCGCCCAGCTATACGCAAATGCTTGCACATAAATTTTTGGAATCCGGGATGGTATATGATTATGTCAAAAAGGTCAGGGGTGAATATAAAAAAAGGGCAGCAGTAATGGTCGAAGTATTAAAGGCACATATGCCTGAAAGTGTTACCTTCAATGTTCCGAGAGGCGGATTTTATATATGGCTTCAGTTGCCTGAGGGTTCCGATGCAACGGATGTTTTGAATAAGGCCATTGAAAAAGGTGCTGTCGGTGTTTCAGGGAAAACGTTTGATCCCCATGAAACTGTCAATGATAAGATAAGACTGTCGTTTTGCAATACTTCTGAAGATAAGATCCGGAAAGGTATCCCTCTGATTGCCGAAGCAATCAGGGAAGTCCTGATGTGACCCGGGATAACGCATATTAATAGAGGATGGGCCAGGTTGTATTTGATAAAAAATGGAGGTGCATATCTCCATATCAGGGAATTGGCATATGCTGTTGTTCAGTAAATTCTTTTTACAGGTTCATGTACGTCAGAATACCTTCTTTCTCCGATTTGCTGGCGCCACATGGCGAAATATAAACCTTTTTGTGACAGCAACGTTTCGTGCGAACCCGTCTCAGTAATTTTTCCTTTTTCCAGGACGTAGATCACATCTGCGTGCATGATGGTCGATAACCGGTGTGCAATCAACACGGTGATCCGCTCCCTGCTTCCGGAAAAATTCCTGATCGTACAGGTAATATCTTCTTCCGTTAAGGAGTCAAGAGAAGAAGTCGCTTCATCAAAGATCAGCAACCGGGGGTGCCGTAAAAGCGCTCTTGCAATAGCAATGCGTTGTTTCTCGCCACCCGATAACTTCATGCCTCCTTCTCCGATGACTGTATTGATTCCATCGGATGAACCTGCCAGTAAAGAATTACAGGAAGCTTTGGACAAAGCATCCAGCATCTCACCGTCGGTAGCATCTGGCTTTACAAATATCAGGTTATCTTTAATGGTTCCTGCAAACAACTGGGTATCCTGTGTGACAAATCCGATCTGCCTGCGCAATTCATTGTACCGGATCACAGCAGAAGAATGTTCGTTAAAATAAATCTCACCGCTGACGGGTTTATACAATCCGACCAACAATTTTACCAGTGTGGATTTACCTGATCCTGATGGTCCGACAAAAGCTATTGTGTCCCCAATCCGCACATGGAACGATATTTTGTCAATGGCGTTGGAAGTCGCTGTTTTATGATTAAAAACAACATTGTTGAAACGGATGCTGTGCAATTCGCCAATCTCAACAGGATTTTCAGGTCTTCGTTCCACCGGCCTGCTCATCAGCTGGTCAAAATTGCTTACGGAAGCTTCCACCTCCCGGTAACTGAGAATGATACTGCCAAGATTCTGCAAAGGTCCGAATATTGAGGTGGAAATGAATTGCATGGCGATAAGTTCCCCGGTTGTTAAAACATTCCTGAAGATGAGCCAGAGCAGTATGAACAGAATGGACTGCTTCAGGATGCTCAGCATGGTACCTTGCAGAAAGGTCAGCGTCCGCACCTTTCTTACTTTACTCATTTCCAGTTCAAAGATTTTTAAAGTATGTTCCCGTAAACGTTTGATTTCAGGAAAAGTAAGGCCCAGACTTTTGACAAGCTCAATGTTTCTGAGGGATTCGGTAATAACACCCGACATTTTGTTGGTTTCACGGTTGATGGACCGCTGTGTGATCTTGATCTTTTTGCTGAGCAGACCGGTCATTGATCCCAGCATAACGATGCCAATGACAAAAACAGGGAAAAGCATCCAGTTTTTTGTAACCGCGTACCAGATCAGGAATCCGATTCCCACGACTGACGAAAATAGAATGTTGATGAAGGAATAAATGAACTGCTGTGTGTCAGTTCTCACTTTTTGCAGTATTGATAATGTTTCTCCACTGCGTTGATCTTCAAACTCTTGGAAAGATAAACGAAGCGTTTGCCTCAATCCGTCATTGAAAATTTGCATGCCAAATTTCTGGACCGTCAGCCGTGTGAAATATTCCTGGAAAGATTTGGCAATACGCGCCAGTAAAGCAATGGCAATAGCCACTCCCAGCCAGAAAAGCACTCCTTTTACCAGTTCATTCTCTGAACGGTTACCGGGTTGAGTGGTATATTCATCAATGATTCTGCCAAAAATCAGCGGATCAACAAGACTCAGCAGCTGGCTGATGCCGGCCAGTGACAGCGAAAGGATGATGAGCCACTGCTGCGGTTTCAGATATTTCCAAAGGATTTTCATAATGTTTCAGTCAGCCAAAAGTAAGGTTTTATTGAGGATAATTCATGTTACTTGGACAGGAATCGACCCGGGAACGATCAGCCTGAGCATTATAATTCAGGTAATACCCGTGGTCGCCTGATGAAGGGAAAAGATGAAGGCGCTATAGTTTCAGAAAATTCATAATATCCTTATTCTTTCCCATAACAATCAAACGCATTTCCTTTTCAAGCATCATATCGGTTTGAGGATAGTTCATTTCAATTGCCAGCCATTTATCAAGCAATGGAGTCGATTGTTTCCTGTCAGGGTACTTTACAGCCAGTATATGCAAATCCTCCAATTGATTCACATCAATCTGAGAAAGGTTCTTTCCGATATATTCTTCAGGTATGCTGATTTCAGCAATTTTAACATCGTCAGAGACGCTATAAATGCTCCAGACACCAGGCATGATAAGCTTTTCAGCAAAAGCCACTGCGGTATCATATTCAGGATTTATGGTATCCGAAACCCCAATTGCATTTAATACAGTTTTATGCACCAAAGCGCTTTCGCGACCATATATCCTTTGAACCCCAAGCTTTTTGAGCAGGGCTGATGTCATTACCGAAGAGCCGAAATCGTGGCCAATACAAACTACAACCATATCACAATCCTTTAAGGGCAGGGTTTTCAAAGCATGTATATCCGTAATATCCATACTTACGGTGTTTGTGATCTTGTCCTTAAAAAATTCGACTTTCTCCATGTCTTTATCCACGCCAATTACATCATGTCCTAAAGCGGTCAGTTTTTTTGCCAGTGATGCACCAAAATTTCCCAGTCCGATTATAATAAAGTTCATTATACTGTTATTTTAGGTTATTACAATGTTTTCCTTGGGATACCTGTAAACCAAGGTTTTACTGCTTCTGAACAGGGCAAAAAGCAGGGTCAGTATACCCATTCGTCCCATAAACATCAGTATGATAAGCAGAATCTTGGACGGATCAGCCAGTAGTGGTGTAATGCCCAGGGATAATCCGACCGTGCTGAAGGCTGAAACACATTCAAAAAGTATGCTGAGCGGACCTTTGTCCGGTTCCATAAGATACATGACCACTGAAAAACATCCCAATATTACCAGAGAGAGTGTGATGATTGCAAAAGCTCTGTCAACCGAACGTTCATGGAACTCCCTTTTGTGGAATTCAATATGGTTTTTCACACGGGCTATCCTGAAAGCATTTAATATCGCAATTGCAAATGTACTGGTTTTGATACCGCCGCCGGCTGAAACAGGAGAAGCTCCGATCCACATCAGGAAAATGGTCAGCGCAATTGCAGCAATGGATAATTGTTCCGTCGTCACAGCATTAAATCCGGCCGTACGCGGTGTTACACTGCCAAAAAAGGAATGGGCAATTTTACCGGACAGATCCATACCCTCAAGTGTATTGTTGCTTTCAAATGTGAAAAAAAAGAATGTTCCGGCCGTAAGTAAGAATAATGTTGTGTAAATAACCAGCCGTGAATTAATACTGATCATCATGGGGATAAAGTCCTTCTTTCTGCCAAACCTCAGGACCGATAATAAATTAAGAAATTTATATTTAACAAATGTATACAGGTTTAAAAGGATTGGAAACCCGATCCCGCCAAGAATAACAAGGAAACTTACCACATATAGAACAGGATAGGTGCCACGGACCCTGAGATCATTCATTCCATCGGTCAAAGTTGAAAAGCCAGCATTACAAAAAGCCGAAACGGAGTGAAATACCGAAAACCTGATCCTTTCACCCATACCGGTAAAATATCCTTTGTCCAGAGTAAGGTAAAGAAAGATTGCCCCGATCATTTCAAACAGCAAGGTGATAAATATCACTTTAGCCAGTGTTTTTCTTATTTCAGAAATATTATCCTCACTAAAGAATTCGCTCAATACAAATCTTTCAGAGAATGATGTTGAACCTCCCCTGAAAAAGAAGCCGAAAAAGCTTGTGAAGGTCATGATACCTATGCCACCGGTCTGAATCAGTATTAATATGATACTCTTGCCAAGTACCGTAAACTGTGTGGCTGTATCCACCACAATTAGTCCTGTCACACATATCGCGCTGGTAGATGTAAAGAGTGCGTCAACCAAAGTTATTGGGGAGGTGGTGGCATTTGGGAGTTTTAAGAGAGCTGCCCCAATAACAATCAGAAACCCGAAGCTGAGCATAAAAAGCTGGGCCGGATTCAATACCAGTGTTGCACCCCTTATATCGAACCGCGAAAGCTCGAAAACAAACAATCCCAGTATCAAAAGAGCATATGAATAATGATTATTCAGCCATGCGACATTGCTGTCGATATCCAAAGTAAAGAGAAAAAATATGAACAGTCCTGTTGCTGAAAAGATAAAAAAGTCAGTTGAAAAACTTTTATAACCTGCAGATATTATCGAACGCAACAGGTAAGCAAGGCCGATTGAAGTGAACAGCCACTGGTAATATTTGATCTCAGAACGCTCAGGTACTTGTGGATCCTGCTCAAAACCAATTACAATAATAACTTTTACCAACATTAAAAGAAGTACCAGGAGCAAAAAGTAATCAATAACCGGCCGGATGGTTTTATTGATCAGTTTTGATCGGCTCCTCGAACCAAAAAAAGGCCTGTTGGAATACATGAATATCGCTTCTACAAAAACCGGCCAAAATTACACCGAATATCAGAATTAACAAATTGTTCTCAATAAATATTCGATATCAGTAATTGAACGGTCATGTTCCATTATAATAGAACAGTAAAATAGCTTTCCGCTTAATAAACTGGCGGAAGGTTCATAAATGGCAGTCCTGTTGTTTGGTCTGTCATCCGGTAATGTTATGTTCCGGAATACAACTTTTCTTAATCCGGCTGCATTGCAGGCTCCGGTTCTTCCACATCCAGTCCTTGCTCTCTGATGGCTCTGGCTTCGCAACGATCGCAAAGATCGGTGATGTTCTTAAGTTCTCTTGCCTGTGCGACAGTACCTTCAAAAATCTCATCGGTCCTGTCAGTATTGATATATGAGCAATCCAGATACAGGTGATAGCTGGTGCCATATCGCGTCCAGTAAACATGATTCACACCATTCATGAGCGACTCGACCTCCTGCGTCTGCTCAAGGTACTGTTCCTGCGACGGAGGATTGAGATCAACACCTACCACACCAGCAAGTAACAATGCTATAACAGCAATTGAACCGACAAAGCCTTTTTGCTTGCCCGTCATGTTTTTGTTTGTGAATATGAGAATAACAAGGGGCAGGAAGGCAATGATGCTGATAATGGCTCCCAACTGGTTCTGGATGAAAAATTTAACCTTGTCTTTTTCCGATGCGGGATCAAGCCGGTTTGACCTTTTCCACAGGACCGAACCGATTAATGCAAAAATTAAAGCTGCCACAATCAGGATGATAAGCCTGGCGGTATTGACGGGCGCTTTTCTCAGCAGAAGAATTGCTCCGATTTCAAAACCTATAGCCACAACAAAGGAAATAATCGCTATGATGCGCAGGGTTCTGGACTTAGCCTTGCTTTCATCATCCGGAACAAAAGATTTTGTCTCATTTGTCGCAGAGGTGGATGGAGTTTCTCCGCCTTCCACCCTGGTTACCTTTTTTGATGTTTTTTTGTCTGTCATTTTTTTCTCCTGGTTTTAAATATTTAATCTGTCTGTTTAGCAAATATAAAGAAATATTTGATTGTCAGGAACTGCTCAAATGAACTGTCAGCCAATATTTCCATTCCGGTAATATACCAGTCTCGTGGGAGTACCAATAAAATAACCTCCTTTTTTAAATGCTGTGTAAATACCCCATGACAATATGGCAATACCAATTAGCACAAAGATGCCGATTATAATTGCCGGGACAAGTATCTTTCTGCATCGATTGCTGCCTGGCATCCCGATCCGGCTGCCGTGACGGCCTGCCGGTATACTTTGTCCTGAACATCACCACAGGCAAATATGCCGGGTATTTTGGTTTTCGTTGTTCCGGGTGTGGTTTTGATATACCCTATATCATCGGTTTCAAGATACTTTTTGAAAATATCGGAATTCGGTATGTGTCCGATTGCAAGAAAAAAGCCCTCTATTTTAATCACTTCCTCACTTTCGTCCGGTTGTCCCATTCTTTTAACAAGTACCGCTTCTTCGAGAACTTTATCGCCACGGAGTTCCTTTGTGTTTCTTTCAAACAGGATTTCAATATTGGGAGTTTCAGAAACCCTTTTTTGCAGGATGCTGGATGCACGCAGGTGATCTTTCCTGACGATCATATATACTTTACGACACATACCGGCAAGGTAAAGCGCTTCCTCACATGCAGAGTCTCCTCCGCCGACAACTGCAACATCCTTGCCCCGGTAAAAGAAACCGTCACAGGTAGCACAGGCTGAAACTCCGGAGCCCTTGAATTTCTCCTCGCTTTCCAGTCCCAAATAACGTGCTGTTGCACCGGTAGCTATGATAACTGAATCCGATTCAAGGGTACGTTCGTCGTCAGCAATCACTATAAAGGGGCGTTTTGAAAAATCGACATCGGTAACGATACCCCAGCGTACCTCGGTGCCGAAGCGTTCAGCTTGTTTTTCAAGGTCTTCCATCATTTTTGGGCCGCTCACACCTTCGGTGTATCCCGGAAAGTTCTCCACTTCCGTTGTCGTTGTAAGCTGTCCCCCGGGTTGTATACCTTTGTACAGGACAGGTTTCAGATTAGCCCTTGCAGCGTAAATTGCAGCCGTGTATCCTGCCGGTCCGGATCCGATAATTATGCATTTAACATGTTCGGATGGCGACTGGTTGCCGGTGTTTTCCTTTTTGGGTTCAGACTGAATATCCATGGATCTAAAAAGGTTCATACTAACATCATATTAAAGTTTGAAAAGAAATGACCTGTCAATAAATATACCAAAATAAATTACCGGTACCATACCTATGTTGTAATTAATTAAAGTTCATGAAATTGAATTCCTGATATTCAAGACCGGGAACTTCCCGCCAAACTGACAATTCAGCAGATCAGGCATAGCGAAAATGCCGTCTTCTTATACAATTATCAAAGAAAATTAATTACCTTCGGTAGTGCATGTCATATGTGATACTTTTGAATATGAGGAAGATATATACAATAGGTGAGACGGTGCTCGACATTCTGTTCAAAAACAATATGCCGGTAACTGCAAAGGCAGGTGGTGCATGTTTAAACAGTGCAGTCACGCTGGGACGTCTTAACCTGCCTGTTTACTTTTTAGGGGAATATGGGATGGATGAGGTTGGTAATTACATCAGTACTTTTCTGAAGGAAAACAATGTGTCAACTGAATATGTGTACCGATATTATGATGGAAAGTCATCACTTGCACTGGCATTCTTAAACCAGAATAACGATGCCTCTTATGATTTCTATAAGATTTATCCTGAAAAACGGCTTGCCGTCAATTTCCCCGAAATACATGAAAATGATATTGTCCTGTTTGGTTCCATTTATGCAGTGACCTTTGAAGTGCGGGACAAATTGCTGGAATTCATCAAACAGGCAAAACGGAAAAAAGCCATCGTAATGTATGATCCGAATTTCAGGAAGCAACATTTGCACAGTTTACCGGCATTAAGGCCTCTGATCTTTGAGAATTTTTCATATGCGGACATCGTAAGGGGATCCAATGAGGATTTTTCATTTATTTTGGGCGCTGACCATGCAGATGATGTTTATAGCGAAATAAGTGACAAATGCCAGAATTTACTATATACTGCAAACAAACAGGGAATATTTGTCAGGTCACCGCATGTGCAGGAAATGTTTCCCGTAAAGACCATTGATCCTGTGAGCACAATAGGTGCGGGAGATAATTTTAATGCCGGGATCGTATATTCATTGTTTAAATATGACATTGGTCATAAGGAGCTGCCGCAACTTGACCGTGAAATGTGGAACACCATCGTGGGCAATGCTGTGGAATTTGCCACACATGTATGCCTGAACTACGACAATTATATTTCCCATGAATTTGCAGAGGGTTATCGTCTAAATCAGTGAGTTTAAAAGGTAAACGACGAAAGTCAGTATTGTTCCATGTTTCATGATACATAGTTCAATACTGTTCAGCATGTTATATTGTAATTGAACATGGAAAACGGAAGACGGAACGCTGAATATGCAACTAATTTATACATATTTTGACAGCAACCGGTCAATTTCCCGGATCTGGTCTTTGCTTAAGGGACAGGAATCATTTAACAGCATTGTGATGATGGTCATTTTTGCAGCGGCTTCAAGTACTTCCATTCTGCTATACGCCGTAAGCAGGTTCTCTCCCAGGCATACCACACCATGATTTTTTAACAGGATCACATTCGCATTCCGTGCTGCATCGGCAACTACAGCTGCAAGCTCTTTGCTTCCCATAGGTGCATAATCTGCAATTACCGGTGAACCCAGGACAGCCCTTGATTCTGCAATCAGATTACAATTAATTTTACTGTTCATAGCCGTAAAAGCTGATGCAAGGGGAGGGTGGGCATGCACAACAGCATTGATATCGGGTCTGATCTTGTACAGTTCCAGATGCATATAACTTTCAATAGTAGGTTTAAAGGCAGAAAGAGCTTTCATACCATCTGTGTCAAAGGAGAGAAATCCGATTTGCGACTTTCTGACGAGGCCTTTATCAGTGGATGAAGGCGTGATTAAGATACCATGTTCAAGTTTTGCACTTATATTTCCTCCGAGAGCAGTGGTGAGCCCTTTTTTATAAAGTCTGCGCATATAAAAAGCCACTTCATTTCTGATCCTATCGATTTCTTCTCTTAACATCGCTATGATTTTGTAACAAGATCCGCCACTCCGTTCAGAATATATGTTGGTCTGTAAGGGAACTGGTTAACAATCGACCGTGATGTAATACCGCTCAGCACGAGACACGTATCTATCTCTGATTCAATTCCTGCAATGATATCGGTATCCATCCGGTCGCCAATGATGACAGTCTCTTCCCGGCTGCATTTGATTTTTTTCAAGGCATTTCGCATCATGAGCGGATTGGGTTTTCCGACAAAATAGGCTTGTCTGCCGGTTGCCATTTCTACCGGGGAGATCAGGGATTTTGTAGCCGGGACAATTCCGTGTTCTCCCGGACCTGTAAGATCGGGATTGGTGCCAATGAGTCGGGCCCCCTGCATTACGAGGTTGATCGCTTTTTCAATCATTTCATACGAGTAACTGCGCGTTTCTCCAATAACAACATAATCAGGATCTACATTATTCATGGTATATCCGACATTGTACAAAGCGTTGATTAAGCCTGCATCTCCGACTATGTAGGCGCTGCCCCTTGGTTTCTGGGCATTCAGGAACATGGCTGTAGCCAGGGCGCTTGTATAAAATGAATCTGTTGCAACATCAATACCCATCCGTTGAAGTTTTTCTTTCAGTTCACGAGGTGTACGTTCACTTGAATTGGTCAGAAAGAGAAATTTCTTCTCGGATGAAACCAGCCATTCCACAAATTCCTTCACTCCGGGTAACAATTTATTACCATGATACAGCACGCCATCCATATCGATGATAAAACCTTTCTTTTGCAGAATCAGATTGATGTATTTGTTCATTATGGGAATAATTTCAGTCAATTGGCAAAAATATCTAAAAATCCCTAATTATCTTGTGCAACATTTGTAAGGTTTGGTCGTCTTTTTAAAAAATATCAACCGTCATGTTAAGGAATTATATCAAGGCAGCCCTTCGAAATATATTCCGGCATAAGTCATACGTGCTGATTAATATTTTCGGTTTGGCCGTGGGTTTTGCATGCAGCATCCTTATTTTTTCTTTTGTGTTTTATGAGTTGAATTACGACCGGTTTAATGAAAAATACGACCGG
>JAFGRC010000007.1 GCA_016935355.1 Bacteroidales bacterium
GAGTTCATTGGTTGTATTGAGAAGTTCAGAGAACTATATTCCGTCAACAGAATAATACTGAATGGCGATATTTTTGAGCTTTTAAAATACTCTTTTTATGAAATCAGAAAGGCCAGACCGTTATTAGTGAGATATCTTCTGAATAGTAAATTCATTATTCTGAAAGGAAATCATGATATTTTGAATATTATTGGTAAAGAATTTTACAGAATCACAAATTCAAGCGGACAGGTTATCCACATTGAACATGGTCACAATGCGGATTGGCTTAATGGAAATTTCCTGGGCAGGTCCTTAGGGCAGTTTATTTTCTTTTTACTGAAAAGAACGTCAAATTTAAAATTCATGATGGACCTTTACTTTAATATTCTAAAGCGTAATGAAGGAATAAGTGTCATTCCAAAGAAATATAACACCCTCAATTATCTTACATATGCACTCAGGAAGCTGAAAGAGTGTGACGTATTGATACTGGGGCATACACACAAACTTGAATCTCATCATACATATTATATGAACAGGAAAAAGCGGTATATAAACTGCGGTTCATGTTCACTTGGTCGTTTTGAAGGAATTATTCTGAATACTGAAACCCTGGAATATGACCTGATCAAGGAAACGATCGAGTCCCTGAGAAAATCAAATTCTCTGACACATGCCGGGTAATAAATTCAGTAGGAAGCGACTTGAAAATAATGAACACTGCCTCAGCTTCGGGCAGGTATGCCCCCTTGATCCCGTTTGTAAGGCACAGGGCTGATCTTACATGTGTCCTCGACCAGATGAACGGAGAACTTTCAGTCGGTCATAGCTTTGTAGGCGGAGGTGATTACCCTGAGACCGACAGACCTTTGAGCGGACTGCTTGGAGCAGACCTGGTGGCTGAAAACAATTACTGGAAGATAAGCAGGATCTACACCTCTGAAAGCTGGAATCCTGATTTATCCGGTCCGCTCTACCGTCCGGGACTGAACATTAAGGAAGGTTATTATCTGGTTGGCATTAACGGCACCCGACAATGCAGTCTATGATCCTGTCAGTAAAAAATGGATTGCCGAAAATGAAGGTGTTCCTCCAGACATTGAAGTAAGGCAGGATGCTGTTTCCCTGTCAAAAGGATTGGATCCCCAGCTGGAAAGAGCTGTCAGGGAAGCGCTGAAGCTTCTGGAGCAACAGGGAGAGATTGATATGACACCGCCTGCATTCCCATTACCGGCAAATCCGGGTTCGGAAAAATGATATCAATATTCCAGGAGATATTAAGGATATGGTAAGAATACTTTTCAGTCCTTCAAGTTACTCTTTTCTACAGTCTGTTTTCTGTACAGGAATCTCAGATTAATCCTGTAGAAAACAGATAGCAGATAATCGTTGAACTTTTCCGGTAACGGTAACTGCATTACCCTGTTTTCATTGCTTCCTGAGGCAATTTCCTTGTTTACCAGATTAGTCAGCGTTTCAATATAATCAACCATTGAGTATATTGAATTGATATCGCTTACCGGACCATGACCGGGAACTACCAATTCCGGCCTCAATTTGGATATATCTTTAAGTATGTCTATCCAGGATTCAGTATTGCCATCTCCAAAATACGGATGGAATCCGGCAAATACCAGGTCGCTCATAAAAATGATATCATCGTCAGGAAGATATACAACCATATCACCATCTGTATGACCTGTTCCAACCGGAATAACAACAAGCTTTCTTTTTGAACCATGAATTATTAGAGTATCGCTAATGGTAATATTCGGCAGGGTTTTTCTCAGTTCTGGAAGAGATTCCACTATTGCCCGGTACTGGTCTTCCATCAAAGTCAGTTCAACCTTTTCCTTGCCGGATGCGGTCATGAGCTGTTTTTGAATTTTAACTAGTTCTCCCGGAGCTGAATTCCTGTTTTCTTCGAATTCCCTGTCAAAGGTGATTTCTATGTACTCCCGGGCGTTGGGAGTACTGATGATATCGGCACCTGGAACAAATACCTGATTGCCCCCGGTATGATCGCTGTGTCCGTGAAGATTAAATACAAGAGTTACCGGTTTGCCGGTTAAATATACAGCATGATGCTTCAGATCCCTGGCTGCCGCAGGACTCATAAAAGGATCCAGAACAATTGTCCTGTCACCCATATCAATTATCCCGGCATTGCATATTGCATAACCGCCGTCGTTGTTATGTATTGCTGCATAAACACCGTCGGCCATTTTTTCCAGTTTGTAATGCCTGGATTCCGGTAATACTGACTGACCATTTGTAATTAAAAAGGCAAATAAACCGGTAACAGTCAGGATCAGCAATCCGAATTCATTAATTATTTTCATGACAGAGTAAAATTTCATCTGGTTATTAAGTCTAACAGAGAAATAAGTCCGGGGAACAGAACCAATAATATCCTGACAGATGATGTTCCCCGTCAATTTTTAAGATTTCAGTTTGAATGTCCGTGTTACAATATCAAATTTACACCTTTGTTAAACCCAAGTCAATTTATTCATTACCAATATTTTTATTAATTTAGCCATAGAATGATAAAACTGTGGCAATAATTATGAAATTATCAGGACGATTATTTGTCTTCCACCTGCTTTTCGTGAGTCTGTTTACAGGTTGCGACAAGCCGGAAAAATATGACCCGGAAGAAGTACTGACAACAATTGATACTGAAAACTGGAATCACGGTTATCAGGGGTTTGTAATTATTGAAAATAAGGAATCAGTTCCTATATTTTCTGAACTGACAAGGGGTCAGGAATTTATCCTGAAGCGGGGCGATAAGATAACAGGCGATCAGGTTAACCTTCATCTGCTGAACATCCTGAAAAATCCTCAGAATGAAGTAATAAGCTGGACTCTTTACAGCTTTATCGGCATTTATCCCGGAACGGATGTTGATCTCTACAGTGTTTTCAATCCCGGATTGGTCATTAGTTCTTCTTCTTTAAAACGAATAGGGAATATCGTTTTTACAGAAATACCGCCGTTCGAAATTGTTACCCGTTCCGCCAACAACCAGCGCCACTGTCATACCCAGAACATTCTTCAGGTTCCGTGTGCCCAGCCGGGATATGACAGCTATATTTCCGGAACCTGTTTCTATGTTTGTCTTCAGCAGGGAGAAGAAGCCGGTTACAAGCTTGTTGACATACCTGATGAGCCCCTGGCTGAGTATGCAATATCTCTTGGCGGGCTTAATGATGATATGTCAGGTTATATCATCCTGAAAGACCCCCTTAATCAAACCGATATCGATATAACTGCGCATGGAAGTAAAGGATCCATAGAGATTTTTGCCCTTCGGGATCAGACAATTTTTCCGGATAACGATGTTGAAGTATTCGTACCTGATGGACTTCCCCAGATGTCGTCTTTTACAACGACTTATGTCAGAACTCCGTCTGCTGAAAGGATGCAGAAAAGTATTTACCGAAGCGGATCGATAGCCACCGGCCCTTCATATCTCGATGCAGGTCTTATGGTGAATCATATTCCCGGAAACATGCCTTCGATAAGTCATAACAATGATGGATTCACCCAGCTTCTGACCGAGATATCCTTTAACAATCAGATCGGGGAATGGAAGATAGTACATCCTGATGCCGGCGGTCTGTACATTCCTGAGCTGCCTGATGAAGTACTTAATGCAATTTCCACCGGGTTCAGTTTAAGCAGCCAGTTATCGGATGTTGGTATTGTCCGTGTTACTGCCATAGAGGACTCGCGCTGGCAGGACTACAATGATTCAGTTCAACAAACCCTTAATCCCGGCAGTTATCCGGAGGATGATTACACCAGGCTTTCGGACAGGAAACTATAGAATCAAAAACAAAATCCAGAATAAGATTTAAACCTTATTCTGCATTTTTTATACCCCAATCTCAAAATATTTATCGCTTCATTATTTATGTTTAATGCCTGTTTTTTGATTTGAGGAACCTAATTCGGTCAATCTGACACCAAGGGTTACCTGATGACTTCCAAAGGAGTTCAATGACACATTTGAGCTGAAATTATAAGAATAATTTAATAAAACACCTTTAATTATCTCGCCCCCGAGTCCAAGACCCCAGACTCCTCCGGTTCGGAAAACAGCTGTACCCCAGTAACTTTTATCATAACTTATCTGCGAGGCAAGTTCAAGTTGAACAGGATAATTCTGGCCTCCCCTAAGCATGACAAAAGGCTTCAATGCCCAAAACCTGTCAAAATTATAGTTATACGACAAATTCACCAGGTAATTTTTTGTCGGTTTGTAAGCAATATCTGAACTGTTATATCTCGCTGATCCAAACATTACATTAGAAAACAATATTCCCGCTTCAATATCCCGATAGCGGTAAAGAGCGCTGAAATCAGTTGCAAATTTGATTTTCGATTCCTGAAATCCATATAACAAAACGTTATCGGCAACAAATCCGGGATCGCTATAGTATTTTGCGAGATCGATAGAATTCCTGAACATGCCGGCGGATAATCCCAAATGCAGACTATGATATTTCATTAGCCTTACCTCGTAAGTATATGTACCCAGGATTATCGTTTGCTTGAAAATGTCGGTCATATCATAAATAAAGCGTCCGCCAATACCTACTCTTTTGAACAGTCTGTCATTGTAACTTAACTGGTATGTTACAGGACCACCTTCAACACCTACCCAGTCGGACCGGTAATCCACAAAAACAGTTTTTGGATTACAGAGGCCGGCATAAGCCGGTGACATTGAAAACGGATTCATATTATATCCCTCCATGAAGGGGAACTGCTGGCCATAGATATCTGTTTTTACCAGCAATATCAAAACTAAAAATGCTATTCTTTTCATTTTTTGCCGTTTTAAGCTGTTTTTAATCGTCCCTCCTTAGTGCCAGTGACAGACCAGGCATATTGAGAGATATGCACTTTATCTTACTATATTAACAACCCCTTTAACCACACCTTTCTTGGCAGATTTAATAATATAATAATAAGAAGCTTCAGGAAGGGGACTGCCATTAAAATCGCCTTTCCAGTCATTCTTATAATCAGAGGATTCGTAAACCAATTTGCCAAACCGGTTATAGACTTTTACCTCAACTGCTCCAAAATCTTCAATGTTTACTATATGCCAGTGATCATTCATCCCATCACTGTTCGGTGTAAACAAAGAGGTAACATTATCGAATGTCGGCTGCCCGATGACAGTCTGATAAATAGCTGGCGCAGGATTCCAGTTCTTGTCTCCTTCCTGTATTGCATAGATATTTACCGCACCTTCTTTGATAATGGTTAAGACATCGTCTTCTATAGTGGCTTTATCTGCATCTGACGAAACAAATGTTACTGCCAGGCCGCTTGATGACGAAGCTTCAAGGGGAAATCTCTGTGTAGTCCTTAAAAATTTAGGAAGAGGGTTGAAGCTTAAAATTTCCTGTTTGGCTTTATTTATAGTAAGCGATCCATTTAAATAGTTGAATGAGTAATTATTGTCTAACCCTCCTGATGCCGTAATGACATATTCACCGGCATCAGACATGGCGTCGGGCAGTGGATCTAATGAAGGCAATGTATCAACCACTCTTTCATCCTCGCCCCGGACAAATCCCAAAAGAGATATTCCAAATTCCGGATTATTTTCGAGGTATGTGCGTTCCTTCCTGTCGACAATAACAGTCAAAAAAGCTTTGTTTATTGTGAAATAACCGGGAAAATATATAAGAGAATAATTATTCCCCAGAGAAAGTGTTCCTCTTTTTATAAGATAAGATCCTGCATTTTCGCCAGGCGAACGAGTGAGTGCCCCGGAAACAACATCACCTTTAACCAGATCAGGATCAATCATGAATTCAAGTACAGGGTCATCTGATCCATAAGTCTTGTTCTGTCCGGGATTTGGTGTCACCGTTACAGGTTTAGGATTAATGAACATCCTTCCGGGAATAAAAGTCATATTATAATCAGGACCAGCGTTCAGAGTACCCTGATAAATAACATAGTTTCTTCCTGCGTTCTCACCATCCTCACGGCTGAGGTTACCCTGCAATTTGTCAGTGCCCGCCAATCCGGGATATACTGAGTAAGAAAGAACAGGATCAGCATCACCATAGGTTTTAGTTAATGCTGTATCGGCCATAACACTAATGGGCTTCGGATCGATCGTGATTGTAAGGGAGACCGGAAGTGCGGGACAATAAAAATCATTCCCTGATTGATGGGCGTAGATAGTAGCTGTTCCGGCTCCTTTTATAGTGACGGTTTTTCCGGAAATAACAATAACTGAATCATTGTTACAGGTAAAGTTAACGTCAAGAGAAGAACTTGAACTTGCTGTTAGTTCGAAAGACGGATCACCGTATACCTTTTCAGCAAGCGTGTTAAATGTTATGGTTTGGGGTTCCCTGACTATCACCCAATAATGTGCAGAATCACTCATATGACTGCATGAGCCGGTTCCGGTTACTGTCATTGTAAGAAGTATAGTTTTTCCTGCATCTGAGGGAACGGGAGTATAAGTGGGGTTTAGAGTCTCGGAGCCACTGAATCCCCCATTTCCGTAGCACTTCCAATTAATTATCCCGCCTGAATAAGATGTCCCACTCACATTAACAGAATCGCCTATGCAAACAATTTGCGAACCGCCTGCCCTTGCCCGGGGCGCCGGATAAACTGTTACGGTTACTATGCTTGTATTGCTGCAATCTCCGTGAGCAACAGTATAAAGATATATTACATCCAAGGGTTCCGATGTCAGATTTGTCAGTACCTCATCGATGTTTCCGGTACCTGATCCAGCCGGTTCAACCAATCCTTCAATTGCAGGCCTCGTCCAGTCAAGTGTCGCCTCTATTATTGAGCTTGTGGCATCATAAACAAATCTGCTTCCGCTGCAGATGGCAGAAGGGTTCAGGTTGCTCGTCAAAGTTGCATCCCCGGAGGGAAATATTTCCAATGCCGGATTCAAAACAATGTAACAAGCGGGATTTGCTCTATCCCTCATTCTTACATCGTACAATCCGGATTCTAGTTCGTCAAAAAGCCCGGAAGCATTCCAGGTTGATCCTCCATCTATGGTATACTCATATGAACCATATCCTCCCGAAGGCGATTCTATTAAAATGGTTCCATCTCCGTCATTACCACATGATATATCTGTTTTTCTGACTATTGCGCTAAGATGTTCTGGCTGAGAAATTATCAGCAATTCATTCAGTATCCTGAAACAGCCGGGCTGAACAGCATCTCTTATTTGAACATTATAGGTACCTGTAGTTAGTCCTGTAAAATGGCCTGATGTATGCCAGGTTGTTCCTCTGTCTATGCTAAAATGGTATGTGCCATGACCGCCAACCGGCATTGAAATTGTAATTGTCCCATCATTCGTTCCTGAACAACTTAAGTCAGTGCTGTACAATGTTGCACTGAGTTCGGCGGGTTCTGATATGGTAAGAGCCGGATCAAGAATCACAATACATTCGGGATGATCTCCGTCTCTCATTTGAACATTGTAAACACCAGGCGCCAGATACTGGAACAGACCTGATGCGGACCAGCTTAAACCTCCGTTTATACTGAACTCGTGGCTTCCGTATCCTCCACTGGCTGCTGTGATGTTAATTATTCCATTATTTCCACCATAGCATGAAACATTGGTACTTGATAAAATTGCAGTAAGCCCGGATGGCTCCAGGATAACCAATGAAGAATCAAGGATCATTTCACAACCTGAACTTAATGCATCTCTCATTCTTACATCGTAAATTCCCTGGCCCAGGCCTGAAAACTCCATGATAGAATGCCAGTCTGATCCCCCTTTTATTGAAAACTCAAAGGTTCCTGACCCGCCTTGAGGTTCTGATATTCTTATTGTGCCATTATTTGAACCGTGACAATATATATCAACATGATCAACAACTGCATCAAGTGGTTCCGGTCCTGTAAGAATTAATGAACGGGTTAAACTGCAACCCATAGCATCAGTAACCGTAAGGGTATATTCACCTGCCGCGAGTCCGGAAATATCTTTCGCTGTTGAACTAAATCCTCCGGGACCTGTCCAGTTATAGACTAAAATCCCCAGTCCTCCTATTAAAGAAGTATTTATGTAACCGTCATTGTATCCGGGACATGTGACATTTGTTCCATTGTAATCACTAACAGTAAACTGCATAGAAAGGGGTTCCGGTTCATTAAGTTTGGTTAACCTTATAGTTTCACATCCGTTGATATCAAGTATTTTCAGTTCGTATAATCCAGCTGTTAATCCTTCACAGACCCTGTAAGTTGATGGATCAGAGGGATTATAAACGTCAGAAAAGAAGCCGGAGCACACCGAATCTGTTTCATTATGTAATAATGTATAAAAATAAGGGGCAGTTACTCCTGAACGGACGTAAATACGGGCTGTTCCATCATCCCCTCCAGCACAGGATATGTTGATATCAGGAAGTATTGGATATGGAACAATCCGTGGTGATGCACTTAAGTTTTGAACATTAATGGCAGCATCATTTGTACAGCCAAGTCTGTCGGTCACTCTAACCGTATAATACCCGGCAATCAAATCATCAATATCGACCTGATCTTCTGCAAAAAATCCAACCGGTCCCTGCCAGGAGATCCTATAAGGTTCGGCTCCTTCTGAAAGCTCAGCATGAATAGCTGCACGCCCTGTACTTTCCTCACATGTAAAAGGGCGGATAAGATGTATACCCTGCACGGGAGTGGGATGAACTCGAACTTCTTGAATTACTGGATTCCCGATGCAACCGAGTGACTCATTTTTAGGTGTTATATAAAACCAGACTGTCTGCACAGTATCAGTATTATTGGAATACTGAAAGGAAAGATCCTCTCCAGGGGCTATGCCTGTTCCGGGGTCTGCATTACCCGTTATACCCTCAGGCGCTGAAACAGAATAATCAAAAGTTGTCATCCCTGTGGTAAATACGGTGGGAGATGTTAGCTGAATCTGCATGTATTCACCGCTGCATATTTCAGGCTCAATATTTACAGGAACAACTCTCGGAGTCGGGTTTACAATTATGTTAAAATTTTGTGATACACCCTGGCACAAAACAGGTCCGGAGTTGTAATGAGGAGTTACCGTTATTGTGGAAAGTAAAGGCGAATCAGCCGTATTAACAGCAACAAAGGAGGGGATAAAACCTGTTCCTGATGCAGGCAATCCGATCGAAGCATTGCTGCTTGTCCAGGTATAGGTATACAATGCTCCTGTATTCACTGTTGTGAAAACAACAGGCGGGGAAGCCTCGCCGTTGCATAATATCATGTCAGTTACCGGACTGATATTTACTTCAGGTGCGACAGTAACATTTATGATTGCCGGTATCCCGATGCATGAAGATGTTCCTGTTATCTGTGGCATTATTGTATAAGTTACAACAACCGGTTGATTGGACGTATGAGCCAGATTCTGCTCGAGCCTCGATCCTTCTCCGTTAAACCTTACACCTGATTCGGGTGACTTACCCGGAAGCCAGGTAACAGAAGGGGAATAGGTTGCCGTATATATAAAATCACAGTTAGCCGAACCGGAGCGCAGGGTAATATCGGTTACACCATCATTGCATATTACCGGAAGATTATTCGATGACGGAGAAGCATCAGGCAGGTCGTATATTTCAAGTGAGTATGGAGAAGGAAATGCATGAGGTGGGATAGAATTCGATTCCGCCTCCATCACAGACATAATTTCAAAAACATGTATTCCTGGTTCCAGAAACCCTGTTTCTATTTCAGAACCAGGCATGTATCCGGTAACTGGAGGTTGAATTTCCCCGTTTCTGATCAGATTAACAGTGAATGGAGGTGTTGCTCCAAATATTTCAAGTCGGAGGTAACTCCTAGAACCCACGCAATTATTTCCTGAACCGTCAAATATCAATACAGGAAATTCAGTTGTAAAGATAATTTCATTCCCATAAGCGGTACCTGAGCTGTTTGTCGCGTATGCTCTGATGAAATAAGTTGTTCCGGGCATTAAGCCTGTTATTGGACTGGTAAATGCACCCGGACCGGTTCCGTCAAAAGTTCTGTTGTGATAGATCGTCGGGTTTGGTGACATGTCCCAGCAAACACCTCTTTCAGTAACAGGGGCTCCGCCATCGCTTGTAATGTTGCCTCCGCTTACGGCTGATGAAAAAGTCAGTGAAGACACGTTAATCGTGTTTAGTTTTGGTGGTGTCACTGGTTCTCCCTGAAGGCAGCGGACAGACATTCCAATACGTTCATCGTAACCGTTGAAACTACTTAAGGAACTAAAAATAGTATTAAGTGTTTTTGTCTCAGTATATTGAAAAGTCCCTATCGGAGGACTGCACCACCA